>NZ_JALAGT010000194.1 GCF_022712295.1 Galactobacter sp.
ACCGGCCCACCCCGGTCGCGTGGTTCGAAGAGGGCCGACGGCGGGAGACGGCTTACGCCGATCTCGCCGAGTTGGCGGCCGCGGTGGGGTCCGCGCCGACTGGGTGGAGCGCTCGTTGGCTACGGGCGGACGCCGCAGTCCGTGAGGCGCTCGAGGCCGTACTGACCACCCACGAGGCCAGTACCGGGAGGCTCACCGGCTCCACCCTTGCGGCCACCGTCTGGGACTCGGCGACCGGCCCGCTGGTGCTGGGCTCCTCCCGGCCCATTCGTGACATGGACCTGATGGCCGATCCTCCGGCGGCCGATGGCAGGCGTGTCTTCGCCAACCGTGGTTTGGCCGGGATCGACGGAACCATCGCGACCGCATCCGGTGTGGCGCTCGGTTCCGGGACAACGGCCGGGGAACGGACCCTCGCCTTGATGGGGGACGTGACCTTCCTGCACGACGTCGGCGGCCTGCTCACGCCCTCCGACGAACAGGTTCCTGACCTGGACGTGATCGTGGCTCAGGACGACGGTGGCTCCATCTTCTCCACGTTGGAACACGGGAGCGTGGGGACCTACCCCCAGTACGAACGGGCGGTGGACCGCTTCTTCCGCACCCCGCACGGACTCAGCGCAGCCCCGATCGCTGCGGCCTACGGGTGGGAGACGTCGACGGCCTCGACGCGCTCGGACGTCGCCGAGTGGATCGAGGCCGGACGTGGCACCCAGGGCAGGCGCCTGTTGGAAGTTGCCGTTGAGGCCGACGACCCGCGCGGGCTGCACGCCGCCCTGGCGGCAGCCGCCCAGGGTGTGCTTGGGAAAAGCTAGGGTGTGCTGGCCAAGAGCCAGGCTGTGCTGGGAGAGAGGTAGCTCGGCGACGTGGTCAACGGATCACTGCTTCACGGCGGCGGACGTGGGCCCCTTGCCAACATCGGCGTAGTTCAGCTCAAGCAGGTGCCAACCGTAGGCTCCCTTGGACTGGAGCTGCCCGGAGGTCAGCGCCTCGTTGACACGGTCGATCAGGCCTTCGCTGTCGGTGCGGATCATCAGGTTGCTGTCGCGGCCGGTATCGATCTTCTGCACCGTCTTCAGCGTGGGCGTCGTCGCCGAGTCGAGGTAGCGCTCCACGACCGTTGGGCCCATGACGTTGTAGTCACCGAGTGCTGCGTCGGTCTTCCCCTTGTGCACTGAGTCCAGCACACGTGCGGGGCTGTTGTATTCGATCGTCACGAGTCCCCGTTCCTGGGCGTACTTGGCGCCGAGAGTACCCTTCTGGACGGCGACCGTCTTGCCCTTGGCTGCCTTCTTCAGCGAAGAGACCCCGGAACCAGCGTTGGTCATCAGCACCAGATCGTTGCCGACGTAGGGAGCGGAGCGAGTGAGCTTCGGATTCGCGGGTTCGTTGGCGTTGGGAACGCCCGCACCGATGTCGCATTTGTCCATGGCATCACCGGAGAGCAGGCTCTTCTTGGAGACCTTCACGGTCTTGACCGGGGCTTCGAAACGGTCGTCCCCGTGGCCAGGGACGAGCTTGGTGCTGAGGTACGTGAAGATCCGGGCCTCAGGATTGATGTCGTTCTTTCCCTTGGAACTGGCATCGCACACGGTGAGATGCTTCGGATTCACCAGATCGTACGGGTTGTTGTCCGTGGAGGAAGACGTGGCCGCGGATGCGGGGGTGAAGGCTGTGGCTGCCAAGGCAGCTGCGGCCAACAGCGCGGAAGCTGCGGTGGTGCGGCGGGTCGAGTTACGCATGTCGTGCTCCGTTCGTTGTCCTTCGGAATATGCACTAACAACGTAATCATTCCTCGGAAAGCATCCTCAACCGGGAGCACGCGGTCGTTGCGGAGACTTGATGCAGCCTCACGCTGAGGTCACGATGCAGACCTCAGCGCATTGACTCAATTCTCCTCGACGTGTACGTGGGTGGGGTCAAGGACCCGGCGCAGGAAGTCCTTGGTGCGATCGGCCTGGGGATTGCCGATGACCTGTTCGGCCGGTCCTTCCTCCACCACGACGCCCCCGTCCATGAACACCACACGGTCCGCAACGTCCTTCGCGAAGCCCATCTCGTGGGTGACCACGACCATCGTCATACCCCCGGCAGCGAGGTCACGCATGATGCCGAGGACATCGCCCACGGTCTCAGGATCCAGCGCCGACGTCGGCTCGTCGAAGCGCATCAGCGTGGGGTCCATGGACAGCGAACGGGCGATCGCCACCCGTTGCTGCTGCCCGCCGGAGAGCTCGGCCGGATAACGATCTGCAAACTCTCCGAGGCCCACAGCCTCCAGCTGCCTGCGGGCCGTAGCCTCTGCCTCGGACTTGGAGCGCTTGAGGACCTTGCGCTGCGGGATGGCGCAGTTGGCCAACACGGTCAGGTGCGGGAAGAGGTTGAACTGCTGGAACACCATCCCCACGTGGCGGCGCATGCGGTCCACGTCCACCTCGGGGTCGGTGGCCTCGAAGCCGCCCACGTGAACGGTGCCTCCGTTGGGCCGTTCCAGCAGGTTGATGCAGCGCAGCAGTGTGGACTTACCGGAGCCGGACGGGCCGATCAAGCAGACGACATCTCCAGGTTCCACCTTGAGGTCGATTCCCTTGAGCACCTCGTTGTCCCCGTAGGACTTGCGCAGTCCTGTGATCTCGACGCCGGCTTTCTCGGCGGTAGCGGTGTCAGACATGCTCAGGCCTCCTTGGTGGTGGACGGCGTGGACGGTTTGGCAGTGGCAAGCGCGGCCTTCTTGGGCTTACGCGGCCGCGAGACGCTGGCGCTGCGCTTCTCGAACCAGCGGGCCAACAGGCTGAGTGGAACGGTGATGACGAGGTAGAGGATGCCCGCCACGAGCATCGGTGTGATCCCGGCACCCAGGGAGGTGATGCCGTCGCGACCGAACTTCGTCAGCTCCACCTGGGCGGCCGTGGCACCCAGGATGAAAACGAGCGAGGAGTCCTTGGTCAGCATGATGAACTCATTGACCAACGGAGGCAGCACCACACGGATGGCCTGGGGGATGACAATGGTGACCATGGCCCGCCAGGCCGGCATGCCTAGCGATCGGGCGGCCTCGGTCTGGCCCTTGGGGACGGCCTGCAGGCCGGCGCGCAGCGTCTCCGCGATGTAGGCGGCGGAGGAAAGACCCAGGCCCAACATGACCGTGAGCCACTGTGGCAATTGGGTGTTGAATGCCAACGGGAACCCGAAGCCGAAGGTGATCAGAACCAGAAGGGCAGGGATACCGCGGAAGAACTCGATGTATCCCGTGGCCAACCATCGGTATGGGGCGAAACTGGCCATCTTCATCAGTGCCAGGATCAGCCCGAGCACCAGACCGAACGCGAAGGCGGTCACCGTGTAGAGGAGGGTGTTGACCAGCCCCACTGCGATGATGTCGGGGAAGAGCGGTCCGATCTTGTCGAAGCGGAAGAACGACTCCGCGATCAGCTGCCAGTTGACCAGGAGGATCACGGCGACGATCGCGACCACGAAGATCCCGATCTGAATGCCCTTGCTCATCCGGGCACGTTGCCGGGTGGTCATGGCCATGAGGGTTTCAGCCCCTTTCGAAGGCTTGAGTGAGGCGTGAGGTGGGCGACGGGGTTCGGCCGGCGGCCCAGCCCCGTCGCCTCACGTGCTGGAGAAGAATCTCAGCTGCCGACTTGGATCAGGCGGCGTCGTCGCCGAACCACTTCTTCTTCAGTTCGTCCATGCCGCCGTCGGATTCGAGATCCTTCAGGGTCTCGTTGACGGTGTCCAGCAGCTCGTCCTGGCCCTTGGGGACCGCGATACCCAGCTGCTCGCCGGACTTGATTTCTTCGACGACCTGCAGGGAGGAATCGTCCTTGATGGCGTAGCGCAGGATGGACTGATTGCCGAGCGCTGCCTGGGTCTGGCCGGACTTCATGGACTGGACCTGCAGACCGGAGTCCTCGTAGCCGGTGGGGGTCAGGCCGTTGTCCTTGGCGTACTCCTCACCTGTGGTGGACTGCTGCACGGCAACCTTCTTGCCCTTGGCAGACTTCACGGAATCGATGCCGGATCCCTCCTTGGCCACCAGCACCAGATCGTCATCCAGGTAGGGAGAGGAGAAATCCATGTTGGCCTTGCGTGCGTCCGTGATGGAGATGCCGGAGATCGCGATGTCGCACTGGGTCTTGAACAGGCCGGACTCGATGGAGTCGAACGACGCGTCGATGACGTTCGTCTTGGCATCCAGCTTCTCAGCGATCTTGTCCGCGATGTCCAGGTCGAAGCCCACGTTCTTGCCGTCCTTGACGAACTCGAAGGGCTCGTAAGGGATGTCGGAGCAGACGGTGAGCTTGCCGGACGTCTTCAGGCTGATTCCGCCGTCGCCGTCAGAGCCGGCGTCATCGGAGCCGGAGCCGCACGCGGCAAGGGTCAATGCCGCGACGGCGGCAAGAGCGGTGGCGGCGACCGGGCGCCTGTGAGTCGAACGCATCAGTGATGCACCTCTCGATCAGTTGTGATGATGCGAGCAAGTGTATCCGGCCCAGTGTTTCGGTTCGGTCACCGAGACTCGGTCATTGCGTCGCGGGCAGAGCACCCAGCGCGCCGAGCATGGGGCGCATCTTGGCGTCGGTCTCCTTGAGCTCGGATTCGGGTTCAGACGCATCCACGATGCCGCAGCCGGCCCAGACCCGAACTGCGTCCTGATCCGGAGCTGTACCGAGCCCAGGCTCCACGACCCCGCCGCGCAGGGCGATACCGAATTCGCCGTTGCCGTGGGCATCCACCCAACCCACCGGGCCGGCGAAGCGCCCTCGATCTGTGTCCTCCAGGTCGCGGATCAATTCGCCTGCTCGCTCCCGTGGGGTGCCGCAGACCGCAGCGGTGGGGTGCACCACGTCCACCAGGTCCAGGGCTCCGGGCCGGGAACCGTCCACCCGTGGGGCGATCCCTGCATGCACGTCAGAGGCCAGATGCCAGACGTTGGGCAACTCGAGTACGAACGGCTCCGGTGGGGCATTGAGCCCGGAGACCAAAGGGCCAAGGGTCTCGGTGAGCGAGCGGATGGCCAGGTCGTGTTCGTGACGCTGCTTGGGGTCGGCCAGGAACTCCGCCTTGGCGAGGGCGTCGCCGCGCAAGCGGCCCTCCTCGCGGTCCAAGGTGCCGGCGAGGACGCGGGCCCGCGCCGTGCCGTCGAGCACTTGAATCAACATCTCAGGCGTGGCACCGAAGAGTCCCTCGAGGCTGTAGGTCCAGCAATCGGAGTAGTGGGAGGACAGTGTGTCCACTGCTTGAGCGACGGGCGCCGGGCCGGCGAAGCGAACCAGGACGTCCCTGCCGAGCACCAACTTCTCCACCGAACCGGCCCGGATATGATCCACCCCGCCCGCTACGGCATCCAAGAAGTCGTCCGGACCCACATGGCCGGGAACCACGTCCTGGACGGCGGAGAGTCGTGGTTCGGCCTGAACACCCGCCGGGACGGTGGAGATCACGTCCAACAGATCCAAGGCAGCGGCCGGCGAACCGATGGGTGTGGAACTGGCAACGGTCAGCCAGGCCGAGTCCTCCGTCAGCCCCAACATCACGCGCGGAACCACCAGTCGTGAGGGCACGGAGGAGGTCTTGGAGAACGCGAAGGACCCGAAGGCCATCAACCCGGTGCCGGGGCGCAGGAGCGGGTCGGTGACCTCGGAGACTCGGGCCAGCCGCGCAAACCATTCCTGTAACAGGACGAAACGGTCTTGGCCGGCTGCGGTTGCGCGCGCTGCCACGCCGAGTCCGGAGAGCCCCACGCCTCGGCGTGTCCACACGTGTGCATCCATGCGTCGGAAGCGATCACGAAGGCGATGGGCGGCACCCAGGTCAAGGGGAAAAGTGGAAACGTGGAGGGCGTCCGGGTCGGGAAGGCCCTCCGGAGGTCGTAGTGCAGGCAGGCTGGTCATGGCCGGGTAAGTCTATCTGGCCCAGCCGTAGGGGACCTGAGCGAGGTGAGTCCTCGCACACATACACACCACGAGCCCCCACCCGAGTTCGTTAGACTGTGGTGGCCGCCCATCCGGTTCCTGCCGGAGGGGCAGCCAGCCCACCGATCCCTCGATCAACACGAAGTAGGCGGAAGAACCCAAGTGAGTGATACGTCCTGGACGTCCGCCGGGCATCCTGCGCCCGCCGGTTTCGACCTCGACCCGCAGACCGAGGCGCTCGCAGCGTCCATCAAACTGCCGGCCGGATTCCGTTCGATCGCCGAGGACCCCGAGTTCGGGTCCGATATCTTCACGGGCATGGCCAAGGTGGAGAAGCGGCTGCTGGACGCGGTGGCCAGTTCCGACCCCGTGATCGACCGTGCATCCAAGCACCTCGCCGAGGCCGGCGGGAAACGCGTGCGTCCGCTGCTGGTGCTGATCTCGGCCATGCTGGGTGAGGGCATCAACGACAATGTGCTCCAGGCCGCCACCGTGGTGGAGATGACTCACCTTGCGACGTTGTACCACGACGACGTCATGGACGACGCGCCGCTTCGCCGCGGGACCCCCACCGCTCAGCAGGTGTGGGGCAACTCCGTGGCCATCCTCACCGGCGACCTCATCCTTGCCCGCGCTTCCGTGCTCGGCGCGCAGCTGGGCACGCATGCCGTTGCACTGCAGGCCAAGACCTTCGAGCGTCTTTGCCTGGGCCAGCTGCATGAATTCGTGGGACCGAGCGAGCAGGACGACCCGGTGGCTCACTACATCGACGTGATGAGTGACAAGACCGCCTCCCTGATCGCGGCGGCAGGCGAGTTCGGCACGTATTACGGCCATGCCGCCCCTGAGACCACCGAGATTCTTGCCGACTACGGTGAGAAGGTCGGCATCGCCTTCCAGCTCGCGGACGACGTCATCGATGTCACCGGCGGCTCCAAGAAGGCAGGCAAGGTGACGGGTACCGATCTGCGCGAGGGCGTTCCCACGCTTCCCGTGTTGCTGCTTCGTCAGGACGCCGCAGCGGGCGACGCCGAGGCCCAGCGTGTCCTCTCCCTGGTGGACGCGGACCTCACCAGCGACGAGGCGCTCGCCACCGCGGTCGACGCCTTGGCCGGGAACCCCGCCACCCAGCGTGCCTGGGATGTGGCCAAGGACTGGTCTCGTCAGGCCATCGAGGCGTTGGCCCCGTTGCAGGAGGGCACCGTCAAGGAGGCCCTGGAGGCCTTTGCCGACGCCGTGGTGACGCGCGAGGGCTGACCCTCCGCGTCCAACCCTCCAGCGCCAGGCCTACCCCTCCAGCGTCAGACCTGGCCCTCCAGCGTCAGACCTGGCCCTCCAGCGTCAGGATCTCCAACAACGCGGCGCTCAGCTCCTGGGCCTTGCGCTCCCGGACGTCCACGTCCACCCGGTGGCGCAGTTGCTGATACAAGCGGTCCCCGTCGAATCGGGGGAACACGTGCAGGTGGTAATGCCACACGTGCTGGTTCCCTGCCGGTTCGTTGTGCTGTCGAAGGCTCGTGCCGCCTGGCCCCCAGGCCTGGCGCGAGGCGAGCGCAACGCGACGTGACATGAGCGAGATGGCGGTCAACACGTCGTCGGGCATGTCGTAGATGTTCTCGAAGTGCCGATTCGGCACGATCATCGCGTGCCCCTCGTACTCCCCGAAGCCGTCGCAGGCGATCAGGACCGTCAGCACCGAATCCTGGTAGACCAGGTCGGTGGGCGCGCAGAGATTCGTGGGGGAGAACGGGGTGGTGCCGTTCACGAACTCGCAGAAGGGGCAGTCGTAGCCCTCCGGCTGGTGGTATCCGCCCAGAGCGGCAAGGTCAGCAGACGAAGAATGGGCATCCAAGGTCAGGAATCCTGGCCGTCCAATTCGGGGGCGACCTCCGCAAAAACCCACTCGAAGTAGTCCAGCAGGTACTCCGAGAACGTGGCTTCGGTGTCCATCCAATTACCACGAGCGTTGGAACGACGCTGAACCAGCGGATCCGCGACGTCCAGACTGTCCACCCTCAGGCCCCAGGTGTATGCCTCGTCCTCGTCCTCCATGAACAGCAGGTGCCCGTCCTCGATCTCGAGTTCGTCCGGGTCCCAGATGTAGTACCAGGCCTCCATGAGATCCTCCACGGCGCCGACGGCCAGGTAGAACTCGCGGAGGGACTCGGGAAGATCGCCGACCCCGGAGTCCACGAGGGCTGCGGAGAGCTCGGTGGTGGAGAGTCCGTCCTCCGGTTTCCAGGGTTCATCGAACCAGGTGGGGACGAGATTGCGGAAGAGCTGTGAGAACGGCTGGGCCATGACTCCATCGTAGGCGTGCGTGGCGTCGCGAAACACCCGCCGTGCAGGTGGAAACCCGTGACCTTGAGCCTCCGGCACACTAATGTGGCGGCAGTCATAACTCAACGTGGATACAACCGGACGCAGTCAGGTCCCAACCCGGCACAGCCCAGCGAGGAGCTCACCATGGGTGTCATGCGCAGGAAGAGCGTGGAGGCGGCACTGGCCTCCACGGAGGAAACCGGACGACAACTGAAACGATCCCTCTCAGCATGGGATCTGGCGCTGATGGGCGTCTCGGTCGCGATCGGCGCGGGAATCTTCTCCGTGGGTGCCAGCGCGGCGGCCACCAAGGCAGGACCGGCGGTCACCGTGTCCTTCGTGATCGCTGCCGTGGTCTGTGGCCTGGCCATCATGTGTTACGCCGAATTCGCCTCGGCCATCCCGGTGGCGGGGTCCGCCTACACCTTCAGCTACGCCTCCATGGGGGAGCTCATTGCGTGGATCATCGGCTGGGATCTCATCCTCGAGATGATGCTGGCTGCCTCGGTCGTGGCCAGTTATTGGGGCGTCTACCTCTCCGAGGTGCTGAAGACCTTCAACGCGGATGTCTCCACGGTGGTGCTCGGCTCGCCCTCCGGCCTCCACCTGGACTGGGCTCCCATCCTCATCGTCGCGATCCTGACCACATTGTTGATCGTGGGAACCAAGATCTCGGTCCGCGTCACCAACGTCTTCACCCTCATCAAGGTCGCCATTGTCCTCTTCGTGATCGTGGTCGGTGCGTTCTTCATCAAGGCGGACAACTACAAGCCGTTCGTCCCACCGGCCGAGTCCACCGGCGACGAGGGTAGTGCCCTCCACCAGACGCTCTTCGCGTTCCTGTCGGGGCAGGAACCGAGCATGTACGGGATCTTCGGTGTGTTCGGAGGAGCCGCGCTGGTGTTCTTCGCATTCATCGGTTTCGACGTCGTCGCGACCACAGCGGAGGAGACCAAGAATCCGCAGAAGACTCTCCCCAAGGGCATCCTGGGCGGGCTCATCATCGTCTCTGTTCTCTACATCCTGACCACGCTGGTGGTCACCGGCATGGTCTCCTACAAGGACCTCGCTGCCGTGGAATCGCCCTCACTCGCCACGGCATTCCAACTCGTCGGTGCGGATTGGGCGGCCGGGACCATCTCGCTCGGCACACTGATAGGTCTCACCACCGTGGTGTCCGTCCTGCTGCTTGGTACCACCCGCATCGTCTTCTCCCTCTCCCGCGATGGGCTGCTTCCGCGTGCACTCTCGAGGACCAACAAGCGTTCAAGCACCCCGGTCGGCCTACAGATCGGTATCTCCATCGTGATCGCGATCCTGGCCGGTGTGGTCCCGGTCGGCACGCTGGAGGAGATGATCAACATCGGTACGCTCTCGGCCTTCGTGCTGGTGAGCTTCGGGGTCCCAATCCTGCGTAGGAGCCGACCTGACCTGAAACGTGGCTTCCGGGTCCCTTGGTCCCCGGTGCTGCCGATCGTCTCCGGTGTGGTCTGTTTGTGGCTCATGTCCAACCTGACCGTCGAGACGTGGCTGCGTTTCCTGATCTGGTTGGCGATCGGATTCATCATCTACTTCGGCTACGGATACCGTCACTCGCGGCTCGGGAAGCAAATGGCGTGAGGCGGGACTCACCCGTTGGGCAAGGGCGCCCACTGAACAGGAACACTAGACTGGGTCACAAAAGCGTGCGCAAATTCCTGCCGTGTGTTCCTGATCGGAAAGGTGCTCTGACCCGTGTCGACCCCCTTGGACCGTCCCCTACGCGTAGCGATCATCGGCGCAGGCCCCGCCGGTGTGTATGCAGCCGACATCCTGACCAAGGCGGACACCGACGTCCAGGTCAGCATCGACCTCTTTGATCAGCACCCCGCCCCGTACGGGCTCATCCGTTATGGCGTGGCGCCGGATCATCCGCGGATCAAGGGCATCGTGAAGGCACTGCACAAGGTGCTGGATCGTGGCGACATCCGCTTCATCGGCGACGTTACGTACGGGCGGGACCTCACCCTCTCCGACATCCGCGACCTCTACGACGCGGTGATCTTCGCGACCGGGGCCAACGACGATGCCGCCTTGAAAATTGCCGGCGAGGATCTCGAGGGCTCCTTCGGCGCCTCACGGGTGGTCTCCTGGTACGACGGTCACCCCGACGTCTCGCGGGACTGGCCGCTGAATGCCCGTGAGATCGCCGTGATCGGCAACGGCAACGTCGCCCTGGACGTGGCGCGCGTGCTCTCGAAGCAGCGCGAGGACCTGCTGGTCACCGAGATCCCCGACAACGTCCATCAGGGGCTACTGGCCTCCCCGGTCACCGACGTCCACATCTTCGGTCGTCGCGGGCCCGCGCAGATCAAGTTCACCCCGCTGGAACTGCGCGAGCTCTCCCACTCCCGAGACGTGGACATCGTGCTCTACCCGGAGGACTTCGAATTCGACGAGGCCTCTGACGAAGCCATCCAGTCCAACAACCAGGTCAAGACCATGGTCAACACGCTGACCAACTGGCTCGTGGAGCAGGAGGACAAGGAACAGACCGCCTCCCGCCGCCTCCACCTGCACTTCCTGCAGGCCCCGGTGGAGATCCTCGGGGAGGACGGCCACGTGGTGGGCCTGCGCATGGAGCGCCAGGAGCTGGACGGGACGGGCAACGTGCACGGCACGGGGGAGACCATCGATTACCCGGTGCAGGCGGTCTACCGTGCCATCGGCTACTTCGGGACCGAGATCCCCGAGGTCGGCTTCGACCAGGACCGCGGCGTGATCCCCAACGCCCAGGGCCGCGTCCTGGACGCTGACGGCAGCGTGGTCCCCGGGATCTACACCACGGGGTGGATCAAGCGCGGCCCGGTCGGGCTGATCGGCCACACCAAGGGTGACGCCCTGGAGACCATCACCCATCTGTTGGAGGACGTGGAAGCCCTGCCGAAGGCGGTGCACCCGAGCGAGGACGCAGTTCTCAAGGTCCTGGACGAGCGCGGTATTCACCACACCACCTGGGAGGGCTGGGTGGCGTTGGACGCTCACGAGCACGAACTCGGGCGGCAGGCCTCGGAATCCGGTCCGGTGCAGCGAGAGCGTGTGAAGGTGGTTCCCCGCGACGAGATGGTGCAGATCGCCCGCAACGCCGACTGATTGCCGCGTGCTCAGCACGTCGGCGCGAGGCACCCGTCGGGTAAGCTCGATCGGTGCCTCGCCTGCTTGCTGACCTCACACCGCTGAAGGTTTCGCCGCCGTATCGGCGGCTCTTCCTCGGCAACTGCCTGTCGCTGTTCGGCACTCAGATCACCGTCATGGCGGTGAGCCTTGAGGTCTTCGACCTGACGAAGTCGTCGGCCGCTGTGGGTGCCATCGGCATCGTGGCGTTGATTCCGCTGATCGTCACGGGGCTCTATGGTGGGGCCGTCGCCGATGCCTTCGACCGCCGCAAGGTCGCATTGATCTCCTCCCTGGTGCTCTGGGTGACCAGCCTGGGCATCTGCCTTCACGCCTGGCTCGACGTGCACCAACTGTGGTTGATCTATCTGCTGATGGGCATCCATTCCGGCGCAAGCGGCATCAATCAGCCCACGCGTGGAGCCATCATCCCGGCCCTGGTCGGCAAGGATCTGCTGCCGGCCGCCAATGCCCTGAACATGACCCTGGGGTCCATGGCCATGATGATCGCACCGGTGCTTGGTGGCGTACTCGTGGCCACGGTGGGGTACCCCGTCACCTACTCCATCGATGTCGTCACGTTCCTGGCCTCCCTCTGGTCGGTGTGGATGCTGCCGCCCATGAAACCCGAACGCGACGAGTCCGCCGGGGCCCGCCGGATCCCGGGGTTGAAGTCCGTGTGGGACGGATTCCGCTTCCAGGGCACCCGCCCCAACGTCCGGATGACATTCCTCATCGACCTGTGCGCCATGGTGCTCGCGGCCCCGCGAGCGCTGCTGCCTGCCGTGGCGGCCTTCGCCCTTGGCGGTAAGTCCACCACGGTGGGCATACTCCTGGCCGGGTGGGCCATCGGTTCCTTCCTGGGCGGTCTGTTCTCCGGACCGTTGGGTGGTGTCCGACGACAGGGCCTGGCCGTGTACCTGAGCGTCACCGGATGGGGGTTGTGCATCGCCGCCACCGGCGCGGTGGTCTTCGCCGTCGGCTCGCCGGAGGCCGGAGAACCCGACACCATCGGGATCGTCCTCGCAGTCGTGGCGCTCACCGCGGCCGGCGTTCTCGACACCATCTCTGCGGTCTTCCGCTCCACCATCCTGCAGGCCGCGACCCCGGACCACCTGCGTGGCCGGTTGCAGGGTGTCTTCACGGTGGTGGTGGCCGGCGGCCCGCGTCTGGGTGAGGCGGCGTCAGGCGCCATGGCTGTGGGCTGGGCCGTCCTCCTCGGGGCGTCCTCTGTGACCCATGGAACGCCGGGCGAGGCGATGACATTGGTGGTCGGTGGGGCCCTGTGCGTTGTGGGGGCCGCCCTGTTGATGCGGATGACGCCGGGGTTCCTACGCTACGACGCGCAGAATCCCACCCCCTGACCTCGAGTCCTCGGGTTCACTTCCCACGGCGTGGTGATCTTGACCGCATGTGGGTGGCCGAACGCCGCCGTGCCGAGGGTGAACAGCGGGAACACAGAGATGTGCGGCATCGTTGTCTTGAGTAGAGCCCACCACGCGCTCGCTGTCCATCAGGTTCTGAGGAAGGTACGGACCCGCACGTGCACAAACACTTCAATGGATTGAAGACCACCTTGCTGCTGGGTGGAATGTTCGCCGTGCTGCTGGCCATCGGCGGCCTGATCTCCGCAGGCACCCGCAGCGCCACGTGGATCTGGATCTTCGCACTGATCGGTGTGGCTTCCACCGCTTACGGGTACTGGAACTCGGACAAGATCGCGATTCGCTCCATGCAGGCCCGCCCGGTCACGGAGGCGGAACAGCCGGCCATGTATCGGATCGTCCGCGAACTCTCGCAACGAGCGGGCCAACCCATGCCGCGGCTCTATGTGTCCCCGACCATGAGCCCCAACGCGTTCGCCACCGGCAGGAATCCACAGAATGCGGCGGTCTGCTGCACCGAAGGCATCCTGGTGCTGCTGAACGAGCGTGAGTTGAAGGGCGTGTTGGGCCACGAACTGATGCACGTGTACAACCGGGACATCCTCACCTCCTCCGTCGCAGCGGCGGTGGCCGGTGTCATCACCTCCGTGGCGCAGTTCCTCATGTTCTTCGGTGGAGGGCGCGACGAGAACGGCCGGCCGGCAGGCAATCCGTTGGCTACCATCGCGGTGGCGCTGTTGGCTCCTCTGGCCGCCTCCATGATCCAGATGGCGGTGTCCCGTACACGCGAGTACGACGCGGACCAGGACGGTGCCGCGCTCACCGGCGATCCTGCCGCACTCGCTTCTGCCCTGTACAAGATCGAGAACGGCGTCTCCCAGGCCCCGCTGCCGCACGACACCAGGCTGGAGAACACCGCGCACATGATGATTCAGAACCCCTTCCGCAAGATCGGCAAGCTCTTCAGCACCCACCCACCAACGCAACAACGCATCGAGCGTCTGCGCGGGCAGGCCGAGCAGATGCGGGTTCCGTGGAACTGAGCTGAGACGCAGCATCTTCGTCCGATGAGTACGTGTCGTCGTCGTGCCAGGCATCAAAGTATGCCTGGCGGCTGAGTGGGTGTAACCTCTGAAAGCGCAACATTGAGTTGCGCTAAATACAAAGGCGAACCTTCAACGGTCGCCGTGAGGCAGAGGAATCCGTGTTCGGGAACTACATCATCGGTCTGCGCGAGGGCCTGGAAGCCGCCTTGGTGGTGGTGGTCCTACTTGCGTACCTGACCAAGACGGGCCGCAGTCGCCTCAAGGCCAAGGTCTGGATGGGTATCGCCGTTGCCATCCTGGTGTCGGTGGGATTCGGTGCGCTGCTGACCTTCGGTCCGCGCGGCCTCACCTTCCAGGCGCAAGAGATCATCGGCGGAGGCCTGTCCCTCGTGGCGGTCTGCTTCGTGACCTGGATGATCTTCTGGATGGGCAAGGCCTCCCACAACGTCTCCCGTGAGCTGACGAGCAAGGTTGATGCCGCCACCTCGGCCCCCCATGGCAAGGGCTGGGGGCTCGTGGTCCTTGCAGCGCTCTCGGTGGGGCGCGAAGGGCTGGAGACTGCCCTGTTCGTCTGGGCCAACGCCTACGGCGCCCATGCGGACCAGACGCTCACCCCCACCATCGGCGCGGTGCTCGGCATCCTCACCGCCGTGGCCATCGGCATCATCCTCAACCGCGGTGCCCTGCACCTGAACATCGGTGCGTTCTTCACCTGGACCACCTATTTCCTGGTGTTCGTCGCGGCAGGCATCTTCTCCTACGGTCTCTCCGACCTGCAGGAGGCCGGCGTGATCCCCGGTTGGGGCAACCTCGCCTTCGACTTCTCCGTCTGGGCCAACCAGGCGGACCCGACGGGCATCTGGATCGCGGTCGTCAAGGCCCTGCTCCAGCTCTCCCCGGCCATGTCCTGGCTCGCCTTCGGCGGCTGGTTGATCTACATCATGGTCATGCTGCCCATCTGCACCTACCGCCATGGCCAACTGAGCGGCGCTCGCGCCGAACGCCGCAAGGCGACTGCCGCAGTCAAGGCGGCAATGCCCGACGGCGCAGCTGCCGCGGCCGCCGCTCCCGCCCCCGTTTCGCCCGAACCCGCACCCGCGGCGTCGGACATCACCCCCAAGACGGCCACGCCGTCGCGCACCGAAGAAGGACAGAAGAAGTGAAGAAAACCCTGCTTGCGCCAGTGGGCATTGTTGCCCTGGCCGCCACGCTGCTGGTCGGCTGCACCGACAACACCA
>NZ_JALAGT010000195.1 GCF_022712295.1 Galactobacter sp.
TCGGCACATCGTGATGGAGGTATCCATGAAGTTGCCGTGGTTGAAGAGTGCATTCACTCCTGCAGGAGAGTTCATTTCCGTCCATCTCGACACCACCAGAACGGATCCGAATGCGGCGGCCGAACTCACGGCACGCTGGAACCAGTTCCGCAATCGGTTGGCCGCCGACGGTGCGCCGACGGACATTCTCGACGAGATCGAGGAGGCCGTCCTCAGCCCGTCCCCGATCGGTGGACGTCACGGGCGCACCATCATCGCCACACCTAAGGAGATCATTCTCGACCGGGTGCTTCCCGTCCCCCCGCGAGAGGCTGTGAGCTTCGGCCCCCAGCCCATGCTCCTGCCACTCGTCCAGGCGGTGCCGTACGCGGTCAGCCAGCTGCTGATCGAGGTGGATCGAGCCGGTGCCGACCTCCATCTGCGGGCTCCCGAGAATCCGAAGATCGATGCGGCAGACGCCGACAAGGTGGATGGTGGACACGACGAGCTGCACAAGGCCAGCGCCGGGGGCGGCTCGCGGCACGGTTGGCGGGCCCGCGAGTTCAACGCCCGTGTGGAGGACTCGTGGGAGCGCAACGCGGAGGCCGTGGCACGCAAGGTGGACGCCCTGGTGCTGGAGCACAAGCCCGACATGGTGCTGATCACCGGCGATGTCAGGGCCACCTCACTGCTGCGCGACGCCCTGGGCCAGGACGCCGCTGAACGTGTTCAGGTGCTCTCAGGCGGCACGCGTGGAGTGAGCATGGAACGTGCCGCGTTCCGCAAGGAACTTCAGGCCGCGACGGCAGCGTTCATCGAGCACCGCCAGAAGTCCGTGGCGGAGTCCTTCCTCGAGGGGCAACAGCGAGCAGGCGCCACGGTGGGCGGCGGGTCCGAGGTCGCCTCGACCCTGCAGCGCGGGCAGGTGGAGGACCTGGTCCTCGTGGTGGGGCAGGAACCGGACAACGTCGAGGAACTGATCAGGGCCGCCATCGAAACCGACGCCGGGGTGCACGCACTGGAGCCCGAGTCCGCCTCCATCCCCGACGGGGTCGGCGCCTTCCTGCGCTGGCGTGACGGTGCCACTCCGTCCGACGGTCTGGCGAGCATGAGTGGAGACAAACGCCGCGAGGGCGCCGGTTCCGCGAAGTCTCCACACGAACTGGAGGAGGAGGCCCTGCGCGCCTGAGCGCGTCGCAGGCGCGTTCCACTGCCCGACGCCGGGTGGTTCCGTTCCGTACGGAACGCGACCACCCGGCGTCGGACACTGTTCACCCCTTGCCGACCGCCTGCTCGGTATAGGGAAGATTGGCGGCAGCCTGCTTGAGCAGTCCCCGCATCCAGCGGTGCTCGGGATCCTGCTCGTGGACGGGGTGCCACCACAGCGCATCGGTGATGGGGGTGGCCTCGAAGGGTGGCTTCAGGGCCACCACGGCCGCACCCGATTCCTTGCGAAGGTACGGCTTGGCCAAGGACGACTGAACCATGGCCAGCCGGTCGGTGCCCTCGACGAACCAGGGCAGCGCCACGAAGGAGCCCACCACGGCGTCGATGCGGGGCTCGATGCCCAGCATCTGAATCTGTCGGCCGGCCGAGGTGAAGGCCGTTGCGGAGCTGAAGGTGAACACCCAGCTGGCCGTGGCGAGGTCCTCCATGGTCAATTCGCGCTGAGCCAAGGGGCTGTCGACGGAGGCGATGATCATCCAGCCGTCGGTCCACAGATCCTCGAAGGGCAGCCCGTTGATATGTCCGTGCGGCAACAACAACCCGTCCATGGTGCGCAGCTGCGCCTCGGCGTCCTCCACGATGGTGGGGTTGTGCAGCTCGAACCGGAAGGTCACTCCTGGGGCCTGCTCGGCGGCGAGTCGGAGGACCTCGGGCCCGATCACGGTGAACGCGTAATCGGAGCCGTAGATGGAGAAGTCGCGGGTGGAGCTGGATGGATCCCACGAGTCCTGGGCGTCGAACACGCGCCTGGCGCTCTCCAGCGTGGCGGTGGTGTGCTCCGCCAGGCGGGTCGCCAGGGGGGTGAGTTCGTAGGCGTTGCCGTGCCGAGCCAAGAGGTCGTCGCCAAAGTGTCTGCGCAGCTTGGACAACGCTGCGGAGAGTGCCGGCTGGCTCAGATGGAGGCGTTCGGCGGCCCGGGTCACGCTGCGTTCCGTCAGGAGCGCGTCGAGACTGATGAGCAGGTTGAGGTCCACCCTGGACAGGTTCAGTGGCTCTCTCACGGCATTCTCCTGGATCGTCATTGATTATCAGCGGGAGTGATAGCGGATATAGGGAATATAGGCTTCCCTGATGCTAACGGTAGACCACAAACTGGTTGTGATCCAGATCGCGGAACCTATTCGGTCAAAGCCACAGGTACCGAACGGCGATCGACTCACCAAGACCGATCGAGTCCAACCAGGACCTACCAAGACAAGGATGTCGAAGTGATCAAGCTGCTCTCCCACCTTTCCTACGTCGCCATTACGGCCCCCGACGTCGAAGCCTCCGTCAAGTTCTACGAGGAGCAGGTCGGCCTGACCGTCACCGACCGCGTTGACGGCCGCGTCTACATGCGCTGCTGGGGCGACTACTACCGCTACTCCCTGGTCCTGATCCCCGGCGACGAGCCGGCCCTGGAGACCGCAGCATGGCGCACCTCCTCTGCCGAGGCCCTCGACGAGGCCGTCAAGCGCGTCGAGGCCGCGGGCATCACCGGCGAGTGGGAGGACGGACTGGCCGTGGGCCGCGTCTACAGCTTCGTGGGCCCGTGGGGCCACAAGCTCTCCCTGCACTGGGATGTGGAGCACGTCCAGGTCACCGAGGGCGACAACGCCTCGATCTACCCGGACCGCCCCAACCGCCGCTCCAAGATCGCCGGCGCCCCCCGCCAGCTGGACCACGTGACCGTGGCCGTGACCGACGTGGACGCCTTCGCCAAGTGGTACAACGACGTGCTGGGCTTCCGCATCATGGCGCGCACGGTCCTGGACGAGGCCCCCATCTCCGTCTTCTCCGTGCTCACCACCAACGAGAAGTCCCACGACCTCGGCGTCGTCCTCGACTCCTCCAAGCGTGGCGGCCGCGTGAACCACTATGCCTTCTGGGTGGACACCCGCGAGGAGCTGCTGATCGCAGCCGACACCCTCATGGAGAACGGCATCGACATCGAGTACGGCCCCTCCATCCACGGCATCGGCGAGCAGAACTTCCTCTACTACCGCGACCCGTCCACCATGCGCATCGAGCTCAACACCGGCGGCTACCGCAACTACGTCCCGGACTGGGAGCCGCGCACCTGGAAGCCGTCCTTGGGCTCCAACAACTTCTACCGCAACGGCGCCATGCCGATGTCCATGACCGAGTCCTTCCCGCCGGATGCCGCTCCCTCCGCCACCGAGGAAGGGGTCCCGGACGAGATCAAGGATCAGCTGCTCAACCCCTACGCAGTCCAGGGCCGCGGCTGATCATGAGCAGTGGGGCCAGCCGCCACAACGAGGTCAGCCAGGCTCGGCTGCGGCGCGATCCGGACGGCTGGCTCCACACCGACGTCGAGGCCCGCCCCGACTGGCTGACGACGCAAGGCGACGCGGGGCACCGCCGCCACCCGCCTGACCACGGCGTTTGGGCCCCTACCGACGGTAGGGGCCCGGTGTCGTCGGGCACCGAAAAGCACACACGAGAACACAGAACTTCAACGAAGAGGACACGCACATGAGCACGAGCACCGAGGGGCTGAGCGCGGACGTCGCGCTGGCTCGTTTCCGCGACGGCGACGAGGTCGCACTTGGCCTGGTGGCCGGGGGGCGCATCCACCGACTCACGGCCGACGAGCTGGGGGCTGCCGATTTGAACGCCTTTCTCGAGTGCGGGGACTGGGCGCGCCTGCGCGGACTGGCCACGTCATTGCCCGACGACGCGTGGCGGCCGGTCGCGGACGTCACCCTGACCGCCCCGGTCACCCCTCGGCAGGTGTTGCAGACCGGTGCCAATTACCGTGAGCACGTCATCCAGCTCGTCGCGGCAGGCCTGTCCAATGGCGGATTCCCGGCGGACCAGGCCAAGGAGAAGGCAGCGGCCATGATGGACGAGCGCGCGGCCACCGGCTCGCCGTACTTCTTCATCGGCCTACCCGCGTGCGTAGTGGGCGACGACGTGGACCTGGTCCTGCCCTCCACCTCCGATACCCACGACTGGGAACTGGAGCTGGCCGTGGTGATCGGCAAGCCGACGTTCCGGGTGTCCCGCGAGGAGGCACTGGACCATGTGGCCGGCTACACCATCTGCAACGACGTCTCCACGCGTGAGTTCACCTTCCGCAAGGACATGAAGGACATCGGTTCCGACTGGTACCGCTCCAAGAACGCTCCCGGCTTCCTGCCCACGGGCCCTTATCTGGTGCCGGCGGACACCGTTGAACCTGCCAACACGCACCTCACCTTCAAGCTCAACGGTGAGGTCAAGCAGGACGCCAACACCGCCGACCTGCTCTTCGACCTGCCCGCGCTGATCTCCGAGGCCTCACAAACCGCGCCCCTGTTCCCGGGCGACCTGCTGCTGACCGGGTCGCCTGCCGGCAACGGCCAGTACTGGAAGCGCTTCCTCAAGGACGGCGACGTCATGACCGGAACCATCGACGGGCTCGGAACCCAGGAAGTTCGCTGCGTCGCCGAGTGAGCCTCGCCGCTCGATCGTGAAACGCCTGAAGAACGTAACAGCACAAGGAGTCAATGATGACTGAACAGAACCTTCCAAGCGCCAATCCGGCGGACCTGGACCGTAACGACCCCGAGGCGGAGATCGCCGCCCGCGCCAAGGCGTACAGCAACTGGGGTCGGTGGGGTGCGGACGACAAGCTGGGCACGCTCAACTTCATCGACGAGGCCGCCCGCCTGGCCGCAGTGAGCCTCGTCAAGACGGGGGAGACCGTCTCCCTCTCGCAGTCCTTCGACATGAACGGGCCGCAGAACGGCTGGCGCCGCCGCACCAACCCCGTGCACACCATGTTGGACACCGGCGTGGATGCGGCACTGGGCAATCAGGGCTTCCCGCACGGCGCGGGCGGCGCCGATGACGTCATCGCCATGCCGCTGCAGTGCTCCACCCAGTGGGACGGCCTCGGCCACATCTTCGACCATGGCAACGCGTGGAACGGCCGCCTGTCCCGTGAGGTCGTCACCAGCGAGGGCGACCTCGTCACCGGCATCGAGAACGCAGCGGTCACCGGCGTGACCGGCCGCGGTGTGCTGCTGGACGTGGGCCGTCACCTGCGCCCGGAGACCGGGGAACTGGAGGACGGCTACGCGGTGACCCCCGCGGATCTGGACGCCACCATCGAGGCGCAGGGGCTCACCTCAGAGGTACGCCGCGGTGACATTCTCGTGGTCCGCACGGGCCAGCTGGCGCGAACCAAGCGCGACGGTTGGGGCGAGTACGCAGGTGGCCCGGCGCCGGGGATGTCCTTGACCTCGGCGGGCTGGATCCACGCTCACGAGATCGCAGCCATCGCCACCGACACCTGGGGTTTCGAGGTGCGGCCCAACGAGTTCGACGTGCCGGCCTTCCAGCCTCTTCACCAGGTCGCCATCCCCAACATGGGCCTGACGATCGGCGAACTCTGGGACCTTGATGCACTGGCCGAGGCTTGTGCAGCGGACGGCCGCTGGGAGTTCCTGCTCGCCGCACCGCCCCTGAAGATCACCAACGCCGTGGGTTCCCCCGTCAACCCCGTCGCGATTCGCTGAGGAGAACATCATGAGTGCAGTGAACAAGGTTGCCGTCGTCGGTGCCGGCGCGGCAGGACTGGCCGCGGCGATTCTGCTCCGCGAGGCAGACCTCCACGTTGACGTCTACGACGCCAAGCCGGAACTCTCCGCGCTGGGCTCCGGGATCACGCTGCAGGGCAACGCCTTGCGCGTCCTGGACCGGCTGGGCGTCTGGGACGAGGTGCGGAAGCTCGGGTTCCCGTTCGAGGGACTGAACCTGCGCGCACCCGGTCCCGAGGCCAAGGTGGTTGCGGCCCTCGAAGAGGTCAAGACCGGCGGACCCGACTACCCGGCAGGCATGGGCATGTACCGCCCCGACCTCGCCAAGGTCCTGCTGGCCCGTGCCGAGTCGCTCGGCGCCCGCGCCCACTTCGGTTCCGAGGTCACCGGCCTGGACGACTCGGGCGAGGCCGGTGTCACCCTGACCATCAACGGTGCCACGACCGAGCCGTACGACCTGGTGATCGGCGCCGACGGGTTGAACTCCGCCGTCCGTTCGCTGATCGGCATCGACACCAAGCCCCAGCCAACCGGCATGGGGATCTGGCGCACCATCGTGTCCCGCCCGGCCGAGGTCACCACCTCGGAGCTCTACTACGGCGGCCCGGTCTACATCGCCGGATACACCCCCACCGGTGAGGACGCCATGTACGCGTTCCTGGTGGAGGACGCCCAGGACCGCTTCGGGGTGAGCCCCGAGGAGGCCGCGAGGGTCATGGTGGAGGAGTCTTCCGCCTATCACGGTCCTTGGGACACCATCCGTGCGGATCTGTCCTCCGGCACCGGCGTCAACTACACGCACTTCACCTCCCACCTGGTGAGCGCACCCTGGAATCGCGGCCGTGTGGTCATCATCGGCGACGCCGCGCACTCCTGCCCTCCCACCGTTGCCCAGGGCGCGGCCCAGGCCATGGAGGATGCGCTGGTTCTGGTGGAGGAACTCATCAAGCGCGACGCCGTGGACCAGGATCTTTGGGACGCCTTCCACGGGCGCCGGATCGAGCGCGCCACCGCCGTGGTGGAGGCCTCGGTGCAACTGGGACAGTGGCAGCTCGACCACGTCCAGGGCGACGCCCCTGCCCTGCTGCACGGCATCGCACAACGAATGGCGGAACCGGCATGAGCGCGCAGACACACGACCAGAGCCAGGGTCAGAAGCAAGGCCCCATCGACGTCCACGCCCACGTGATCCTTCCCGCGCTCGGTGCCGCCATGGCGCAGCGTGCCCCGGAATTCATTGCCCGGAGTGAGGCACTCGAGGCCCGTCGCAGCGGCCCGGAGTCCATGGAGACCACGGGCAAGATGATCGGTTCCCGGTTCAAGCTGCTGACCGACCTCGACGCTCGGATCGCGGAGATGGACCGGCAGGGTGTGGATCGGCAGTGGGTCTCCCCGTCACCGTCCCACTTCTATCCGTGGGCGGACGCGGACTTGGCGCGCTTCGCGTGGCGGGAGGCGCACCGGGGTCTGGCGGAGCACGTCGCCGAGGCCCCGGACCGGCTGGACGGACTCGGACTGATCCCGTTGCAGCACCCCGACCAGTGCGTCGAGGCACTGGAGGACGCCGTGCTGAATCACGGTTTCCTCGGAGTGGAGATCTCCTCCTTCGCGGACTCCCATCCAGAGGATCCCTCCTACGCCGACACCGTTGAGCTCAACGATCCGCGGTTGGAGGACTTCTGGTCCCGCGCGGAGGAGCTCAATGCCGTGGTCTTCCTGCACCCGTTCGGATGCTCCCTGGATGAGCGGCTGGATTCGCACTACCTGACCAACACGGTGGGACAGCCGGTGGAGAACGCCGTGGCGATCTCCCACCTGATCTTCTCCGGCGTCCTGGATCGGCATCCGGAGCTGGCGATCGTGGCAGCCCACGGCGGAGGCTATCTGCCCACCGCCATCGGTCGCTCCGACCGCGCCTGGCAGGTCCGCCCCGAGGCCCGCACCTGCAAGCGCATCCCGTCCAGCTACCTGACCCACCTCTACTTCGACACCGTGGTGCACTCGGTGATGCAGCTGCGCCAGCTCGTCGAGGTGGTGGGCATCCAGCAGGTGGTCATGGGATCCGACTACCCCTTCGACATGGGGACGGAGGAACCGGTGCGCTTCGTGGAGCAGGCCCTGGGTGGCTCCGAGCAGGTCGAGTTCCTCACCGCACACGAACTGGCCATGCAGGCCAAGGCCACCGCGGCACGCGTGAAGGAAGGAGCCAAGGCATGAGGATCGCACGCTGGAACCACGCTGACGGAATCGAGGAGGGCTTCGTCGTCGGCTCGGAAACGGGCGACGTCGTGGTCCCGTTCCCGGATGGCGCCACCGTCGCGGACGTGCTGGCGGCGGGGCTCGCCGCCGCGCGCGAGACGTACGCACGGGTCGTCGGGCATACCCCTGCGTCAGGGGCAACGCCCTTGTCCGACGTCGTGTTGTTGGCGCCGCTGGTGCCGGCCAGCATTCGCGACTTCGTCGCATTCGAGGAGCACGTCGAGGGCGTTTCCGCGTCCGTGGAAGGCGTCTCACACGTCTCGGACGAGTGGTATCAGGCGCCGACGTTCTACTTCACGAACCCGCACACGGTCATCGCCACCGGGGACGTCCTGTACCCGCCGGAGACCAAGAAGCTGGATGTGGAGTTGGAACTGGCCGCGGTGATCGGTGGGGTCCCGGGTGCTGACGGTGCGTTGGCGCCGACGGCGAACCTGACCCCCGAGGCCGCGCGTGAGCACGTGTTCGGGTACACCATCATGAATGACTGGTCGGCGCGAGACCTGCAGGGCCGGGAGATGAAGGTCAATCTGGGTCCGTCCAAGGGTAAGGACTTCGGCATGACGCTCGGCCCCTGGATCGTCACCGCGGACGAGGGCGACGCCCACCGCGACGCCGAGGGCTTCCTGCGGCTGCGCGCCGAGTTGTGGATCAACGAGGAACTCATCGGGGACGACCTGGTCTCCAACATGGGCTGGCCCTTCGAGGAACTGGTGGCCTACGCGGCACGGAACTCGAAGCTGGTACCGGGCGACGTCCTGGGCTCCGGGACCGTGGGCCACGGCGGTTGCCTGGGTGAGCTGTGGGGCCGCGGCTCCACGCTGCCCGCGCTCACTGAGGGCGACCGCGTGGTGATGCACATCGATGCCGTGGGCGAGATCGGCAACACCGTGGGTGCATCGATGCCCGCGCCGCCGGTGCTCGCTGCCCGCAAGCGGCCGCGGGATCGGACCGTCTGAGTGTTTGCCCCGTGAATCGCGGTTGACCCCCGCGACCGCGATCAGCCCCAGTCCTACGACTGGGGCTGATCGCGTATCCGGTGGCACATCGTGGTCCCTGGGGTTTTTCCTTCAGCCGGGCAGGACCGCCGACCAGCCTCCGTCCACCCTGAGATTGGTACCGGTGATGTAGGCGGCGTCGTCGATGGGGCCGAAGCGCGTCGCCGCGGCGTTAGCGTAGAGGAGGTCCACCCGAGGGTGCCGCTCAGGGACTTCGGTTGCCCATGTGGCCACAGCGTCGGCGTCGCCGAGATCCAGGCCCACCGCGTCGTCGGCCAGGCCGCCTGCGGCACCTTGTCCGGAGCCGATACCGGTGATCACGGCGGTTTTGCCCGCTAGCCGACCCTCAACGGAACTCATGCTCAGCGCAGGGCGTCGGAGACGGACTTCGAGCCACCGTGGGAGGCCTGCCCGCCGTCCACCGGGATCTCCGCGCCGGTCACGAAGGACGCGGCGGGGGAGAGCAGGAACAGCACTACTGAGGCCACCTCGTCCGGGGAACCGGTGCGGCCCAGCGGCGTCTCCGCCACCGATGCGTCCCTGAAGGCCGGCGCTGCAGAGGCCGTCATGGCGGTCTCGATGAACCCGGGATGCACCGCGTTCACGCGGATCCCCTGCGGCCCCAGCTCCAGCGCGGCGGCCCGCGTCAGCCCCCGCACGGCCCACTTCGAGGACGTGTATGCCACCGGATAGTGCCCCTGCAGCCCGGCCACGGATCCCACGTTCACGATGCTCGCACCCGCCGACATATGGGGCGCGCACGCCTGGATCCCCAGCAGCGTGCCCTCCACATTCACGGCCGCGGCGGCGCGCAGGTCCTCCACCGAAGCCTGTAACAGGCGGGGGCGTCGCGTGATCCCGGCATTGTTGACGAGCCCGTCAACGCGTCCGTGCGCGGCCACCGCATGCCCGACGGCGCGGGCCCAGTCCTCCTCCCGACTCACGTCAGCGGCCACGTACGTGAGCGCTTCGGGGAAACGCTCAAGCAACTCGGCCAATCCGGCCGAGGGCTCGGGAGTCAGATCGAGGGCCGTGACAAGGGCACCGGAGGCCAGGGCCTGGGCCGTCTCGGCCAGGCCCTGGCCTCCGCCGGCGCCAGAGACCACGATGACACGGCCGCTCAGGCCGGGGACGCTGTCGTCGGGCATGGGATTCTCCTCGAGTAGTGGGTACGGCGGAGCCCGCCGCCTCCACGGGGGGCGGGCTCCTGGGGTGCCGTCGGTCAAGCCTTGACCTCAGGCACGGCGGCGGTGGGCGGCGTCATGCCGCCGAAGCCGGCGGTGCCTTCGGCGCCTTCGTTGGGGTTGTGCTCGGCGGGACCGGAGTCCTTGCGCAGCCACACAGCGGTGATGACGGCGACCACGATGGCGGCGATGCCGACCACGCCGACCGAGGCATGCAGATCACCGATGGCACCGGAGATGCCGCCCATGATCAGAGCCGTGGCGAACTGTCCGAAGAAGAAGGAGAAGTTCCACAGGCCGGTGACGCGGCCACGCAATGCGAACTTCACCTTGGCGACCACCCACGTCAGCATCGTAGGAAGCAGGAAGCCGGACGCGAAGCAGGCCACGATGGAGCCGATCATCAGGCCGGGCAGGCCGGGGAGGACCCACAGCAGGATGAAGCCGACGCCCTGGAAAGCGAAGATCATGGGGACGCGGACGCCCAAGCGGATCTTGGCGATCGTGGGGAAGCTCAGGCCGCCCGCTGCGGTGGCAACCGCAGCGATGGCGGAGAACAGGCCGATCTTCGCTGTGTCGTTCGCGGCCACACCGTTCTCGACCACCAGGTAGCTCATCTCGATGATGAGGATGTAGAACGTGAACCCGCCGAAGAGGGTCACCAACAGCGGCGCAACGAGCGGGCCGAAGTGCAGCTTCTCCTTGGCCCCGGCTGTGACGTCGCGGTGCGACTGCGAGTCACGGCCGGGCTCCCAGAGCGCGAAGATCATCAGCACGGCGAGGACCGCACCGATGAAGTACACGAAGAACGGGGTGTGCCAGCTGTGGGCGCCGAGCGCACCACCGATGGCGATGAACACCACGGCGGAGAGGGAGGTGGCCACGGTCTGCAGGCCAAGGAAGCGGTCGCGGCGGCGGCCGTCGAAGTAGTCCACGATCAGGGTGGTCGAGACAGTGATGACGGCGGCCTCGGACAGTCCGACCACCACGCGGGAGGCCAGGATGACACCCAGCGACTCGGCCCAGGCGGGAACGGTTCCTGCCGCCGCGTAGATGAACAGGCAGATGATGCCGAGCCACTTACGACCGATGCGGTCCACGATCTGGCCGGCGAACGGCGAGCACAGGGCCACCAGCAGCGCCGGGATCACCACGATCATCTGGATCACTGCGTCGGGGGCGTCCGGGAACTGCGCGGACAACTGCGGCAGGATCGGGGTGATGATGGTTGCGGCGAGCACGGACATGCACGCCGCGAAGAGCAACAGGATGCCCTGGTAGGTGGTGCCCTGTTTGGGGGTGGGGTGCGCAGACGTCGTCGTCATGTGAGCCCTCTCGATCAATGGGGTGGGTGCGGTACGACTCCACTGATTCAACGCGGCGTGACGGGTATCACGGAAGACGAATCTGATGATGCGCGTATCAGGTTGCGTGATGATGCGGGGCGCGGCATCCCAACGCAACGTCGGCTGGATTCTTAACGTCGGCGCAGACCGCCATTCTGCGCCGACGTTGGGAATCTCGCCGACGTTGAGTTCGGGACGTTGGCCGGCCTCGGCTATAGCGAGCTCAGATCTGCGCAGGGACCACCCGGTGCGCGCTCGCCGCGTTCAGCGCTGCGATCTCCTCGGCGGTCAGCGTGAGGGACACGGACTCGAACAGCGATCCCAGTTGTTCCACCGTGCGCGCGGACGCCAGCGGCGCCGCGACGCCAGTGCGCGAGCGCAGCCAGGCCAGCGAGACCGCGGTGACGGACACGGAGTGGGCGGAAGCCACGTCGTCGAGCACGGACAACAACGCCACCGTGCGCTCATCCTCCAGGTAGGCGGCGGCACCGCCGGCCCTCTGCGAGGCCACCTCGACACCCGGGCGGTACTTGCCCGTCAAGAAGCCGGACGCCAGCGAGACGTACGGGATCTCCACGAGACCGAGCTCGTTGATGACGGGCAGCGCTTCCTGCTCGGCCCCGCGCTCCACCAGGTTGTACTTGTCCTGCGACACGGTGAACGGCGTCAGCCCGTTGGCACGCGCGATGGTGTCGGCGGAGCGCAGGCGCTCGCCACTGAAGGTGGAGGCGCCGAGTTCGCGCACCTTGCCCTCCGTGACCAGCTCGTGGAACGCGGCGAGCATTTCCTCTTGGGGCACCTCCGGGTCGTCGCGGTGGGCGTAGTAGAGGTCGATGTGGTCCGTCTGCAGTCGGCGCAGCGACTCCTCGACGGTGGTCTTGATGTTGGCAGGGGAGAGTCCCTTGCGGTTGGGGTCCATGGCGACCTTGGTGGCCAGGGTGATGTCGTCGCGACGCCCACGCGAGGTGAGCCAGTTGCCGATGATGGTCTCCGACTCGCCACCGGAATTGCCCGGGACCCAGAGTGAGTACGAGTCCGCGGTGTCGACGGCCTTGCCGCCCTGATCCACGAATGCGTCGAGGATGCGGAAGCTGGTGTCCTGGTCCGCGGTCCATCCGAAGACGTTGGTGCCGAGGACGAATCCGCCGAAATCGAGGTTGGTCATGTGGCCCCTCCCTATGTTGTTCTGAGTCGAGAAGCTGATTGCTGCAATCTTCAACTACAACCGGCGCGATCCGGGGCTTTAGTCCCCGGTCAGGACGGCGGTACGAAGACCCAGGGCTCACGGGGGAGCGCACTCAAGTCGAATGCGCCCAAGGCTGCGTCGAGCGGCCCGGCCGGCAGGCCGAGGGAATCCAGCATGAGGTCACGCACGCGCTCTGGCCCGAACCCGACGTCGGCCAGCGAACGCAAGGTGACGGCGCCGTCCCGCTTGGCCAGTCGCTTGCCCTCAGCGTTCAGCACCAGCGGGACGTGCACGTACGTGACCTCGTCACGCGCGGCCTCGCCGTAGAGCAGCCCGCGCAGGTACGCCTGCCGCGGGGTGGAGGAGGCGAGGTCGTCGCCGCGGACCACCTGGTCCACTTGCGCTGAGTGGTCGTCCACGACCACCGCCAGGTTGTAGGCGGGGGCTCCGTCGTTGCGCTGGATCACGACGTCATCCACCTCGCCGGTGAGTTCCCCGAGGAGTGCATCATGCCCGACGACGTGTGCCCCGGCTGCCGCTCGCAGGCGCCATGCCGCGGGGCGTTCCGCGCGCCTGCGGCGCTTCTCTTGCTCCGTCAGATTGCGACAAGTGCCTGGGTAGTGGCCGGGCGGGGTGTGGGGCGCGCGAGGCGCTTCGAGGATGTCGCGGCGGGTGCAGAAGCATTCGTAGAGCAGGCCCCTGGCCTTGAGCGTGGCGATCGCGTCCGCGTAGGCGTCCGAACGCTCGCTTTGGCGGGGGGAGACACGATCGAAGGTGACGCCGACGGCGGCGAGGTCCTCGATCTGGCGCTGTTCCGCGCCGGCCTTGGTGCGGGCGGTGTCCAGGTCCTCGACGCGGAGGATGAGGTCACGTCCGGTGCTGCGGGCCATGAGCCAGGCAAGGATCGCGGTGCGGAGGTTGCCGATGTGGAGGTCACCGGAGGGGCTGGGTGCGTAGCGGCCGGCGCCTGACATCCGCGCCTCCTCGGATGGGAATCGGCCCGCCGGAAATGGGCCCAGGATACGTTGAAGGCCCCCCACGCACCTACCAGAGCCCGCCTACCCTTGCTACCTTCCGGTCCTGGGGGAGTTCGGCTGGATGGCACCACGTGGGGAGCCGCAGATCAGTCTACCCGGTTGCGGCAGGTGTGCCGAATCGAGATGGAGCTGAGGTGTGGACAAGGGGTGACTGAGGGGTAAAAGGTGACGCTCGCCGCAATGGAGCCCCCCGATTGGTGCTGACTGGCGAACATGGGTTAGGCTGGGTTGGCCTGCTCATGAGCAGTGCATTCGAGGAGGATTCGCCTAGCGGCCTATGGCGCACGCCTGGAACGCGTGTTGGGTTCACGCCCTCGGGGGTTCAAATCCCCCATCCTCCGCGGAAAGTCGAAAGGCTCCGGATCCGTATCGATCCGGAGCCTTTCGCGTATCCTGAAAGTTGTTGTCAGGGGTGGGTCGCATACTGATCTCATGACACCAGACACCCTGATGAGCGCCGCTCACGAGACCCCGTCCTACGCCTCCCGTGTCCGGGGCAGCCTGCTCGGTGGGGCCATTGGAGACGCGCTCGGCGGGCCAGTGGAGTTCTGGGACACCACCCGCATCCTGGGCGAATGCGGTGAGGGCGGGGTACGAGAGTACGTCGCGGAGCGGGCCGGCGGGCAGGATGTGTTTGGGCGGATCACCGATGACACACAGATGACCCTCTTCACCATGGAAGGGCTGATCCGTGCCGGCGTCAGGATGGACCGCGGCATCGGTTTCACCATCGACGTGGTGGATCATGCCTACGACCGCTGGCTGGACACCCAGGAAATGTCCGGCCCTGATGGGAGTCGCGACGGCTGGCTGCAGGGACAACAATGGCTTTACTCCAGGCGGGCACCCGGGAACACCTGCCTGAGCGCGTTGCACTCGGCTCGGCGCGGTGAACGGCACATGCCGAAGTTCGGGCTTGAAGCCCAGAACGATTCCAAGGGGTGTGGCGGAGTCATGCGTAGTGCGCCGTTCGGATGGGTTCCAGCCGAGTGGGCGCCGTCCTTCGATTCGTCTTTCTTCTCCGCAGCCCAAGCCGCCGGGTATACGCACGGGCACCCCACCGGGAAGCTGGCCTCGGGTGCTCTCGCGGTGATCGTCGCTGCGCTGATGCAGGGGATGGAATTGCCTGCCGCGGTCGACGAGGCCTTGGCGGTGCTGCGTGAGAAGCCCGATTACCACGAAACCAGCGCGGCGCTGGAAGCGGCCATGGCCGCCGTCGGGCAGCCGGCCACGCCGGAGACCGTGGAATCACTTGGTGGTGGCTGGGTTGCGGAGGAGGCGCTGGCCATCGCTGTGTTCGCTGCTCTCTCGTGCCCCGAGCCGGAGCAGTTCCTGGATGCGCTGGCGCTTGCTGTGACGCATTCGGGCGACAGCGATTCCACCGGCGCCATCTGCGGCAACATCCTTGGTGCCCTGCACGGTGAGAGCGCGATCCCTGCCGAACTGGCCTTCGAACTCGAGGGGCGCGGGACCATGCTGGAACTGGCCGACGACTTCGTCTACGAGTTCACGCAGCAGGACCGTCTGCATGGGTCGTACGGACCGGACACCAGGTGGCGGGACCGCTACCCGGGCTGGTAGGGGTCGCTACGCGACCCGATCCAGGCCGTCGGGCCAGAGTCACCACTCGATCAGGGCCAGGCCTGCGGCCATGCCCCCGCCGAAGCCGGCGAGCAGGACCTTCTCGCCTGGAGCGATAAGGTCGGCTCGCGCGACTTCGTCCAGCATCATCGGGATGGACGCCGAGCCCGTGTTGCCGACCTCGTCCACGTTCAGGTGGATTCGCGCCTGCGGAAGATCCATGGTCGCGAAGATGTCCTTGAGCATGACCCCGTTGGCCTGGTGGGGCACGAAGTGGCGGATCTGCGCGGCTTCCACCCCGCATTCGGCCAGGAAATCCGTCACCAGCCCGGGCAGGTTCTCCGCGACGAAGTCCCTGACGGCGCGGCCGTCCATCGTGAAGTACTTCAGTTCGTCATCGACACTCGCATCGAGGGGGAGCCGGGTCCCACCCGCGGGCACCTTGATGACGTGGTGCAGATGACCGTAACTGTGCAGACGGGTGTGCAGAAGGCGGTGGCCGCCGTCCGTTGGCCCTTGCGCCACCACCGCTGCGCCCGCGCCGTCACCGAAGAGGATGACCGTCTTCCGGTCGGCGGGATTGAGGATCCTCGAGTACAGATCTGCGCCGATGACGAGTGCCTTGCCTCCCTGCACCATGAGCATCTGGGACACGGTCGAGAGCGCGAAGGCGAAACCGCTGCACACCGCATTGAGGTCGAAGGCGACTGCGTTCGTGGCACCGATCCCGCCCTGCACGATGGCCGCGGTGGGCGGCTGGCTGTGGTCGGGTGTGGAGGTCGCGACCACCAGGAGGGTGATCTCCTCCGCCTGCACGCCGGCCGAGACGAGCGCCCGACGGGCGGCCTCGATGGCGAGGTCGGAGGTGGCGACACCGTCGTCGGCCCAGTGCCGGGTGACGATCCCCGTCTTGCGCTGGACCCAGGCGTCATCGACGTTGGCCGCGGGGCCGATCTCATCGTTGGTGACGACGCGGGGCGGGACGTAGGAGCCGGTGCCGGTGATGCTTACAGGTGCAGCGCCGGGATTCTCGTCGAGTGTTTCCGAGGGGGCGCTGGACATGCGGGACGGCTTTCAGTAGATGGAAAGAGTGTTTCCCTACAAAGATACCGGCGGGTGAGGCATGCAGTGTTCTTCGAGTCAGTGCACGGGGAATCTGTGCCGTCACCACAGCCGACGGACAGGTGGGCTCCGTAGCGTTGTAGACACCTCAAAGGGTGCGAGTGATGACAAGGGAATCCCCCGGAACTGGTGCACACGGTTCCGGGGGATTTCCGCGTCTGGGGGCTTCATGGGGAATGCCGCCCCGTGAGCACTTCCTGAGCCTCGGTACTTAGTGATACTGTCTACCTGTAGTCAGTAACACTAAGTAGGCGGGTATGAGTAAACAGATGACGGAGATGCTCAAGGGCACGCTGGAGGGCGTGGTCCTGGCGGTGCTCTCCGAACGGCCGGCGTACGGCTACGAAATCACGGCATGGCTGCGAGACCAGGGCTTCGAGGACATCGCGGAAGGCACCATCTACGCGCTGCTGGTCCGTATTGAACAGCGCCGGCTCGTCGACGTGGAGAAGGTGCCGAGCGAGAAGGGCCCGCCACGCAAGGTCTTCACCCTGAATCAACAGGGCCGAGTCACCCTGAACGACTTCTGGACCAACTGGGACTTCCTGGCGCAGCGACTCGAGGCCCTACACAGACAACAACTGCGCAGTCAAAGCAACGCCGGGGCGGAGCCCAAGGAAGGATCGAAGTGATGCGCAACCCGATCGAATACATCGTGGGAGATCTGGAAGCCAAGAAGCAGTGGCGTGAATACAAGACTCGCGTCAAAGCACTGCCAAGCGCATACCGGACGGCTTACAAGGGGTTGGAACGGTATGCCACGATCTTCGGCCCGGTGGATCACTCGGATTCCATGATGAACATGTTCGGTGATCTCGTGGACCTCATGGAGCGTGCCGCCGTGGACGGACATCCGGTCCGCGACGTGGTCGGTGAGGATCCCACCGACTTCATGGAGTCATTCATCGACGCCTATCGCGGGAACGGCAAGAGTTTCGTGGAGAAGGAACGCTTCAAGCTGGCGGATTCCCTGGACCGTGCCGTTGCGGAGCAGGAAAGCCGTAGCGCCGGGGAAGGCGGCCGGCAATGACCGCCGCGGCAGGGCCGTCAGCCATCAGCATCCAGGGGCTGACCAAGAGCTTCAAGGACGTACACGTCCTGGACGGAATCGACCTGGTGGTGCGGCGTGGCAGCATCTTCGCCCTGCTCGGTAGCAACGGTGCGGGCAAGACGACGGTCGTCAGGATCCTCGCAACACTCTTGCGGCCGGACACGGGGAAAGTTGAAGTCAACGGATTCGATGTCCACATGCAGCCGGCCGCCGTTCGGGAGAGCATCGGGCTCACCGGACAATTCGCGGCCGTGGACGAGGTACTCACTGGCCGGGAGAACCTGAGACTGGCCGGGCGCCTGCGGCATGTCGAGAATCCATCCGCGACGGCTGATTCGTTTCTCGACCGAGTCGGCCTCACCGAAGCGGCCGATCGCCGAGTGGGTACGTATTCCGGTGGCATGCGCAGGAGGTTGGACATCGCCATGAGCCTGGTTGGCAGCCCGGAACTGATCGTGCTGGATGAACCCACCACCGGGTTGGACCCTGAGGCCAGACGGGAGGTCTGGACCATGGTGCAGGAGCTGGCCAGCAGCGGAACCACGGTGTTGCTGACCACGCAGTATCTGGAGGAAGCGGAACATCTTGCCGATCGGATTGCGATCCTGCACCGAGGCCGCATCCTCGTGGAAGGGACGCTGCAGGACCTGCGGCGGCTTCTTCCCCAGCCCAAGGTGGAGTACGTCCGTAATCAACCCAGCCTTGAGGACGTCTTCCTGGCCTTGACCGGCGCCGAACCCGAGGCGTCGCAGGCGGGCGCGACCCATGCGTAGGCGTCACCTGTTCTCCGATACCGCGGCGCTCACTGGACGTTCCCTTCGGCATGTGCTGCGCAGCCCGGACACCATCCTCACCACGGCGATCATGCCGATCGGCATCATGGTGCTCTTCGTTTTCGTACTGGGAGGTGCCCTGCAGGAGAGCTCGGGAACCGGGACGTACGTCGACTACCAATTACCGGGCATCGTGCTGATCACCGTTGCCACGGGAGTCTCGTACACGTCCTACCGGTTGTTCCAGGACGTCCAAGGAGGGCTCTTCGAACGCTTCCGGTCCATGCCGGTGGCCAGGTCATCGGTGTTGTGGGCGCACGTGTTGACCTCGCTGGTGGCCAACCTCGTCTCGGTGGCACTCGTGATCGGCGTGGCGTTGCTGTTCGGGTTCAGGCCCGGGGCCGGAGTGGGGCCATGGCTATCCGTTGCGGGCATCGTCGTAGTGTTCACTTTGGCCTTGACGTGGTTGGCGGTCATCGCCGGGCTGAGTGCCAGGACCGTGGATGGTGCGAACGCGTTCTCCTACCCACTGATCTTCCTGCCATTGTTGAGCTCGGCCTTCGTACCGACCGACACCATGCCAGGCCCTGTCGGCTGGTTCGCTGAACATCAGCCGGTCACGCCGATCGTGGACTCCATCCGCGCACTGCTCGACGGTCGCGGTGCCGGTTCCGGAATCCTGGTCGCGCTCGCGTGGTGAGTGGGCTTGTGCATCGTGGCCTACGCGGTTTCTTTGGTGGTCTACCGCCGCCGTTTTGGCGGCTGAGGACGTCCGGGGGCCGACTGACCGCGGACCAGCGCCGCTCCACGCCGAGCCTCGTCCTCCTTGCCGCGTGGTGACACCAGACGCATGGGGAAAGTGCACCGTCACCACAGCCGACGGACAGGTGGGCTCCGTAGTGTCGTAGACACCTCAAAGGGTGCGAGTGATGACAAGGGAATCCCCCGGAACCGGTGCAAACGGTTCCGGGGGATTTCCATATGTCGACCGTGGCTGAAGCGAGCCCACTGCACTGGGGACGCCGTGGCGAAGTAACCTTGGGTACATGATCTTCAAGTCCGTGGGTGATTCGCGCCCGTACCCGGACCATGGGCTGAGCAGCACCCGTGACTGGGCGGCGGTCCCCCCGCGGCAGGTGAGTCTGGAAGAACTGACCACCACGAAGTCCACGTTGGACCTGGCCGCACTGCTGGCCGAGGACTCAACTTTCTACGGCGATCTCTTCCCACACGTGGTGCGGTTCCAGGGGGAGATGTATCTGGAGGACGGGCTGCACCGCGCGGTCAGGACGGCGCTTCAACATCGCTCCATCATGCACGCGCGAGTCCTGGACCTGGATGCCGCAGGGGGTCTCAGTGAGTGACGAGCTCGTCACCCCCGAGGACCGGGCCGTCGCCGTAAGGACCCGAAAGATCATCCTGGTGGTCCTGATGGTCATTGCTGTCGTCACGGTGTCCTTGGGGCTGCGCTGGCACCAGACCGGGCAGTGGACGCCGCACTGGCAGGCGGACCGGGGAGCGGTGTGCCCTGTGCAGATGATGGCCCCGGCCGCTCCGGCGGACACCACGATCAACGTCTACAACGGGACCTCGAACGAGGGCGTGGCAGCGGATGTCGCGGACTCGATGAAGCGCCGCGGGTATCAGATCGCCAAGGTCGGCAACGCGGGTCCGCAGAACGGCCAGGAGGCCGGCACGGCGTTGGTGGTCACCGGCCCGGGAACCGTTGCTCAGGCGCTGAGCGTGCAGCGGCAAGTGCCGAAGTCACTCGTGGTGATTCAGCCCCGTCGATCCGATGGCAGGGTGGACCTGATGCTGACGGAGGGCTTCACGTCCCTCAGTAGCAATCCGAACCTGGGGCCGGGCCGCATGCAGTGCACGCAGCTGGTGTTCGCGGGCTGAGCCGGCGGCCCAGATCAGTCGCGTTCTTCTGTGCCCGACGACGCGTTCCCCACGTTTTCGTCGTCCGGAACCACGGTGCCAGGCGCCCGATCGGCCGGCCGCCGATCGTCGGACGCCGGGGCACGGTGGCGCCCGGCGCCGTGTGGGGGTTCGACGGCTTGTGGGGGTTCGGTGGCCGACTGCGCTTCTTCGTACCGCTCGATGTCTGCCGGCTCCAAGGAATCCATGACCCCGGTCGGGACGTAGCGGTCGTAGTTATCGATGAGGTCAGGGCGCTTTGAAGGGGGAATCTCCGCGGTGCCTGCGACCTCGGCAAGGCGCAGCTGCCTGTTGTGCTCGCGTTCTGTACGGGACATCTCTCGCAGCTCGGCACCGTGCAGCGCAGGAATGCGGATGAGGGCACCGTCCGATTCGCGGACCTTGAGTCCGTGGGCGGCGAGGATCTCGTTCTCCTCGCGGGTGTTCTTGCGTCCGGACGCGCGCTGGGCGTCGTGGAACATGGTTGTTTTGCCTTTGAGGATGCGACGCACCCTCTTCCACTCCCAGTAGGGCTTGCCTGCCCAGGTCAGGAGAATGCCGACCAGCAGGTAGCACCCCAGCATGATCCAACCGCGCAGGTATCCCGGCCCGACACCGTAGACAAGGTGCTTGAGCATTTCGCTGATGCCGGATCCCACCACGATGTTCTGCATCCATTGGAAGAACTCCGGCATCATCCAGGCCGGCATCGCGGCTCCCGATGAGGGGATCGAGAGGAAGATGAACAGGGTCATCGCGGGGGCTGCGATGAAGCGGCCAAGGAAATATGACAGCCCGTTGACGGCGACGCCGATGGCGACGCTCCAGGCGAAGCCGAGGCCAAGCAGCGCCCAGAAATGTCCGGTGATGGCGCCGAGGACCAGATCCACCAAGATGGAGGAGAGCAAGCTCAAGAAGGCGGAGACGCCGAGGATGATGCCGTAGCGCGTCCGTCTCGACAGGGGGCCGCCCATGAGTCCGATGAACATGGCGGCCAAGTAGCCGCTGATGCACCAGGTGAGCATGAGGTACATCGGCGTCATGCCGATGTCGTGGGCCCCCAACGGTGCCACGTCGTCCGTGGTTGGGGCATCCTTCTGGCCGAGTGCCGGCAGAAGGGGCTCGATCAGCTTGGGGATGATGCTGGAAGCCTGCGCCTGGTGAGCGGTGGCAACGACCAACTGGTTCTTCTCCGGGTCGTAGGCCATCGCGAGCTTGCCGGTGCGCACTTGCTCGCGAGCCTCGGCATGGTCGGAAATCGTGGTGAAGTCCATGCTGCCAGGCGCATTCTGCTTCACCTCTGCCTGCAGCGTCTGCGTGGCGGTGGTGTCGGAGACGATACCGACGGGGACGTGGCGTGGGGCCACGTGCTGGAAGGATCCCACGTAGCAGAGCGTGAACATGATGCACATGAACACCGGCATCCAGAGCTGGGACAGCACCAGCTGGATGGAGGGGTTCAGGGTCGCGAACCAGCGCCGGTAGGCGGACTTCTTCTGTGGTGGGGTATGGACCACCATGTCTGCATCGTTGACGGTCTCGCCAGGTAGTGGGCGCCCGGAGGGTCGCGGGGTGGATACCTGGTTCTGGGGTGTGTCTTCAGATGCGCTCATGTCTTGCTCAGGTTATCAGCGTTGCATTACCGGGTAATGAATCTCAGGATCTTGCGAACATTCCCAGAACGGGTTTCAGGACGTCGGCCGGGATCTGCCCCGGAGCGGAGGCAACTCCAACCATCGCGAACGTGGCGCAGGAGCCGAAGGTCTCCGCAGCAACACGGGAGACCAGGCCCAACTGGCCCATCGAAATGGTCAGCAGTGGCTCCGACAGTTCCTCGCCGGCTTGGGCTGTGGCGGCCAGCAACGTCGCGACGTCGGCGGGCGAGTGCGGTGTCACGGCGATTTTCAGGACATCCGCTCCGGCCTGGGACTGCGATCGCAGGTGCCCAACGATCTCGTCCTGGCTCGGGGTGCCCCCGAAGTCGTGGAAGGAGGCCACGACGGGGATCTCGGCGGCCTTGGCCGCCGTCATGATGCTCCCCACCGAGGAGGCGGCCCGGCGGTACTCGACATCCACGGCGTCGGCCATACCCTCCTCGATGAGCCCGACGACGAGGTCCGCATACGCGGAATCGTCCAGGTGGCCCTCACCTCCCTCGCGGTCAGTGCGATAGGTGGTCAGTATCGGGGTGGACGTGCCGTCCTGCCGCTGGAGGCCGGCCAGCAGTGCGGCACCGATTTCCGGTGCGGAGGCCGGGTTGGCGATGTGGTCGATCCGCCACTCGACGACGTCCACCGGCTGGCCTGCCACGGCGCCCACGGCTGCTGGCACCTGGTTCACGGTCTGCGGCATCACCGGGACAATGATCTTGGGACGTCCGGCCCCGAGAGCGATTCCGGGGGCTGCGCCGATGTGGACTGGGATGCGCTCTGCAGCGGACACGGGTGCTCCTTCGCGTGATGGTCGTGCGATCTCCATTGTGCAGGAACGGGTGGTAGCGAGGGTAGGAGAGACCTGAACGCAGGCAGAGCCGGTAACGTCAGGACTCATGAGCGCACTTGCCCCACGCGTCGCCGTTCACGGCGACGTCCTCGACTTCATGACCCGAGCACTCGCCGAAGGCGGAGCTGAACTTGTCGACCTGGATGACGGCCCGCAGATCCTGGCCCTGGACCATGGCAACGATGCGACCCAGCTGACCGAGATCCTGGACACGACCCCCAGCGTGCAGTGGGTCCAATTGCCTACGGCTGGTATAGACAAGTACCGCGATGCCCTGGCCGCTCACCCGGACACGATCTGGACCTCCGCCAAGGGGGCCTACGCAGAGCCGGTCGCCGAGCACGCCCTCATGTTGGCCCTTGGCGTCGCACGTCTGATCAAGCGTCGAGCCCGGGCCGGCTCCTGGGAGGAGATGGACGGCATCTCGATCTTCGACACTCGTGCCGTGGTGGTGGGTGCCGGCGGCGTCGGACTGGAGATCGTCCGGCTTCTCAAGGCTTTCAGGGTCAAGGTGGACGTGGTCCGTCGCACCGACGCCCCCGCGCCCGGAGCGGATCGCACCGTCTCTGCCGAGCATCTCGACGAGGTGTTGCCCGGAGCGGACCTGGTGGTTCTCGCTGCGGCCTTGACCGACGGCACCCGCCACCTGATCGGTGAAGCCCAACTGGCGGCCATGAAGGAGGATGCGATCTTGGTCAACATCGCCCGTGGTCCCATGGTGGATTGCGAGGCGCTGACCAAGACGCTCGCTGCCGGCCACCTCTACGGCGCGGGGCTGGACGTTACCGATCCCGAACCGCTTCCTGAGGGGCATCCGCTGTGGGACGAGCCCCGCTGCCTCATCACACCTCACACGGCTGACACCTTGCCCATGATCCAGTTGCTGCTAGGGCAACGTTTCGCCGCGAACCTCAAGCATTGGCAGGCCGGCGAGGACCTGAACGGCGTCGTGGACCCGGCACAGGGCTACTGAGGCCCCAAAGACGCATTCGGCCTCCCTCAGGCCAACTCGGGGTAGTGCCGCTTGGCGACCTCCGGGTGGGCGCGGAGGAAGCCTTTGAGCATGTTGGCGCCGTAGACGGAGAGCATGGGGTTGTTCGGATCGTCGCTCTTACCTCGGGCATCGGCGGCTAGTTCCGGCGGGAGGTCCACCGCATCCACGGTGGCGTCCAGGCGGGGTGACCAGAAGAAGGGGACGGAGTAGCGGTCCACACCTGCAGGGGGAGCGGTGACCCGGTGGACGGTGGCCATGAGGTAACCATCGGTGGCGACCTCAAGCATCTCGCCCAGATTCACCACCAACGCACCTGGGATCGGGGCCACGTCGATCCATTCCTCCTGCCCATGCGGCTGGACCTCGAGCCCTCCCACCTGGTCCTGCAGCAGCAGGGTCACGAAACCGTAGTCGGCGTGGGCGCCCACGCCCTGCTTGCCTGCGTCCGGCACCAGGTCGCCACCCACATAGTGCACCAGCTTGCCGAGCCAGGCCGGCTTCTCCGCGAAGGCGTCTGCGAAGTGGTTGGGATCCACGCCGATGGCGACGAGCAGAGCGGCGAGGAGCTCAGCGCCGGTCCGGGACATGAGGCCTGCCCAGGCCATGGCCCGTTCCTCCAACACAGGGAACTCGGCAGGGAAGAGATTATGGCCCTGCAGTCGCAGATACTCCTGGCCGACCGGCACATCGGTCTCCGGTTCACGGTCCGGTCCGAAGTCGATCTGCTCTCTGGAGTCGGCGCGGCCCTGAGTGCGTTCGGCGCCGAGGCGCGTGTAGCCACGGAAGGTCGGGGTGAGACGGTTGTCCAGCTTCAGACGTTCCTCGACGGTGCGGGAGAAGAACTCGTGAAGTGTGTCAAGCAGTTCCTGCGCCTGGTTGGAACGGGCGCCGTAGCCGATCAGCTGGAAGAAGCCCACGTTGTGGGCGGCGTCCCGGAGCTTCTCCAGGAACTCAGGGTTGAACGAGCCATCTACGTTGCGCGCGGTGGAGAGGTCCAGGACCGGAAGCTCGCGACGCGGAGCGGTTTCGGTCGGGGTCGGGAAATCAGTCGTGGCGGTCATGGCCACCATGGTGATACTGCGAGGGGGTCCGCGTCGAGGCAATGTGGCGCCATGTGTGCTTGTGTGGCGCCGAATATGACGAAACCTTGACAACTGGGTAGAAAGGTCAGCATGAAGACGGTATCCAGGGCAGGGTTCGGCGGTTCATTGGTGCTGGCCGGGTTGGCCGGATTCGTGGACGCCGTCGGGTTCATTCTGTCCGGCGGACTCTTCGTGTCCTTTATGAGCGGGAACTCCACGCAGGCCGGCGTCGAGGCGACCTCCGGGCAGCCTCAGGTGGCAGCCATCGCCCTGTGCCTGGTCGGCGGCTTTGTGCTTGGCGTGATGTCCGGCCGGCTGCTTGGCCTGTTTCTGCCGTCGGTGAGGATGGGCGGGCGGATCCTCGGCCTGGGTGTGGGCCTGATCGGGGCCACCTGCCTGGTGTGGGTCTGGCCGCAACCCGGGTTCTCCCTGGCGGCTCTGGCCGCCGTGATGGGAGCCATGAACACGCTCTTCGTCGTGGACGGTCGGGCCCGGATCGCCATCACGTACGCAACGGGAACTCTGGTCAGTGTGGGGTTGGGGATCGCTGACCACATGGCAGGGGTCCGCCGTGGTGGTTGGGCCAGGCCGGCCCTGTTGTGGGCCGCCATCACGGTCGGCGCGTTGGTCGGTGCACTGACGTGGGCGGCCGTTGGCCTGTTGGCGTTGGTCGCGGCTGCCACCGCCCTGTTGCTCCTGGGCGTGGTGCAGATGATCCGCGAGGCGCGGCGTCGACAGTGATGCAAGGCCGTGATGCGAGACCGAGACGCAAGGAGGGACCCCAGTCAACACTGGGGTCCCTCCTTGCTCTGGTGCTCACGCCAGAGCCAGTGCTCGGGCCAGATCAGGCCAGCTGCAGCGACTTCGCGTCCGCGTCCGTCAGGTAGCGGTCGTACGCGGGCAGGGTGATGAACGTCGGGAACTCATCCTTCAGGGCGGAGGCCTCGAAGATCTCGCGTGCGTCCACGTAGCGATCGTCGTCGAAGCGAGCCAGCTTGGAGAACTCGTCCTCCACCAGTTCCGCCACCCACTCCGCAGTGATGACTTCACCCTGGTCGGTGATGGCCTTGTGGTGCAGCCACTGCCACACCTGGGAACGGGAGATCTCTGCGGTGGCTGCGTCCTCCATCAGGTTGTGGATCGCCACGGCGCCGGAACCGCGCAGCCAGGATTCCAGGTAACGAATGCCCACCTCGATGTTCAGTCGCAGGCCGGCCTCGGTGATGCGCCCTTGGGTGCCGTTCACGGCCAGCAAGGCGGAATCGGACACCTCGACGTCCTCACGGGTGCGGGCCACCTGGTTCGGGGAGTCGCTCAGCACGGCGTCGAAGACCTCCATGGCCACCGGCACCAAGTCCGGGTGAGCCACCCACGATCCGTCGAAGCCGTCGTTGGCCTCACGGGTCTTGTCGGCCTTCACCGCTTCAAGTGCCCGCTCGTTGGCTTCCGGGTCGCGACGGGAGGGGATGAATGCGCTCATGCCGCCAATGGCATGCGCACCGCGGCGGTGGCACGCCCGCACCAGCTGCTCCGTGTAGGCCCGCATGAACGGGGCCGTCATGGTCACCTGCGAGCGGTCCGGCAACACGAAGCGGGGGCCACGGGCACGGAAGTTCTTGATGATGGAGAAGATGTAGTCCCAACGCCCGGCGTTCAGGCCGGCGGCGTGGTCGCGCAGTTCGTAGAGGATCTCCTCCATCTCGAACGCGGCCGTGATGGTCTCGATCAGCACCGTGGCGCGAATGGTTCCGTGCTCCAATCCGATGTATTCCTCGGAGAAGGCGAAGATCTCCTCCCAGAGCCGGGCCTCGAGGTGATTCTCCGTCTTGGGCAGGTAGAAGTACGGGCCACGGCCCAGATCGATCAGCTTGGCCGCGTTGTTGAAGAAGTACAGCCCGAAGTCCACGAAGGACCCGGCCAGCGGCTCACCGTCGATGAGCAGGTGCTTCTCCGTCATGTGCAACCCGCGGGGTCGCACTACGATGGTGGGCAGGTCCGTCAGGGTCGTGGAGTTCAGCTTGTACTGCTTGCCCTCATCCGTGGTGAAGTCGATACGGCCCGCGAACACGTCCATGAGATTGAGTTGCCCATTGATGACGTTGGACCAGGACGGGGTGTGCGCGTCCTCCATGTCCGCCAGCCACACCTTGGCTCCGGAGTTCAGGGCGTTGATGGTCATCTTCTTATCCACGGGACCGGTGATCTCCACGCGGCGGTCCTCGAGGCCGGGCGCCACGGGCGCCACTCTCCAGGTCTCGTCGTTGCGGATGTGCTTGGTTTCCGGCAGATATGTGGGGTCCTGGCCGTTGGCGATCTTGGCGCGGACGCGGTGCCGGCGGGTCATCAGCTCACGGCGACGGGACTCGAAGTTCTGGTGCAGGGCCTTCAGGAAGTCCAGCGCCTCCGTGGTGAGCACCTCCTCCTGGCGGCGGATGCGCGGAGGGGTGATGGTGATGCCGTTCAGGGTGATGGGTGAGGTGGACATGGTGTGCTCCTAAGAAGATAAGTGGGTTTGTTCGGGGCCCGGAGGGCCCCTCTTGGATAGGTGCCCGACGGCGGGTGCTTGGGTTCCGCCGTCGGGCACCTTGTGCGGGGGCATCTGGTGGCTGCCGACCGCAGTCGCGATCAGTGGAACTGGCCTTCCTCGGTGGAACCGACGAGAGCCAACGTGGAGGCGTCGGGGTTCAACGCCGTGGAGACGGCGTCGAAGTAGCCGGTGCCGACCTCGCGCTGGTGCTTGGTAGCGGTGTAGCCGTTGGCCTCGTCGGCGAACTCGCGTTCCTGCAACTGAACGTAGGCGCTCATGCCGTTCTCGGCGTAGCCGCGAGCCAGGTCGAACATCGAGTGGTTCAGAGCGTGGAAGCCGGCAAGGGTGATGAACTGGAAGGTGAAGCCCATGGCGCCGAGCTCACGCTGGAACTTGGCGATGGTGGCGTCGTCCAGGTGCTTGCGCCAGTTGAAGCTGGGGGAGCAGTTGTAGGCCAGCATCTGGTCGGGGAATTCAGACTTGACGCCCTCGGCGAAGCGCTTGGCGAGCTCCAGATCAGGAGTGCCGGTCTCCATCCAGATGAGGTCGGAGTACGGGGCGTAAGCCTTGGCGCGGGCGATGCAGGGCTCCAGGCCGTTCTTGACCTTGTAGAAGCCTTCCTTGGTGCGCTCGCCGGTGATGAACGGCTTGTCGCGTTCGTCCACGTCGGAGGTGATCAGGGTGGCTGCTTCCGCGTCGGTGCGGGCGATGATGACGCTGGGGACGTTCTCGACGTCGGCGGCCAGGCGGGCAGCGTTCAGCGTGCGGATGTGTTGCTGAGTGGGGATGAGAACCTTGCCGCCCAGGTGACCGCACTTCTTCTCGGAGGCCAACTGGTCCTCCCAATGGATGCCGGCCGCGCCGGAATCGATCATGTTCTTCATGAGTTCGTAGGCGTTGAGCGGGCCGCCGAAACCGGCTTCGGCGTCGGCGACAATCGGAGCGAACCAGTCGTCGACGCTGGAGGTGCCTTCGCTGGTCTCGATCTGGTCGGCGCGCTTCAGGGCGTTGTTGATACGGCGGACCACCTGCGGGACCGAGTTGGCCGGGTACAGGGACTGGTCCGGGTAGGTCTGGCCGGAGAGGTTGGCGTCGCCTGCGACCTGCCAGCCGGAGAGGTAGATGGCGCGTAGGCCGGCCTTGACCTGCTGCACGGCCTGGTTTCCGGTGAGGGCCCCGAGGGCGTTGGTGTACTCGCCACGGGAGGCCTCATCGGTGAGCTGACTCCAGAGGCGCTCCGAGCCGCGGCGGGCCAGGGTGTGCTCCTCGGTGACGGATCCCTGCAGCCGGATGACGTCCTCGGCCGAGTAGTCACGGGTGACCTGCTCCCAGCGGGAGTTGGCCTCCCACTCGAGGTTGAGGGTCTCTGCGCGCTGCTGCGGGGTCTGGTTCTGGGGAGTCGGGGTGCTCATCGTGGTTCACTCCTGGTAGTCGGTGGCTTCCGCCGTGGCCGGTTGTTGGTTCGGTGACTGCTTCAGCCGATGGCTTGGAAGCTGTTCGTGGAACCATCTTTGGCCCTCTGCAACCCCTCTGGAGGACAAATTTGGCGAAAAGATTCGCATTGTTTCGTCCAAAGCAAAGATCGTCGCCTCTCTGTTTGTGTGAGATTTCGTTGACACGCTCTGACTAAGATGACGGCATGGGGACCCAGCCGCTGAAGCCCGCGCCCACCGACGAAACCGCCCTCGACACTGTTGCCGTGGGGCGCCGCATCCGCGCGCTCAGGAAGGCAGCCGGGATGACCCTAGATGCGCTCGGCGAGGCCGTGGGTACCGTCCCCTCCCAGCTGTCGCTGCTGGAGAACGGCAAGCGCGAACCCAAGATCACGATGCTGATGAAGATCGCCAAGGCCCTCGGCACCACCTTGGATGACCTCCTGACGGCGGAACCGCTGGACCGCCGTGCCGCCCTGGAACTCGAACTGGTCCGCGCCCAACAGGGACCGCTCTACACCTCGCTAGGTCTGCCCACAGTGAAGGTGGGGCCACGCCTGGGAACCGACGTCATCGAGGCCCTGCTCGGCCTGCAGAACGAGCTCTCCCGCCGCCTGGATGAATCCCTCGCAACCCCGGAGGAGGCCCGCCGCGCCAACACTGAGCTCCGCGCGGAGATGCGTGAGTGCAACAACTATTACCCGGACCTGGAGGCGGAGGCAGCGAAGCTGCTGACCGCCGTCGGGCATTCCGGTGGCCCCCTGTCCCACCACGACGCCGCGGATCTGGCGGAACATCTGGGCTTCTCCATCCGTTTCGTCTCCGACCTGCCGCACTCCACGCGCTCGGTCACGGACGAGGTCAACAAGGTGATTTACCTGGAGCAGTCCACCCGGCCGGAGCACGACCCGCGCTCCGTGCTGCTGCAGGCCCTGGCGCGGCACCAGCTGGGCTACGGGGAACCGGAAGACTATGCGGACTTCCTGCGCCAGCGCGTGAACACCAACTACTTCGCGGGCGCCCTGCTCATGCCGGAACGCGCCGCCGTGGACTTCCTCGCCGACGCCAAGAAGCGCCGGGAGATGGCCATCGAGGATCTCCGCGACGCCTTCGCGGTCTCCTACGAATCCGCGGCCCACCGCTTCACGAACCTGGCGACCAGCCACCTGGACATCACCTGCCACTTCCAGAAGGTGCACTCCTCCGGGATCCTGCACAAGGGCTACGAGAACGACAACGTGAACTTCCCGGCCGACCACACGGGCGCCATCGAGGGGCAGACGGTGTGCCGTCACTGGACCTCGCGTGAGGTGTTCGACGTCCCGGACAAGTTCCGCGCCTTCGAGCAGTACACGGACACCGGTGCGGGCACCTTCTGGTGCACCGCCATCACGGAACGTCACTCCACGGGTGAGTACTCGCTCTCCATCGGCCTGCCCTTTGAACACGTCCGCTGGTTCCGGGGCCGTGGCACCAAGCACCGTTCCACATCGACCTGCCCGGACCCGAGCTGCTGCCGCAAGCCTCCGGAAGCGTTGGCGAAGGTGTGGGGCGGGCATGCCTTCCCGGCGGCCCGTGCCAACACGCACCTGTTGGCGGCCATGCCGGAGGGCGCGTTCCCGGGGGTGGATGACACCGAGGTGTACCAATTCCTGGCCAGGCACAGCCCGGAGCAGACTTGATCGGCTCTCACACGGGGCCTACGGGACTGGGGCCCGTGGTGCCGATCGTTCCAGGCGCATAGGCTTGACGTTGTTCACGCCCCGCCAATGAGTTCGGAGTCGACACATGAGCCAATATCCTTCAGAACAGCCACAGGATCCGTACTCCTACGGTCAAGGGGCAACGCCAGGGCAGCCGGGTCCTCCTCCGCCACCTGGGCAACCCGGCGGCTATCAGCAGCCCTATGGTCGGCCTATCCCTCCGGACGGTGGTTTGTCCACGCTGCAGCTGAATCTGTGGCTGTCCGTGTTCTTCAGCTGGATTCCTGCCCTGATCTTCTTCCTCACCTGCCGCGACTCCTCCTCACCCGCGGTGCGGGAGGCCCACACCAAGAACATGAACTTCGTGTTGGTACGCCTGATCGTCGGCGTGGTCACGGCCATCCCGTTCGTGGGCTGGATCGTGGGCGGCATCGCTTCACTGGTGCTGTTCATCATCTCCATCATCAACGCGGTCCAGGTGCCGTCTCAGATCCGAGCCGGCCAGCGCCCAATGTTCGTGATGGACAACGTCACCGCTCCGTCCTGGATCAAGTAGCCTCCGATCCCGGCGGGAACTCAGTTGACGCCTGCGTACTCCGTGGCGATCCGGGCGATGTCGTTGTTGTACTGCAGCGACGGGTTGTAAGCGGCAATGGCCTTGATCCAGTCGGCGTCGTTGGTCAGGTCACCGCCGGCATCACACAAATAGATGCCTGCTGACAGGGCGGCGTCGTCGATCTGCTGCACGTCCACCATGCCGTCCCCGTTGCCGTCCTGCTTCACGGACGTCCACGTGGAGGGGATGAACTGCATGGGGCCTACTGCTCGGTCCCACTCCTGGTCCCCGTCCAGCCGGCCCTGGTCGGTGTCGGGGATGGCCGCGACCTTGTTTCCGCCGTCCAGCGCGATCCCGTAGATGCCCGGGCGGACCACGCCATCCGCACCCAGATTGTTGTCGTTGATGCTGCCGTGGTGAGATTCCACATTGCCGATGGCAGCGAGGGTGTTCCAGCCCAACCCGCATCGGGGTCGCAATTGCTGCACGCGAAGCGATGCCCCGGCGTAGGAGGCCAGCGCGCGTTCGGGGATGTTGGCCTGCTGCGAAACCCTCCGAACCCAGGTGGCATCCGCAAGGGAGGCCACGTTGACCCCAACGGGCGCGGTCTCCGCTGCCGAAGCAGCCGAGGAAGGACTGGCCTTGGCGGACTCCGCCGCCTTCTCAGCGGCGTCGGCGCGCTTGGAGGCCTCCACCGCTTTACGTTCCGCCGCCAGTTCTCCCTCGCTGATCGTGGTGGGTTCTGCGGTCGGCTCCGGGGCGGAGTCTCCCTTGCCTGCCATGGCCTCGGTGATGGCTGGAGCCACGAGGGCCACGCCTCCGGCCACCACCGCTGCGGCCAGGGTCAGGACGATCGCCGTGCGGATCCCGCGTCGGGGCTGGGGCCCGTCGTCAGGGTCCACGGTAGGGACGCCGAGGGTCGCCAGGTCCGCCCAGTCGGCGTCCGGACTCCCGGACTCGTCATGGGAGGGTGCGTCGACAGCATCGTCCGGGTCTGAGGGGGAGGGAACGCGCATGTGGGGTCCTGCTTCTGGCTGCCGAAAGTCGCTTGCTGGTGAACAACAACAGTCTATTGACCTGATTAGCTGAGGCAAACCTCACTACCGCGTGAGGCGCAACGCAGTCCACAGCTGAGCACGGTGCTGAAAGTCGCTCAGCGAATGACCCAGAACCCGTTCGGCCAAGCGGATCCGGGTCCGTATCGTGTGGCGGTGCACGCCAAGCGCAAGCGCCGTGTCCTCGTTGCGGCAATCGTGTCTCAGCCACACGGTCAGGGTCGCGACCAACTCGGTCCCGTGGCGTTCGTCGTGCATCGCCAGTGGCTCCAGCGCGTGCCGCGCGGCAGCCGCCGCCTTCTCGCTGCGCAGCAGCGGGAGCACATCATGCCCGACGACCTCGCTGTAGCGCGTGAGTCCGTCGCCCTTGGAGTCCTTGAGGCCCGCCTCGCGGGCCGTCTCCGCCTGGACCGCGGCGCGGCCCAGATCCGTGAGCGGGGCGACGTCTGACAGTCCCCAGATCCCGCCGAGGTGCCGGACGATCTCGGCTGCAGCGTGCGGGGCGGCGGCGGGGGAGATGAGCGCAAGGCAGCGGTCGCCGTAGCGTCCGGCCAGCACGCCGGAACGGGTGCGTACGGGTCTGGCCGCCAGCCACTCGGACAGTTGTGGGGCCTGTTGCGCACTGCCGCCGAGCAGGGCGGTCACCGGAGCTGCGGGGAGTGACTCGTCCGCCGCGACGGCCACCTGCGAGGCCAGCTCGATCTCACCGCGAAGTAACAGTGCGAGCAGGCCCGTCCGCAGTGAGAGGCGGGCGTTCAACAAGCCCTCCTCCTGACCAGTGGCCAAGCCCAACAGGGCTAGAGCGGAGGACACCACCGACTGGGCCTCCGGCGCGTTGGGTAGGTCGGTGACAGCAAGGACACCGGTGAGTCTCCCGTTACCACTCACGGTCTGCAGGCCGAAGGAGGTCTCGGTGGATTCGACGGAGCCGGCGGCACGGGAGGCTCGCCGCAGCAGTGACTCGGCCTTGGTCGTCACGGCTCGGAGATCCTCTGGTGATGGGGGACTTGTCACGCCCGGTGCGTGGGACAGGGTGAGTTCACCGGAGACGTCCATGAGTCCGACCCAACGATTCAACTGGGTTGCCAGTGTCCGAATCGTGGCGGGAAGCGGGGCCGGACCGAGCGCGGCGCGGGTGAGTGCCCGCTGGGCGGTCAGCGCCCAGGTGCGCTGCGCGTCGTCGCGCATGGCGACCGCGGCGGCATTGGCCCGGGCCACAGCGATGAACGGGGTCTGGAACGGGACCTCGAAGAGTGGCAACGCGGCCTGGGAGCAGGCGGCGACCAACGGGCTCGGCACGCCGTCGCGGACCACCTCGGTGCCGAAACCGAGCCCGACCACGCCAGCGTGCACCAGCCGGTCTACGTAGGCGTCCCAATCAACGGCGGGCGCAGTACCGGGGTCGGTGGTGCCAGCTGCGGCGGGGGTGAACTGAGTCCCCGTGGTCAGCAGGACGATGCCGGGTTCCAGGAACGGGCTGGGATCCAAGAGATCTGAACTGTGGACCCATGAAACCGGGCGGTCCCAGGCGGGCTCCGGGAGGGCTGGATCGCGGAACGGGTGGAGGTCGAGTCCCTTGGTATCCAGCAGTCCGCGCAGCGAAACCGCATTATCCACTACGGAGAAATTGCTGCCGATCATTCTCCACAGCGTACAGTGCCGACCCGTTCCGCAACGGTCTAGCGTTGCGCTCATGACCTCCACGATCGATACCCCCTCCACGCTGGTCGGCGGCCCCGAGCTCCCCCAACAGCGCAAGCTCGTCACCGCCCTGCCCGGCCCCAAGTCGAAGGCCATTCTTGACCGTAAGGTCGCGGCCGTTGCGGCCCCGGTGACCCACTCGGCTCAGGTGGCCGTGGTTGCCGCTGGTGGTGGCGTGGTCGTGGATGCAGACGGCAATTCGCTGATCGACCTGGGTTCCGGCATCGCCGTGACCAGCGTCGGCAACTCCCACCCGCGCGTCGTTGCTGCCGTCACCGAGCAGGTGGCCCGCTTCACCCACACGTGTTTCACGGTCTCCCCGTACGAGGGCTACATCGCTGTGGCCGAGAAGCTCAATGCGCTCACCCCCGGGGACTTCGACAAGCGCACCGCGCTGTTCAACTCCGGTGCGGAGGCCGTGGAGAACGCCATCAAGATCGCCCGCCATTACACCGGACGTCAGGCCGTCGTGGCGTTGGAGCACGCCTACCACGGGCGTACCAACCTCACCATGGGCCTGACCTCCAAGGCCATGCCATACAAGTCCGGTTACGGGCCGTTTGCTCCCGAGATCTACCGCGTGCCCGGCTCCTACCCGTACCGCGATCACCTGACCGGAGCCGAGGCCGCCGAGCGCAGCATCTCCATGATCGAGAAGCAGGTCGGGGGAGACCAGGTCGCCGCGATCATCGTCGAGCCCATCCAGGGTGAGGGCGGGTTCATCGTCCCGGCTGACGGCTACCTCAACGCCATCCAGGACTGGGCCCGCGCCAACGGCGTGGTCTTCATCGTGGACGAGGTCCAGACTGGCTTCGCCCGGACCGGTTCCCTGTTCGTTTCCGAGCAGTTCGGCCTGGAGCCGGACCTCGTCACCACGGCCAAGGGTATGGGCGGAGGCATGCCGATCTCCGGAGTCACCGGCCGTGCTGAGATCATGAACAGCTCGCAGGGTGGTGGCCTGGGCGGAACCTACACGGGCAACCCGGTCTCCTGCGCCGCAAGCCTCGCGACCATCGAGGCCTACGAGGAGGACGGGCTCATCGAGCGCGCCCAGGAGATCGGTGAGCTGATCAACCGCACCATGACGCGGCTGCAGGCCTCCGATCCTCGCATCGGCGACGTGCGTGGACGCGGTGCCATGGCCGCCATCGAGCTCGTGGATCCTGCAACCGGGGCCCCCGATGCAGACCTGGTCAAGCGAGTGGCCGCGCAGGCCAACGCGGAGGGCGTCATCGTCCTGACCTGCGGCACGTTCGGCAATGTGATCCGCTTCCTGCCTCCGCTGAGCATCTCCGATGAGTTGCTGGCCGAAGGTCTTGGCGTGATCGCAGAGGCTCTGAAGGCCAACTGATTCGTGAACCGACTCGAGCGGGCGCATCCGGGGCACGGATGCGCCCGCTTGGTCTATGACCGCGGCTCCGATCAGGGTAGCGTGGATCACAAGCTGTACCGTCCAGATGGTCGGCAACCCGAGTGAACAGGGAGAACCCCATGAGCGATTACGTCGTCAACAATCCTGCTACCGGCGAGACGCTGGCAACCTACCCGGTGAACACCGCTGAGGAGGTGGAGCAGGCCCTCTCCGCCGCAGCAGCGGCACACAATGGTTGGTCCCGTTCCTCGACCCCGGCAGAGCGCGCAGCACTGATCGGTCGCGTTGCGCAGCTGCACACCGAACGCCGCCAGGAACTCGCGGAGATCATTGTGCGCGAGATGGGCAAGCCCCTGGAGCAGTCGCTCGGTGAGGTGGATTTCTCTGCTGAGATCTACCAGTTCTACGCGGACCATGCCGAGGCTCTGACCGCGGATCAGCCCATCGCCGACTTCGCCGGCGAAGGCTCCGCAATCATCCGTCGTGCCTCCTTGGGGCCGCTGCTGGGAATCATGCCCTGGAACTTCCCCTACTACCAGGTGGCTCGTTTTGCCGGTCCCAACATCATCAACGGCAACACCATCCTGCTCAAGCACGCACCCCAGTGCCCGGAGTCCGCCGCCGCGATCCACCAGATCTTCGTGGATGCCGGAGCCGTTGCGGGCGTCTACACCGATGTTCGTCTGACCAACGAGCAGGCGGCCGAGGTCATTGCCGATCGCCGCATCGCCGGTGTTTCCGTGACTGGGTCGGAGCGTGCCGGTGCTGCGGTTGCGGCAGAGGCCGGGAAGAACCTCAAGAAGGTGGCTCTGGAGCTGGGCGGCTCCGACCCGTTCTACCTCTTCTCCACAGATGATCTGGACTCCGTGGTGGAATCCGCCGTGGCCGGCCGCATCGACAATGCGGGCCAGGTCTGCAACGGGACCAAGCGTTTCATCATTCTGGACAAGTACTACGACGACTTCCTGGCCAAGTTCAAGGCGGGTATGGCTGCGGTTCAGCCGGGCGATCCCACGCTGGCCGAGACGGAGCTGGGCCCCATGTCTTCCACTGCTGCTGCCGACCGCATCGCGGAGCAGGTGGAGCGGGCCGTTGCTCAGGGCGCCACCCTGGAACTCGGTGGCACGCGTGAAGGCAACTTCTATGCACCCACCGTGCTGACCGGCATCACCAAGGACATGGACGTCTATTCTGAGGAACTCTTCGGCCCCGTGGCCGCGGTGTACAAGGTGGCGGACGAGGACGAGGCACTCGCCCTCGGCAACGACGTGGACTTCGGCCTCGGCTCCTATGTCTTCACCACCGACGCGGAGCAGGCGGACCGCGTGGCCAATCGCATCGAGGCCGGCATGGTCTACGTGAACCTAGTCGGCGCGGACTCCGCAGAGCTTCCGTTCGGTGGGGTCAAGCGCTCCGGTACGGGGCGAGAGCTCGGTCTGCTCGCCGCCAACGAGTTCGTGAATTCCAAGCTGATCCGCTCGACGTTCTGACCCATACGTCCGAGCAGTGCCAGCGAGGACCCCGCCGAGCGGCGGGGTCCTCGCGTTTTCGGGCTGGACACGGGGACTCGTCTTTGGCCGGATTCCGGCCGGCTCCCCAGAAGCGTCAACGGAGGCGGTCAGCCCTCCAGCGCGACCTGCAGGCTACCGTCGGCCCCCACGGAACCGGATACGCCCGCGAGACCCGGCAACACGACGTCGGCCATGAGGTCTTCGGCACCGTAGGTGCCGCTCAACCCCAGCGTGGCCATGCCGGCGGCGTGAGCCGCGGCGAGGCCCGCAGGGGCGTCCTCCACCACCAAACACCGTGAGGGGTCCACGTCAAGCCGCGATGCGCCGAGCAGGTACCCCTCCGGGTCCGGCTTGCCGTGGGTCACCGAATCGGCGGTGACGATGGTGGAAGGCGGCTGCCAGCCCACAGCGCCCAGTCGCACCGCGATCAGATTGTCGGTGCAACTGGTCACGATGGTCCACCGATCCTGCGGCAGCGAGGCCAGCAATTCGGCGGCTCCGGGAAGAACCGTGACGCCCTCGGCGTCCGACTCCTCGAGTTCGTTGATGAGCGCAAACGCCTCGTCCCACCGGTCCGCGGCCAGATCGCCGGACTCGATCACGGAGTTCACCACCTGCCGGGCGGGGATGCCGTGCTCGTGATAGTCGGTCCGGCCGATCCCCAGCATTTCGCCCCACTTGGCCCAGGCCCGGGACGTGACCGGGGTGGAGTCGATGAGGGTGCCGTCCAGATCGAAGAGGACGGCGTCGAGGCCGTCGAAAAGGGTGGTGCTCACACGCTCACTGTATCGGCGGGCGTGGCCGCGATGAGGCCCGACTCGAGTTCCTGGCGGACCAGGCGGGCGCCCTCGGCAAGGGCGACCATCTTGTCGCGTGCCACTTGTCGCTTCAGGGGAGCCATGCCGCAATTGGTGCTCGCGATCAGCTTGTCGGCATCCACGTGGCGCAGTGCTGCGCGGAGCGTGTCCGCGACCTGTTCCGGGGTCTCCACGGTGTCCGAGGCGACGTCGATGGCACCGATCATGACCTTCTTCCCGCGCAGAAGCCCGATCAAGTCGATGGGGACCCGAGAGTTCTGGCTCTCCAAGGAAACGATGTCCAGGGTGGAACGCTGCAACAGCGGGAAGGACTCCTCGTACTGGCGCCACTGATTGCCAAGGGTCGCCTTCCAGTCGTTGTTGGCCTTGATTCCGTAGCCGTAACAGATGTGGACGGCGGTCTCGCAGGACAGCCCTTCCGCGGCCCGCTCCAGTGCGGCAACGCCCCAGTCCTTGAGTTCATCGAAGAAGACGTTGAACGCAGGCTCGTCGAACTGGATGATGTCCACGCCTGCCGCCTCCAGCTCCTTGGCCTCTTGATTGAGGATGCGGGCAAACTCCCAGGCCAGCTTCTCGCGGCTTCCGTAATGCTGGTCGGCCAGCGTGTCGATCATGGTCATGGGGCCCGGGAGCGTCCACTTGATGGGCTTCTCGGTCTGGGCTCGCAGCAGCTTCGCGTCCTCGACGAACACCGGCTGCTTGCGTTCAACGGGCCCCACGACCGTGGGGACGCTGGCGTCATAGCGGTTGCGGATGCGCACCGTCTCGCGATGTTCGAAGTCCACGCCGCTCAAGTGCTCGATGAACGTGGTGACGAAGTGCTGACGGGTCTGCTCTCCGTCGCAGATGATGTCCAGGCCCGCGTTGTGCTGCTCGGCTGCGGAGAGCCGCAGCGCGTCGTGCTTGGCTTCGTAGAGTTCCGGGCCGTCGAGGCGCCACGGGGCCCAGAGTGTCTCGGGATCGGAGAGCCATGAGGGCTTGGGTAAGCTGCCGACGAGCGCGGTGGGGAGCAAAGTGGTCATGGTGGTTCCTCGCTTGGATCTCGTGGCTGGTCAGCGCCGGCCGCGCTCGGTCTGCTGCGGTGCCCATTGGGCGGCCCACTGATTCAGGACTGCGCCATAGGGCTCGATCAGTTCCTCTTGGGCCAACTTGCCTTGCTTCTGCGCGAGCTGGCTGCGTTCAACCCGGTCGTAGGACACCGCTGGAAGCGAGTAGTCGCTGCTGGTGAGGCTGGGACGGTACACATGAGGCGCCGAGGAGTTGGCGTTGTAGATCTCCGGCCGGTAGATTCGCTGGAAGCTCTCCATCGTGGCGATGGTGCCGGCCAGGGCCAGATCGGAATGGTCGTTGAGCAGGTCTCCACGGAAGTAGAACGCCAGAGGGGCAGCTGCGCCGCGGGGTTTGAAGTACCTGACCTGCAAACCCATCTGAGCGAAGTATTGGTCGGTGCGCGAGTAATCATCCTGCTGGTATTCGACGCCAAGGACCGGATGCTCGTTGGGTAACTGACGGTAGACGCGAGACGTGGAGACGCTGATACAGATCACTGGGGCCGTCGTGAAGCGCTGTGTGCAGGCGGCGGAGCCCAAGAAGTGCTGGAAGATCTTGCCGTGCAATACGCCGAAGTCCTCGGGCGGGCTCGGCTGCCCATCAGTGTTTGTATGCGCCGCTGCGTGTGCGGGCAGCAGGATGCTGAAGTCGTAGTCGCGGATGTAGGAGGAGAAGTTGTTCCCTGGGAGTCCTTGAATACGTGAACCCGTGAGGGTGTCAAGGATCTGAACGTCAAGGATCTCCATCAGGGGGAAGTCGTCCGCGTCCGGTGCGGGCTGAAGGTCGACGGAGACGATCTCCAACTCCAGGCGGTAACGGTCCTGCGTGGGGTTGTCCCAATGGATCAGGTCGTTGAACCGGCGGTTGATCATCTCAAGCACGTTGCGAAGGTTCTCCCGAGCGTCTTCGCCGCGCGCCAGGTTCGCAAAATTGGTGGTGGCCCGTGAGGTGGAAGAGGGGGAGTAGTCCTCGGTGAACGCCGTGGTGGAAACGGTGAAGTTCAGCTCGCGCGTTGCGGCGATGGTGGGGGTGGACACGGTCTGCGTGCTCCTGACTCCGGTGGGGCACTAGAGGCCTGCTGCACCGGTCGATGCTTGCCCACCGCGGCTACGGCGGACCCGTTCTTCCCCTGGGGCACCCGGTCGACGGGTTGCCGCGCGGCCGGCCAGGTACCTTGGTCCGCGACTCGTGAACGTGGTTTTGAGCCTACGGAGGCTGGTGGGTGATGTCGCTCTGTTACGCAATTGCGAAGCGGGCACCGGTTTCATGACGCGATCATGACGCGCCGAGTGGGCGGGATGGCCCAAGTCTGAGGCCGCAGGGAGCGTGTCAGATGGTCTGTGTAAGCCCTTCTGGGAAGGACAATCATGACCATGACGAATACGGATGCTCAGACCACCGGTGGCGGGGCTGCTGCGGTGGAGGCGTTGAAGGCCTCCGGCGGGCTGGATGAGGTCTTCAA
>NZ_JALAGT010000022.1 GCF_022712295.1 Galactobacter sp.
GGCCCGTACCGCGGGGGGGGGCCGGACCGGGGGCCCCCCCGCCCCCCCTAAACCCCGGCGGGGGGGCGACCCCCGTTCCGGTTGCGTCAGGTCAGGAGGCGCGGCGGGCGCGGGCTGCGCGGCGCTTCATGGCGCGGCGCTCGTCCTCACTCATGCCGCCCCAGACCCCGGCGTCCTGGCCGGTCTCGACGGCCCACTGCAGGCACTTGTCCACGACGTCGCAGGTGCGGCAGACGGCCTTGGCCTCCTCGATCTGCAGCAATGCGGGGCCGGTATTGCCCACGGGGAAGAAGAGATCGGGATCCTTCTCGAGGCATGCGGCCTTATCGCGCCAACTCATGGATGCACTCCTTGGTATCGCTTCAAGGGCGCGCGTGTTCGCGTTGGTTTCATGGGTGGGAACCAGGCCGAACAGGGATTTTGCGCGCCCCTTGGTCATTGTTTGAATTTTTTCACGACGCCCCAGTGGGGACAAGGGTGTTGGCAGTGGTCATTCGCTCGTTGGGCTGTGGGGTTTCTCACCGGGACATTCCCGTGACATCTGCCGGATACACGCTATGGATAGCATGGTGGGCTCTGCCGGGGACCGTTGTGCAGATGTGCCCGACGGCCCGGGCCGGGTCTCGTTTCCGACCCCACCCGGCCGCGCCCGCCAGGCGCCTGTGTTGGGCTACGGGGCGCTCGGCTCCCCGTAGCATGGGGTGTGTGAGCAACGAGCAGAAGCGGCCAGTGGATCAGGACGACACCACGGTGGATACGACGCAGCGTCGTCGCATGCCTGCGAGCGTGACGATCGTGTCAGTGTGTGTCCTCCTGGAAGCGGTGGCCGTCTTTGCCGCGGCGATCTTCGCGGCCCAGGCGATTGCCCAGAGTTCGCCCGTGTCCATCGGCGGCAGGATCTTCCTGATGGTGCTGCTGGTGTTGGTTGCGGTGTGGCAGGGCGTGGTCGCATCCAAGCACATGGCCGGACGCGCGTGGACCAGATCCGCTGTGGTGGCCTGGCAACTGTTCCAGGTCATCGTCAGCATCTATTACATCTCCAACGCTCCTGCGGTGGGAGACTGGGCCGGACTGGCCCTGGGGCTCGGAATGCTCGTGGTGGGCGGCGTTGCCTTGGTGACCGTGTTCTCCCCGGCCACCCGTGCTTGGCTCGAACCGGACGACGCCCCGCGCTGAGTCACACCCACACCCGTCCTCACCATCCCGCACCTGTGCTCTCGGCCGGTCGCAGCACTTGCGCTCTGACCGGGGAGGACTCTCCAGCGGGGACGAACCATGCTCTGCCAGGCGGTGCCGTCGGATCCGAGGGGATGCGCCAACCGAGGGTCGCTGCCTCCGTGCCGCGTGGACCGAGCACCAGCACCCCGCCCACCTGATCCACCTGGTGCCACCAGGGCACCTGGCTGGACAACGACGCTGCTGAACTCGCCGCGACCAGAACCCGCCCGCCGTTGCGCACCCGTTGGGACAACACGGCCAGCGCGGATGGTCCCAAGGAGTCAATGTCGTCCACACACCACCATGCCTCGAGCTGCCTCTCCTCGTCGTCTGCCTGTTCGGGCGGTGGAGTAGCCGGTGGTTGACCACCGGCGAGTTCCTCCAGGTCCGCGCCGGCCAGCATGCAGGCATGGGGCCATCGCGCCGCGAGCTCCTTCACCACGGTGGAGCGGCCGCTGCCCGGACCGCCCAGCACCACTGCTGCCTTCGAGGCGGGGAGCCAGTCGACCGGTCGCAGGTCGGGTGCGCACACGGCGAACGGTTGATCGGGCTCGGTGTCGGTGGCGGGTCGGCGAGCACTCCAGGCGTCGGCGCTGACTCGGTCGGGCAGTGGTGACCACGCCCCGTTGGTGGGTCTCGTGGCGCCGCTGTGGTGCCGGGAGCGATTGGGGCGCAGGCGATCGTTGGGCACGAGGGTGGACTGCACCACGACCCCCGTGGGGTCGGTGTCCGGGCCCAAGAGCACCCCACGGCCCGGAATGCTTGAGCAGGTGTGGCGACGTGGCCACGTAGCGGTGGTCTCTGGGGTCATGGACCACGGTTGGTAGACCCTCGAGGGAGTGTGGCCCAGCAGGCGGGACGTGCTGAGGTCGCGTCCTCCCACCATGATCACGGGGCAGATACGGTTGGCGAGCAGCGTCATGACCGCGGCCTCCCGTGCCACGCCGGCCGATTGCAGGCCGTCACCGAACCAGGCAGATGGCGCGGTGAGGACCAGGAGCGGGCGGATCCCCGGATGTGGGGCACGTCCCTGCCCCAGCGCGGTGAGAACCTCATCCACGTCCTGTTCCTGGCCCGTGGTCAGGACGAGTCCCGGGAAGTGCGCCAGTGCGGAGTTCTCCGCGAGACCGTCTCCGTCCATGACCACGCACGAGTCCGCCGTCCCCAGGCGCTGCAGGGCACCGAGCCAGGAGCGGACCTGCTCGATGCGGTGCGTGCCCGGAGCGGCCAGAACGGCGAGCGAACCGTCCGTCGCTGGTGTGTGCGTCCAAGGGATGACCCTCTCCGGGGTGGCCTGCAGTCCGAGCGCGATCGACGGCGGGCCGCCTCCGTGCCGAATCGAGGCCGGAGTCGCGGACACCCTGACGGGTCGTTGTGGCAGAGGTGGTGCTATGAACGGGAGCGCCGGAGCGGACTGCTGCGTGGCCCGGGCGCTGGTCACCGGAACCGGCAGGTTAGCCACGTCCGCACAGGTGGGACCGATCAGGAGGTCGTGGCGGGCATCGTCGGCGTCACGACCGACGACGGTGCCGACCTGGAAGGGTTCAGGCTGCCCGCTGCCTCGCCGGATCAGAGCGCGCCCTGGCTCACTGGTGGGGAAACGTGCGGGCAGCGGGGTGCCGGTGAGGTCCACGGCTTCGGATTCGCTGGTCAGGCGCAGGCAGATGGTCAGGGCGACATTGGCGCGGATCTCGGGGGAGACCACGCCCTGTGGCCGTTGCGTGGCAAGGATCAGGTGCAGCCCCAAGGAACGGCCGACCGTGGCGCAATGCATCAGGTCCTTCAGGACGCCGGGAACGGACTCCGCCAGGATGCGGAATTCGTCCACGGCCACCACGATTCGCGGCGGCCGCTCTGCGACCGGGAGGTCGCGGACATCGGCAACCCCGGCGCACTGAAGCAACCTTTCGCGGCGGTGCAACTCGGCGGAGATTCCCTCCACGACCCTGGTGGCGGATTCCAGATCCAGGTCGGTGACAATGACCTCGACATGAGGCTTCCCGGTCCATGGCCCAAAGGTGGCGCCGCCCTTGAAATCCAACAGCACCAGCCGTAGCCGGTCGGGACCCGTGTGTTCGGTCAACGACGACAGCCAGGTGCTCAACAGCACCGATTTTCCGCTGCCGGTGGTCCCCGCCACGAGCGCGTGGGGGCCGTCGTGGACCAGGGACACCGTCAGGGCCCCGCCGACGGCCGAGTCCGGTGTGGCTCGGCCGAGGACCGCGATCAGGTCACCTGGTTGGGCGGTCGGTTCCTGGTGGTGGTCCACGCGGGCGGGGCCCTCCTCAGGCGGAAGCGAGGACACGGCGATCAGGGCGCCCGTGAGGCTGAGTCGATCGGGGACGAAGCGCACGCCGTTTCCTGAGGGAGCAGGAAGCGTCCCGTCGTCCAGCCGGACCACCAGGTCGTCAGCGGCGGGTTGACCCCCGAGCAGGACCCTGTTGGTGCTGCCGCCGGCGCTGGTGCGGGTCAGCACCGCTGCATCGGTGTCCGGGGATCTCCTGACTCCCGGTAGGGCGAGAATCCTGGCTGGGAGGCTCGCCGTCGCGGCCACCCTCAGGGTGGCCGCGGTTCCGGTCCCGGCCCGCGGCACGGGTCCCGGGAGCCAGGCGAGGGCCAGGGCGCGCACGGCGGCACCGACCAGCTCGGGTGGGCCGAGCAGGCGTACGTCCTGGTCGGCTGCGGGAGAACACAGGGCGGGAAGCCGCCGGACGGGGACACGCCGTCTGGGGCGTGCGTCGTGTGCCCCCAGGACCCGAACGCGTGGCTTCACGCATTCACCCAGCCGCACCGGCGGTGGTGCCTCGGTGTCCGCGTGGCTGCGCGGATTCCTGAAGGATGCGACCCAGCTGCCGGGGGGCGGGTGGCGGCGCGAGACGAGGGCGGCGGCGGCGAGCGCCGCCCGGGACTCCTCTCGGGCCTGTCTGCGGCGACGGTGGAGGACGTCCACCACGGTCATGGCGCCGGTGAGAAGGCCGATGCATCCGAAGAGCAGCATGAGCCAGTTCCCTGTCACCGCGACGAGGACGCCGCCCACGGCCAAGGGGGCCACGGCTCCTACTGCCGCGATGAATGGCGGGGAGGGCGGTGGTGGCGTGTTCACCTTGACGACGTCCCACTCGTTGTCGTTCGGGGTCGGTGGCGGGGCCGGGCTCGGGATGCGAGCCAGGATGCGTAGCCGGTCGTTCCCCATGGTGATCAGGCTGTCCTCGTCCACGCGGCGGTGAGTGGCGTGGTGCCCGTTGATCCTCACCGGGCCAAGGGCCTCGAGGTGGATCCCGTCGGGGGACACGTGAAGGTGTGCGTGGTGTCGACGCACGGACGGGTCGGTCAGTCGGATCCGGCAGTTGCCGCGGCCCACGGTGGAGGTTCCGCGGGGGAGGGGAACCACGAGTCCCGCATCGGGGCCGGATTCCACCACCAGTACGACGCCGTCGGGTCGGCGCCCGGGAGAGAGGGTGGTGGGCCATTGCTCGGCGGTGACCGCGTGCGGGAACGCCTGGTTCAGATTGGTGAGGTCGTCTCCGGCCGGGACGAAGACGTGGGGGTCGCCTGGGCGTATGTGGATCACCGGCTCACTCCTGTCCTGCCGTTGTACCGCGACGTGCGGTTGCCGTCGTCGAGGACTGGAGGCTACCGGGACGGTGCGATGTCGCGGTCTGCGGTGAGGTGTGTTCTTGGTGGGATTGTGGACGACACGCCTGGGTGTCGTCTGCCGACTCAGCGGCCGAGTTGTCCACAGGTCAGTCGCGTCCCCCTTGTCCAGGAATCATCACAGGATTACGCTGCATATCCACCGACTTCCCCATACAGCCCACCGAACGCGGTCGCGACCGGTCTCCGAGCCCAACAGCCCTCGGATTCCGTGGCGAAACCGTGGGAGGTATGTTCCGGGGCGCCCAGATCCCGCACCCGGGTCAGGGTTCCCGGACCGTCGAAGGAGGGGAACCGTGTCGCAAGCCGCGAGATACGTCGAGAAGCAGGTCCGTGCCGCTCTGTTGCGTGAGTCCGTGGACCCGGTCGGGGATCCAGCGGCGGTGGAACGCATGGTGGACCGCGCCGTTCACGACTACGACTTGAGGTCCCTGCGGGAGGGAATGCCGGATATCGGGGACCTGGCAGCAGCCGGTCGAGCCGTGATGCATGCACTCACCGGCTTCGGGCGTCTCCAACCGTTCCTGGACGACCCCGACATCGAGGAGATCTGGCTCAACGGGTGCGACAAGGTGTTCGTGGCTCGCAACGGTGTCGCGGAACTGACCTCGCTCAGGCTGTCCCAGGACGAACTGCGCCAACTCGTGGAACGCATGCTGGCGCCCACCAACCGCCATCTGGACCTGTCGTCACCGTTCGTGGACGCTACCCTGCCTGACGGCTCGCGCCTGCATGTCGCCATCCCGGACGTCACACCTGGGCCTTGGTACGTGAATATCCGCAAGTTCGTTTCCCGGGCCCGGCGACTCGCCGATCTGGTGGAGCGAGGAAGCCTGTCCACCCACGCCGCCGCCTACCTGGACGCGGCCGTGTCGGCAGGAATGAACATCCTCGTCTCCGGACCGACGCAGGCTGGAAAGACGACACTGCTGGGGTGTCTGGCTGCCTCCATTCCGCCCAGGCAACGCGTCGTGGTGGCGGAGGAGGTTCGCGAACTGAACGTGCCGCTGCGTGATGTGGTGACGTTGCAATGTCGGCCGCCCAATCTGGACGGGGGTGGGGAGATCACGTTGCGCAGGCTCGTGAAGGAGGCACTGCGGATGCGGCCGGACCGCATCACCATCGGTGAGGTGCGGGAGGCGGAGAGCCTGGACCTGCTCTTGGCCCTCAACGCAGGTTTGCCAGGAAGTGCCACCATCCACGCGAACTCCGCGCGCGAGGCCCTGACCAAACTCTGCGCGCTGCCGCTTCTGGCCGGCCCCAACATCTCCTCGGCCTTCGTCACCGCGACCGTCTCCGCGACCATCGACCTGGTGGTCCACTGCGGCCGCAGAACGGACGGGGCTCGCTTTGTCGGTGAGATCGCCTCCGTGGGATCGACCACGGAGGACGGCGTCATCGAACTCTCCCGGATCTTCACCGACCAAGGTAACGGGCTGAGGCGCCATCCGGAGGCGGACCCCGAACACCCCAAACTGCGCCGGTCCGGTATCGACGCGCACCGACTCCTGGCCGGTGCACCATGAGCATCATCCTGGGCTGTCTGCTCGGCTGCGGACTGGCCCTCGTCTGGTATTCCGGGTTCGGTGAACCGAGCCGACGGCGGCGCAGCGGCATACGGAACCGCCTCGATCGTGCCGGGTATGCCCGCACACGGGTCGCCACGTTCCTCTTGATCTCCGTGGCCGTGGCCCTCGGGGTAGGGCTGATGGTGCTGGCACTCACCTCCACCGTCTCCGTGTCCGCTCTCGCCGGGCTGGCGGCAGGCTTGATTCCCACTTGGGCGTTGGGCCCCGCGGCCCAAAGACGGACCCGCGCCAGGCGATCGCGCTGGCCCGACGCGGTGGACCACCTGCGCTCCGGTGTTCGAGCCGGTGTCCCCCTCTCCGAAGCCTTGGCAGAGCTCGGCCGCACCGGACCGGAACAACTTCGTGCACCTTTCAGGGCCTACGCAGCTGATCTCAGGGTGGGCCGCAACGTCGATGAGGCGCTGGCTCGCCTCAAACAGCAGATCGCCGACCCGGTTGGGGACCGACTGGTTGCGGCAGTGCGGCTCACCAGGGAGGTGGGCGGCGCCGACGTCGGCGCCACGCTGGCGACCTTGTCCAGCTTCTTGCGTGCGGATATCGCTACCCGCGGAGAACTGGAAGCCAGGCAATCGTGGACGGTGAACGCTGCCCGACTGGCCGTCGTTGCACCGTGGCTGTTGCTGATCATCCTGTGCCTCGAACCACGCGTCGCCGAGGTGTACGACTCCGTGGCTGGGGCCGTGGTGTTGCTGCTCGGTGTGGGGATCGCGGCGTTGTCCTACGTCCTGATGATCAGAGCCTCGAAGTTGCCGGATGCCGGGAGGCCGAACCCATGAACGTCATGAACTGGGATCTGGGCGCACGCGTGCTCCTGGCCGCCTTCGCACTGGGGATGGGTGGGTGGCTGATCGCGGATGCCCTTCTCTTCTCCAAGACCCGACGGTTGGGGGACAGGATCGCGGCTCAGCTGGGTGCCCCGCCTCGAACGGCTGCAGGTCGGTGGTCGCTCGTGAATCGGCTCCTGCCGTTGTCTCCCGCCGGTCGGGTGAGCCTTGAAACGAGACTCGGCCGAGCGGGGCGCTCCACCGACCCGCTGCGGCACCATGCCGTCACCGTCCTCACCTGTGCGGCGGCCGCAGCGGCCATGGCGGTCATCTTCACCGTCGCAGCGACCGCCGGAACGTTGAAACCGGTCCCAGCGATGGTGGCCTTCATCGGCGTCCTCGTGGGAGTCGTCATGTGGCGGTCCACCTCCCTCACCCGGGCCGCCACCCGTCGACGCGCGGTCATCGCAGCCCAGTTCCCCCTCCTTGCGGATCTCTTGGCCCTCGGCGTGGCCGCAGGGGAGGCCGTGGCACCCGCCCTGAAACGGGCCGCCGAGGAGACCTCGGGACCTCTGGGATCCCTCGTCACCCTCGCGGTCGCCAGAACCACCACCGGAGTGCCCCTCTCCACCGCTCTACGTGATCTTGCCGTCGAGGCTCAGGTTCCCGCATTGAACGACTGCGTCGAATCCATCCTCGTGGCTGGGGAACGAGGTACCCCGCTTGCCAGCGTCCTCCGGGACCAGGCGGCCGACGCCCGCGACCTGGAACGCCGAAACCTCCTGGAGGCCGGCGGGAAGGCTGAGATCAAAATGCTTGTCCCCGTCATCTTCGGCCTCCTCCCGCTCTCCGTCCTGTTCGCCGTCTTCCCGTCAATCGACCTGCTCTCCCTCTCCCTGTGAGGTTCCCGTCACCGGCCCTCCCCGAAACACCGCCGTTGAAGATTCCGCCCCTCAGACAACATCCACGGTCCACATTCACCAACAGCTCGGAAGGACTCCGCCATGAACACCTCCCCAC
>NZ_JALAGT010000196.1 GCF_022712295.1 Galactobacter sp.
ACCCGACCCCGACCGCAGCCAGGACCGCAGCTGCGACCGCAACCGGAACCGGTACGGGCCTGCGCGGCCACCGGCTCGGCTCCGGCGCTCACCGGCGACTGCGCGCCCGTGCCGCCGGCGTGGCCCTCGTGCTGAGCGGGGCCCTGATCGCCACCGGCTGCAGTTCGGCTACGCCTGCGCCGTCTCCGACAGGGTCACAGGGAACCGGTTCACAAGCAGCAGAGGGTGGAACCGGCTTGAAGGCAGATGTCCCGGAGGAACTGAAGTCCTTCTACGACCAAGACGTGAACTGGTCCGAGTGTGCCCAGCTGGAATGCACCACCATCAAGGTTCCCTTGGACTACGACGATCCGGATGGCGAGACCATCGAGCTGGCCATGAACAGACTGCCCGCCAAGGGATCCAAGGACGGGTCCCTCCTGGTGAACCCCGGCGGGCCCGGCGGTTCCGGTCTGGAGTACGTGAAGTCCTCGGCCGCGTTCCAGTTCTCCGACGCGGTCAGGGACAGCTACGACATCGTGGGGTTCGACCCGCGCGGTGTGGGCCAGTCCACCGCAGTGGCCTGCCAGAACGGTGAGGAGATCGACCGGGACCGAGAAGATGCCCGGCTACCGACTTCCGACACTGACCTGGAGGACATGGTGAAGGCGGGGGCGGACTACGGAAAGGCCTGCGAAACCAGGAGTTCTAACGGGCTGCTGGAGCACCTGGACACCGATTCCGCGGCCCGAGACCTTGACGTCATGCGCGCCGTGGTCGGTGAGGACCAGCTCGATTACGCCGGGTTCTCGTATGGAACCAAGCTCGGAGCCACCTACTTGCGGCTCTTCCCTGCCCGGGCGGGGCGCATCGTCTTGGACGGGGCCATGGACCCGACCCTGTCCATGGCCGAGGTCGGGAAGGGGCAGGCTGCTGCATTCGAGAAATCGTTGGATCACTACCTGCAGGCCTGCCTGGACGGTGATGCCGGGGATGGCTGTCCGTTCACCGGGTCCGTCGAGGACGCCCGCAAGCAGCTGCTGGATTTCGTGACCGGAGCAGACAAGAACCCGCTCCCGACCTCGGACGGGCGCAAGATGCCTGCATCAGACATCGTCAGTGCCCTCTTGCTGCCACTGTATGAACCGTCCATCAGCTCCACCTTCACCTCCGCGCTGCGTTCAGGCATGGAAGACGGTGACGGAAGCCAGCTGCTGCAGTTGGCCGACCTTGCCGCGGACCGTTCGTCGGACGGCAGCTACTCCAACACCAATGACGCGTTCACCGCCATCAATTGCGCCGACTACCAACACGGGTCCGGTTCGCTGCAGGACATCAAGGCGCAGGCCAAGGAATACACCGACGCCGCCCCGTTCTTCGGCCGCTACCTGGGCTACGACGACGGCTGCTCCTCGTGGCCGGTCGAGGCCGTGGAACAAGCCGCGGACTCCTCGGTCAAGGATCCTGCAACCGCCCCATTGGTGGTTGGCACCACCGGAGATCCTGCGACCCCCTACGCCTGGTCCAAGACCATGCAGGGACTCATCCCCGGATCCCGCCTGCTCACCTACGAGGGCTGGGGACACACCGCGTACGGACGCTCCAACTCCTGCGTGACCGACGTCGTGGACACCTACCTGCTCAAGGGAGAGCTTCCGAAGGAGGACAGGACCTGCTGACGGGGCAGTCCGCACTGCCGCACGTGGGGCGGATCACTGGCGTTCGCACCGACTCCGTTTTGACCCGGCGCGGCGTAGCCCGGTAAGGTTTTCTCTCGTGGCGTGTGCGCCACAAGGACCTTTTGGGTCCGGCCTCCGTAGCTCAGTCGGCAGAGCGTTTTACTCGTAATAAAAAGGTCACCAGTTCGATTCTGGTCGGAGGCTCCACACATCCAGAAGCAGAAGGTCCCCTCACCACCAGGTGAGGGGACCTTCTGCTTGTACGCCAACGTGCGCGGCCAACACATCCACCCAGGCCGTTGCACAGGCGGTGCCGTCCGCTACCGACATGGAACGGGTCGGTAGCGGAGGGCACGGCTGGAATGCCGGCGGTCAGTTCAGCTTGGCCGGGTCGCCTCCGAGGCGACCCTCGGTGCCGCGATCCAAAGCGTCGATCAGCGCCATGTCCTCCTCCGTCAGGTGCACCTCGAGGGACTCGAAGTTCTCCACGATCCGGGACGGCGTCACCGACTTGGGGATCACCACGGAACCACGCTGCCGGTGCCAGGCCAGCACCACCTGTGCCGGCGTCGCACCGAGCTGCTCACCGATCTGCGCCAGGACCGGCTCCTGCAGAAGATCGGAACCGTTGCCGAGTGGCGACCAGGACTGGTGCAAAATTCCGTGGGACTGGGCGTACTCGATGAGTTCGGCCTGCGGGAAGTATGGGTGGGTCTCGATCTGCAGCATGGCCGGAGTGACGCCGGAATCCTCGATGATCTCGTCCAGTTCGTTGGCCCGGAAGTTGCAGACGCCGATGCTGCGCACGCGTCCCGACTTCTGCAGGTCAACGAGCGCCCGCCAGGTCTCGCGGTGCAGATTGCGTTCCGGCGCGGGCCAGTGGATCAGGTAGCAGTCGAGCGTCTCCAGACCCAGGCGTTCCATGGAGGCATCGAACGCGGCCAGCGCCTGGTCGTAGCCCTGGTCGGTGTTCCACAGTTTGGTGGTCACGAAGATCTCGTCGCGGGGGATGCCGGAGGAAGCGATCGCGCGCCCCACACCCGCCTCGTTGCCGTAGGCCTTGGCGGTGTCGATGTGCCGGTAGCCGGCCTTGAGGGCCTGCCCCACGACATCTTCGGCCACGCTGTCCTCGACCTGCCACACGCCATAGCCGAGCTGCGGAATGGTGGCGCCGTCGTTGAAGGTCAGGAGCGGGGAAACAGGAGTATTGGTCATGCCTCTATCGTTTCACCCACGGCGCCCCAGGTCACGAGTACCGGCGCTCGGTTCGCTTGACGCGGATTCCTGGTTGCCACATGTGCCCGACGATGTGACTCACGGTGACGTCGGCGCGTTCCGTCGTCACGGGACCGGCTTCCGCCGCACGAACGCGCTCAAGGCGCGTTCAGAGTCCTGCCTCGGCGTCTGCCACGCGGTCCGCCACGATCCCGATCCGGCGGGCGACCGTGGCGGAAACATGCTCCGGGTCGGGCGCGTAGCGGGCCATCGCCGCGGCCTGGGCTGCGGCCGCAGCCTCGTTGGCGGCACGAGAGAGCGCACGGTGGGTGGGTTCCAGCGTTCCGGGGATGTCATCTCCCGTCACAGGGAAGCGCCGATGAGCCTCGACGCAGACGGTGCGGACGCGAGGGACCAACTCACCCAACCGGTCGGCTTGCGGTAGCAGGACCGCGTAGAGACCGTCGTCCTCCGTGCCCTCCAACACCTGATGGAAGCGATCCACGGCCCGTCTGAAGCGGTCGTGGTCCTGACGCCAGAGAGCCTGACCCAGCTCGCGGTCGTCCGCCTTCCCGTGGCGGAACGATGCGAAGAGACCCATGACGCACCATTTTAGTACTCAGCCGGAGGCGCCACCCGCCACAACGACCGGGATGACCGCAGCCGACATGAGCGCAGCGGTCATCGCCTGGACGGCACGTTGTACTGCGTCCCCCGTCGGGGATTCCTGGACCACGGCCTTGATGCGGCTCTTGAGTTCCTTGCCTCGCATGCCGCCGGATTCGGAGACGAGGATCTTCTTCGCCACATCGAGCGACTGCAGGATCGCCAGCAGGGTGGCGTCGGCCGGCGATGGCGCCGTCTGCCCTGAGAGCACCCATGCGAGCCGCTGGCGCAGCCGGCGTTCCGGCTCCCCTCCACGACGTGGACGCGGGGGTGCTCCTCCTCGGTCGTGGCGCTTCCCCCCTCACGGGGGAATCCGCCTTGAGGGGGAACCGCGATCAGGCCAGGCGGAATCGGAAGGTGCGCACGCTGAACGGAGTCAGCTTCACCGAGACGCGGCCGTCCGCGACGTGGGCAGCGGCGTCACCGGGCAACATGGCCGCCCCGGAGCCGGCCGCAGCGCTCACCGCCTCTTCCAGCAGAGAGACCTCCTCCACGGAGGCAACCGTCGCGGCGGAGGCATCGAGAGCAATCTTCGCGGAGGCCAATCGCCCACGGGCCTCGTGCACGCGCACGATCAGGTCTCCGCTGCGGTCCTCCGCCAGCTTCACGGCGTCCAGCAATACCCCGTCACCGGACACCGAGACCAACGGCTCAACGCCTGCGGCCCCGGTCAGCGTACGCGTCCGCGAGTTCAGCCGTTGCCCCAGCTCAGTGGCCCCGAGTTCATCCACCCCGAGCGCCAATGCGTAGCTGTGGTGGTGCACCCCGAGATCCGTCAGCGGGTCAGGGTAGCGGGGGGCCCGCAGCACCGACAACCGCAGCGTCGTCACGGCACCGGCG
>NZ_JALAGT010000197.1 GCF_022712295.1 Galactobacter sp.
CACGTGTGGTCCGGTTGCGTACGCAACCGGACCACACGTGCGTTTGGCATGGTGGTCTTGGGCAACGCGTGTCTCGGAAAATTGGTCTCGGCTGGCAAGATTGCTGGCATGGGAACCAACTCGGGTGCACGGCCCAGTCGCGGTAACGCCCAGGAACACCTGCGGCGCGCCAACGCGGCGACGGTGCTGAAAGAGATCTTCCTGCATCCTGGGCAGTCGCGCCGTGAGATCGCCGAGGCCACCGGACTCAGCGCGGCGACGCTGACGCCCGTGGCTTTGCGTCTGATCGGTTCCGGACTCGTGATGGAGGGTGCGCCCGTCTCCACGGGACAGGGGAGGCCGCGGATCCCGCTGCGTATCGATCCGCAGGGGCCCCTGAGTCTCGGGATCCACCTGGGCCCCAGGATCTCCGGTGTCGTGCTCACCGACCTGTTGGGCGCCGAGGTGGCTTCCGTCCTGGTGGCACACGAGGGGGACGCGAGTCAGACGCTGGGGCTGATCGCTGACGCCGCAGACGTACTGCTGGCCCAGCATGCTGAGGGTCGGGTGATTCTCGGCACCGGCGTGGCATCCGGCGGCATCGTTGACGGGCCTGCTGGGGTCATCAAGGAGAACCGGGGTGCGGATTGGACCGAGGTGCCCGTGGTGGACTTGCTCTCGGACCGACTTCCCGGACCGATCCTCGTGGACCACAACACCAGGGCGGCGGCCCAGTACGAGCTGCTGTACGGACACGGCCGGGATACCCCGGACTTCCTGCTGATCGTCTCCACAGCCGACCTCGGAGCGGTATTGGTGGACCACGGGAGGATTCGGCACGGAGCACACTCGTTCGCCGGCGGGTTGGATCATCTGAGGGTCGGGGGCCCTGATCTTCCGTGCGCCTGCGGTTCCTCGGGGTGCCTGGTCACGGTGGGGCAGGACGACGCCGTGGTGCAGCGGTGCATCGACGCAGGGGTGCATGGCGTGCGCAATTATGACGACGTGGAACGCCTGGACGAGCTCGGGGAGCCGACCGTGCGTCGGATCGTGGACGAGAGGGACGCGGCCTTGGGTGTCGCAGCCACCGTGCTGGGGGAGATGTTGGATCCGGCGTTGATCGTGGTGTTCGGTACCCCGGTGGAGGTCCCGCGGCACCTGCCAGTGATCAGGGAGGCGGCACGCGAGTCCGGTCGGTCGGGAGCGGATGTGGCTGCGCGGATCACCGCGTCGACCGATCACAGGTTGTCCCTGTCCATCGTGGCCGCGTCGCTGGTGGTGGCACGACTGTTGGAGGATCCGTTGGGGCTGGTCACTTTCGCGTGACTCATGACTCGTGACGCGGGCTGGGTGAAATCCATGTTTCGGGTTTGACAGGGTGCTCTTTGGTCGGCTTTTATTTTGAGTGTCAAAATAACGAGTGATGCACCTCACCACCCAGGAAGAGACCATGAACCCACGCACCTCACTTTCCGCCGGGGCAGCCAAGGGCGCCCGCCTCCGTAACGCAGCGGTGGTCGGCGTCGCCGTGGCCGCGCTGGCTCTGACCGCATGCGGCGGGTCCGGCTCCAATACTTCCAAGGGCACCGGAAGCGGTGACGGAACCCTCAGTTTCCAGACCTCGGAACCCAAGGCGATCGTTCCTCAGCGCGATGCCGGTTCGCAGATCGGTATGGCGATGTGCGCCAACCTCATGGAGGTCAACTCCGACTCGCAGGAACTGGAGCCGCTTGCGGCCAAGAGTGTCGAGAGCAAGGACTCCGTCCACTGGGACATCGAGCTCCAGGACGGCTGGACCTTCCACGACGGCACGCCGGTCACGGCTGCCTCCTTCGCCGACGCGTGGAACGCCACCGCACTGGGTTCCAACGCCTGGCTCGGCAACTTCGCGTTCGTGAACGTCAAGGGCTACGAAGACCTCAACCCCGCCAAGGGCGAGGCCAAGACCAAGGAACTCTCCGGAGTCGAGGTCGTGGACGACACCCACCTGAAGGTCACGTTGACGGACCCCATGGCGGACTTCCCCAAGTTGCTCAGCACCAACCCGACCTGCCCCATGCCGGAATCTGCCTTCAAGGACCCTGAGGGATACGCAGCGGAGCCTGTCTCCAACGGCCCCTACAAGTTCGTCAGCTGGGACCACAACAAGGAGGTCGTGCTGGAGAAGTGGGACGACTTCAAGGGAGGCGACGGGTTCACCGGTGAAGCCAAGAAGCTCGTCGGCAAGATCTACACGGCGGTGGACCCGGCCTACACGGACATGACGGCAGGGAACCTGGACATGATCCGCAACGTCCCAGCACCCATGGTGGACAAGGCCAAGAAGCAGCTGGGTGAGGACGCGGTCTACGAGGTGAAGACCCAGTCCAAGATGCAGTCGCTGAACATTCCCGACTACCTGCCGCAGCTGAAGGACCCTGATCTGCGCAAGGCGATCTCGTTGTCCATCGACCGCGAGGCCATCGCGAAGTCCATCCTCAAGGGCTATGCCACTGCCTCGGATTCCTTGGTCCCTGACTCCCTGGATTCCTACCAGGAGGGCACCTGCGAGGACTGTGGTTTCGACCCGGAAAAGGCGAAGGAACTGCTGAAGAAAGCCGGTGGGATCGATGGCCCGTTGGTGATCGAGGCCCGCTCCACCGACAACCAGCAGCTGCTGCAGGCCATCCAGAAGATGATCAAGGACAACCTGGGCATCGAGGTCAAGCTCAAGCAGTCTCTTGGTACAACCCTCTCCGAGCGCACCAACAACCGCGAACTCGAGGGTGCCCAGTTCGGTCTGTGGGGCTGGTCCTACCAGTCTCCCGACCAGTTCCTGAGCCAGTACCAGACCGGTGGTGACGGTAACCAGACCACGGCATACTCCAACCCGGCCGTGGACAAGAAGATGAAGGCCGCTCACGCCGAACAGGATCCCAAGAAGGCCGCCACGCTGTACCACGATGCCGAGGCGCTGATCTTCGAGGACATGCCCTCCATCCCGCTGTTCGTTCCCACGGACCTGGGTCTGCAGTCCAAGTGCGCCGTGCTCAACGACGTGCAGGGCGACCTGCAGTTCTACCGCGCCGGCTACGACTGCTGATCCGATCCTCCGCAACCGCATCTGTCGAAAGGAGGTGAACGCGTGCTCGGCTACGTCATCAGGCGCATCCTGCAGATGATCCCGGTGCTCATCGGAGCTACCTTCATCATCTATGCGCTGACGTTCCTGATGCCAGGTGACCCGCTGGCCTCGCTCACCGGCGAACGGCCTCTGCCTGAGGCCACCGTCCAGCAGATCAGGCTCGCCTATCACCTGGACGACCCGTTCCTTGTGCAGTACTTCAATTACTTCATCGGGCTGTTCCAAGGCGACTTCGGAATGGACTTCTACGGGCGTCCGGTGCTGGGGCTGATCCTGGAACGGCTGCCCGTGACGGTGGTTCTGGCCCTGACCGCGTGGGTCCTGAAGTTGATCATCGGCCTGGTGATCGGCGTCTACGCAGGACTCAAGCACGGTCAGGCCGCCGATCACCTGGCGTTGATCTTCACCGTGGTGTTCATGGGTATCCCGGTCTTCGTGATCGCACTGGGCGCTCAGACGCTCTTCGGCGTGAAACTCTCCTGGGTGGACCCGGCCGGGATCGGGTCCGGATGGCCCATGGCCTACATCCTCCCGGCGCTGGTCATGGCCCTCGAGGCTTCCGCCGGACTGGCACGCCTGACCAGGACCTCACTGGTAGGTGTGCTGCACGCAGGCTACCTCTCCACCGCCCGGGCCAAAGGGCTCTCTCCCACCCGTGTGGTGTGGGGGCACGCGATGCGTAATGCCATGATCCCGGTGGTTACATACCTGGGCCTGAGCCTGGCAGGAATGTTGGGCGGCACCGTGATCATCGAGTCCGTGTTCAATCTGCCCGGCATCGGGGGACTCATGGTGGATGCCATCAACAACAAGGAAGGCACGCTGGTGGTCGGTATCGCCTCGTTGCTGGTGCTCGTGTACCTCACGTTCAACCTCATCGTGGACCTGACCTACGGCTTGATCGACCCGAGGGTGAGACTATGACGACCGCGGAAACAACAGCGGCTGCTCCGGACCCGACGCACCTGCCACCCACGGAGAAACTGCGTGGCCGGGCCAAGGCCAAATGGCGTTCATGGCTGCAGCCACGTCTGGTCATCTCCGGGATCATCGTGGCGATCATGGTGCTGATCGCGGTGTTCCCGCAGCTCTTCGTGGGCTTCGGGCACGGCCCCAACACGCACTGCGATCTGCTCCTGACCAATGAGGGGCCGTCGGCCCAGCACTGGTTCGGGCGTGATACCCAGGGCTGCGACTATTACACGCAGGTGATCTATGGCGCCAGGGCCGCCATCACCGTGGGTGTAGTGGTCTCGGCGGTGGCGTTCGTGGTCTCCGCGATCTTGGGGGCGCTGGCCGGCTACTTCGGTGGTTGGGTCGACGCCGTCATCTCGCGAGTGTGCGACATGGCTTTCGGCCTCCCGTTCATCCTGGCCGCCATCGTGGTGCTGCAGTTGTTCAACGAACGCAACCTGTGGACCGTGATCTTCGCGCTCTCCCTGTTCAGCTGGCCCGGCGGGGTTCGCTACATGCGTTCTGCGGTGCTGGAGGTCAAGGGGCGCGAGTTCATCCAGGCCACCAAGTTGTTGGGCGCCAGCCGCACCAGGATCATCTCCAAGCACGTGGTCCCCAACGCCATCACACCGCTGCTGGTCTTGCAGACCTTGGGTGTCGGAAGCATGATCTCCGCCGAAGCGGGGCTGACCTTCATCGGCATCGGACTCACACCGCCTGCAGTCTCCTGGGGACTGCAGCTGGCGGCAGCGAAGGACTACATCGACGAGGCGGCACACCTGCTGGTGTTCCCCTCCATCTTCCTGACCATCACCGTGCTCGGTTTCGTCCTCTTCGGGGAAGCCCTGCGCGACCGGTTCGACCCGAAGGGGCGTTGAGCATGACGTCTACGACACAACCGGCCGAGGGGCCGTTGCTGCAATTGCACGACCTCCAAGTGGAGTTTAGGACGAACCACGGCGAAGCCAAAGCCATCAACGGGGTGAACCTCAGTGTTCATCAAGGTGAGGCGCTGGGGATCGTGGGTGAATCCGGATCAGGCAAGTCCGTCACGGCACGTACGGTGATGGGACTCCTGGATGCCCCCGGCTATGTGGCCGGTGGACGGATCGAGGCGGACGGCGAGGACGTCTTGGGCATGGCGCCCAAACAGCGGCGTGCGCTCTATGGGCAGCAGATCTCCATGGTGTTCCAGGATGCCTTGAGCGCGTTGAACCCGGTCCACACGGTGGGTCACCAGATCGGTGAACTCTTCCGTGTGCACCGGGGTGCCTCGCGCAAGGCAGCCAAGGTCAAGGCCATCGAAATGATGGACAGGGTCCGGATCCCGGACGCAGCGCGACGGGTCAACGACTACCCGCACCAGTTCTCCGGTGGCATGCGCCAGCGGATCGTGATCGCGATGGCGCTGGCTCTGGACCCTCAGCTACTGATCGCGGACGAGCCAACCACGGCTCTGGACGTCACGGTTCAGGCTCAGATCCTGGAGCTGCTACGAGAAGAACAACGCAGCCGCGACATGGGTCTGATGCTCATCACCCACGACATCTCCGTGGTGAGGGAAGTGACCGACTCGGTCGCGGTGATGTACGCGGGAAACATCGTGGAGTCCGGTCCCACCGCAGAGGTGCTGTCCAACCCCCAACACCCCTACACCCGCGGCCTGATCGACTCCGTGGACGCCAGGGTGGAACGCGGGTCCCGGCTACCGGCCATTCCCGGCATGCCGCCGGATCTGTTGTCCTTGCCCGAAGGCTGCCCTTTTGCTCCGAGATGCCCGTTGGCAGACGACCACTGTAGGACCACCAAACCGTTGGACCGGAGCATTGCAGAGAACCGAACCGTTGAATGCCACAAGGCCGAGGAGGTGAACCGGGATGAACTCCTCTACGCCGGCTGAGCCACTGCTACAGGCCAAGGGAGTGGCCCAGCACTACGAGATCTCTCGTCCGTTGCCGTTCATGCGCAAGAAGATCGTGAAGGCGCTGGACGGAGTTGACCTCACCGTTGGAGAAGGTTCCACGCTGGGCGTCATCGGGGAATCCGGTTGTGGCAAATCGACCCTCGCCAGGGTGCTGTCGGGGCTGGAGAAGCCCTCCTCCGGAACGGTCTTGTTCCAGGGGCAGGACATCAACAGCCTGGGCGGTGAGGAACGCCGCCGCATGCGGCGCAACATCCAGCTCATCTTCCAGGACCCGGCCGCATCACTGAATCCTCGGATGAGCGTTGAGCAGACGTTGCTGGAACCTTTCTCCATCCACCCGGATGTACTGCCGCGCAACCGACGCCGAGACCGGGTCAGGGAACTCATGGAACTGGTGGGTCTGAACCCGGACCACATCACTCGCTTCCCCCACCAGTTCTCGGGTGGCCAGCAGCAGCGCATCGGGATCGCTCGAGGGCTCTCACTGGGACCCAAGGTGCTGATCTGCGACGAAGCGGTCTCCGCGTTGGATGTCTCCGTGCGTGCGCAGGTCGTCAACCTCCTGGCGGATCTGCAGGAGGAGATGGGATTGTCCTACGTCTTCATCGCCCACGACCTCCAGATCGTCAGACATGTCTCGGAAGAGGTCTCGACGATGTACCTGGGCAAGGTGGTGGAACAGGGCCCAACCGATGATATCTACGTCAGAGCTCAGCATCCCTACACTCAGGCGCTGCTCTCGTCCGCTCCGGAACTGCGCAACGACCCGGAGCTGGCCAGGGAGCTGATCCTGTTGCAGGGAGATCCACCCTCGCCGGTGGACCCGCCGTCAGGATGCCGATTCCGGACCAGGTGCCCGGTGGCCACAGATGCCTGCGCCACGGACAGTCCAGAGTTGATCTCCCGTGTGAACGGCAACGATGGCCTGCCCACTCCGAGTGCGGATCCGCACCGGGTGGCGTGTATCCACCCCGGTCCGCTCTCCGCCGCCGCCACGGCTGGGTGACGGACGGCGGAAGCCGGCCCGGACCGTCGGGCACAACCAACACAGCGGCGGGAAACCGTCCAGGAAACGTAAGAAAAGAGAATCAAGCTTATGTCGAGTCATACGCAGCAGCCTGCTGCAAGCCCGGCCGCGACGACCCACGTGATGCGTGTTGGGATGGTCGGATTCGGTTTGCGCGCCGGGCTGCACCGTGAGCTCAACGCGCCCGAGCGCGGGTCCGTGGTCAGCCACGTGTGCGACCTCTCCGAGCGAGGACGGGCGGACGCCGCGCGGGCTCTGCCTGAGGCCACGATCACGGACGACCTCGAGATCCTCCTGGCCGCCGGACTGGACGCGATCGTGGTGCTGACGCCGGACTTCACGCATCGCGAGGTGGTGCTGCGCACGCTGAAAGCGGGCATCCCGACCTTCTGCGAGAAACCGTTGGACATCACCGTGGAGGGTGCGGATCAGATCCTCGCCGTTGCGCGGGAGACCGGCACCAGGCTCTACGTGGGGCACAACATGCGGCACATGCCGGTGGTGCGCGGTATGCGGGACATCGTGGCCTCCGGGGAGATCGGGGAGGTCAAGGCCGTGTGGTGCAGGCACTTTGTGGGCAACGGTGGCGACTACTACTTCAAGGACTGGCACGCCCAACGGGAGTATGCGAACACCCTGTTGCTGCAGAAGGGTGCCCACGACATCGACGTGATCCACTGGCTGGCCGGCGGGTCCTCGCGACGAGTGTCCGGAATGGGTGGGCTGACCGTCTACGGGGACGTGGCCTCGCGCCGCGACAACTCCGACCGTCGTATGTGGGACTGGTTCTCCGCCGACAACTGGCCGCCCACTGAGCAGACCGACCTCAATCCGGACCTGGACGTGGAGGACCTCTCCATGGTGCAGATGCGGCTGGACAACGGGGTGTTCGCTTCCTACGAGCAATGTCATTTCACGCCGGATTACTGGCGCAACTACACCGTGATCGGGACGGCAGGCCGCATCGAGAATTTCGGGGACTCGCCTGGAGGGGAGATCCGGGTCTGGACCACTCGTCACTCCGGTCTGCACGACCCCGACCGCGTGGTGCCGATCGAGGAATCCGACGGCGGACACGGCGGCGCTGATCCGGCGCTGATCCAGGAATTCCTGCGCTTTGCGAGCGAGGGTGGGGCCACCGATACGTCGCCAGTCGCGGCGCGCGAGGCCGTGGCGACGGGGGACCTGGCCGCTCGTTCCCTGCGGGCCGGGGGCGGCGCGGTAGACGTGCCGGCGCTGCCGGAGGACCTGGTCGCCTACTTCGAGAGGGGGCAGACCGAGGCTTGATGCTCATTCGGCAAGGTGCTCCAGTGCCTCCTTCAAGGTGCTGAGCACCTGGGCCACGGCAGGGCGGTGAAGCGCCTGCGGCTGGCAGAGGGCCTCGATGACCCGTTCGTGAGGGCGGCCCGCCATGGGGCGCAGCACCACACCGGAGGGCGCCAGGGATGCGGCCGTGTGGCGGGGGAGTGCCGCGACCACCCCGCCACCGGACCCAGCGCCCGCCGCCACCAGGGCGGCCACCGTGGCGTAGTCGTTGATACGGTGCACCACCTTCACCGGGTGGTGCGCCGCTGCGGAGACATGCCGGACGATGTCCGCGGGGGAATAGCCGGGGCGCGAGGAGACCCAGGATTCCTCGGCCAGGTCCTCCGGCTTGAGTTCGCTTGCCTTGGCCAGCGGATGGTCCCAGGGCAGGGCGATGTCGAAGGGTTCGCGCAGCAGTTCCACGGAGCTGACGGTGGTGGGCCAGGGCTCCGAGTCGTCCACGCGGTGAGCCACCACCACGTCGTGGCTGATGGTCAGCGCCGGGAAATCGTCCATGGAGACGTCCTCGTCGGAGACCATGACATTCGGTAGTGGCATCAGCGCCGGGGCCAGAACCGGACCCACGGAATGGAACATGCTGACCTTGACGGTTTCTGTGGTCCCTGCACCGTGCAAGGTGGCGCGGGTGACCTCCATCGCGGAGAAGACCGCCTGAGCTGCATCCGACACGCGGCGTCCGGCCTCGGTCAGTTCGAGCCGCCGACCCACCTTGCGGGTCAGCGGTTCTCCGGCCTCCTGCTGCAGCTGGGTCAGGTGCTGGGACACCGCTGATGGGCTGACGTAGAGGGCTTGGGCCACGGCACGCAGGGAGCCGAGTTGATCCAGCATTCTGAGGGTCTTCAGCTGTGTCACATCCATACAGTTAGTCTTAACTATTAGGCCTGAAAGATGAAACTCTCGTGACCTATGCAGGCTCCGTTAGGTCCAGCAGACTGAAATGTGTGAAGGCGATATTCAAAGAATCCCTGTCAGCCCCGCTGGCCCTTGTTGAGCGTCCTGAGCCGCTGCCCGGCCCGGGCGAGGTCAAGATCCGAGTACATACGACCGGGATCTGTGGGACGGATCTGCATATCCAGGCTGGTGACGCGGCCGCAGCGGCCATGATTATGGCACCCCTGGTTCCAGGGCACGAGTTCTACGGGGACGTTGTGGAGGTTGGCGAGGGAACGGATCAGGTGGAAGTCGGTGATCTGGTCTCGGGGGAGGGGCACATCGTCTGCGGCGTATGTCGCAACTGCAAGGCCGGGCGGAGGCACCTCTGCATCGACACCGTCTCGGTGGGTGTACAGCGTGACGGGGCCTTCGCAGAGTTCGTAGTTCTTCCGCAATCCAATGTGTGGGTGCACCGCGGCAACTCCGTGACGCCCGAACTAGGAGCGGTTTTCGACCCGTTCGGCAATGCCACCCACACCGCTCTGGCCTACCGCATGGTGGGTGAGGACGTGCTCATCACCGGAGCGGGCCCCATTGGGGTGATGGCCACTGCCGTGGCCAGGCATGCCGGTGCCCGACGGATCGTGGTCACCGATGTTTCCCGTCCCCGGTTGGATATGGCCATGGCTGCGGTCGCGGATGCCACCGTCGACGTGGGCGGTGAGCGGATCCGGGACTCCCAGTCCCGACTGGGGATGCGCGAGGGGTTCGACATCGGAATGGAGATGTCGGGCAAGCCCTCAGCGCTGCCGGAGATGGTGGAGAACATGAACCACGGAGGACGCATCGCGATGCTGGGACTCCCTACGGAGAGCATCGACCTGGACTGGAACCGGGTGGTCACCCGCATGCTCACGGTGCGAGGCATCTACGGCCGCGAGATGTCGGAGACCTGGTATGCCATGACGGCGATGTTGGACTCCGACCCGACGTTGCGCCGGCGTGTGGAATCCGTGGTGACCGAAGTGGTCCCGGCGGACAGATTCGAGGACGCCTTCGCTGCGGCGCGGGCCGGCGCCTCCGGGAAGATCGTTCTGGACTGGCGCTGACCCGGTTCGTGAACGCAGACGACCAACGACTTTTTCCGAGAACAGGCAAGGGCAGGGAAGCCACCATGTACACCAGCGTCAAGCAGCAATTGCAGGACCAACTCAAGGGATTCGAGGACGCGGGGCTGCGTAAGCACGAGCGGACCATCGTCTCGGCGCAGTCGCCTCGTATCGCAGTCGAGGGCGCGGACGGGCGGATCCGGGAGGTCGTGAACTTCTGCGCCAACAACTATCTGGGCATGGCCGATGACCCCCGCCTGATCGAAGCAGCCAAGGCGGCATTGGACGAGCGTGGCTTCGGCATGGCATCGGTGCGCTTCATCTGTGGGACGCAGGACCTGCACGTCGAGCTGGAGTCGCGGCTCTCTAACTTCCTCGGCACCGATGACACCATCCTGTTCTCATCCTGCTTCGACGCGAACGGTGCGGTGTTCGAGCCGCTCTGCGGGCCCGAGGACGCCATCATCTCCGACGAGCTCAATCATGCCTCCATCATCGATGGCATCAGACTCTCCAAGGCGCACCGCCTTCGCTACCGCAACCGTGACATGGGCGACCTGCGCCGCTGCCTGGAGGAAGCCGCCCACCTCGACGACGGACGTGGGGCCCGCAGGACGCTGATCGTCACCGACGGGGTGTTCTCCATGG
>NZ_JALAGT010000023.1 GCF_022712295.1 Galactobacter sp.
CCGTGGTCTGTGTCATCTTGGCGGTGTTGTTCGGCGCCGGCGTCTCCCCCACCCTCCCCACGGTCGTCGCCGCCCTGGTGCTGGCAGTCGTCTGTTGGTTCAGACGCCCCGAACATCGCCGCTCGCTCTCCGTGCCATGGAAGATGGCTCTGGCCGTTTTGGCGTTGTTCATCCTGGTGGAGGTCCTACGGCCCCTGTTCCTCGACCAGTGGATGGCCGCAGCACTCGGCTCCGGCACCGGGGGGTGGCACCTGGCCCGAGTCGCCGGAGTCGGTGCACTGGCCGCCAACGGCGTCGACAACCTTCCGGCGTTCCTGGCGCTGCAGCCCGCCGCCGCGGATCACGCCTCCCGCACGGTGGCACTCCTGGTGGGGGTCAACGCCGGGGCCATCGTCACCCCGTGGGGAACACTCGCGACCCTGTTGTGGCTGTGGCGTTGCCGCGTGGCCGGGGTGGAGGTCCCCCTCCGTGCGCATGTAGTGCGCAGTCTGGTCCTGGCCGTCGCCGTGCTGGCAGCGTGTTCGTTGACCCTCGCGCTCACCACTGGCTAGTACCAGGCATCCAATGCCCGACGGAGGGGGCCCGGCTCAGCCTGCTCCGCTCCGTCCGCGCGGATCGGTCGGCACCCGCGCCTGCGGCGCGGGGAGCACCGGAGCACACCCCGCGCCGTCGGGCATGAATGGTTCCGTGCCCCGGACGCCTGGCGTCAGCGCGAGACGAAGGCCTCTGCGATCTCCTCGACGTCGGCCTCGTCGACGTAGGGAGCCGAGCCCGGCTCGGTGATATCGGCCTGATAGGCCACACCGTCGCCCGCCAGCAGGGCCAACCGAGCCATGACCGGATTCCCGAGCTGGGCCAGCAACAAGTCGAACCACTCATCCCGGGCCGCACGAAGTTCTGCACGCGCGTTCGCATTCCCCGCCTGCCCCAGTCGGGTCACAGCGACCACCGCACGTTCCAGATCGGAGCCGACTTCAAGCGAGGAGGCCAAGTAGTAATGCACAGCGCCGTCCGGCGCTGCGGCCATCGCGGCGACGTCCAGCTTCACGAGTACACGCAGACGGGAGATCAAAGCGGTGTCCAAGGCGGCCCGTGAAGGGAAATGATGCAGCAAGCCCGGCTTGGACAGCCCGCTCTTGCGGGCAACGGCCTCGATGGTGGCCTGTCGAACTCCACCGTCCACCAGCAAGGACACGTAGGTGTCCAGAATCTGCTCGCTCCTGCTCATAGCGTCGCTTGCGCATCCTTTCGTTGCGCCGGCCGGGCGCGCACCGCCCTCATCGAAATGATGAAGGAATCCTCGTGATTCGACGATACCGGAATAACGCTCACGCGCTCAGTGGTGGCGGCCCGGATTCAAGTTCTGATCCCGTGCAGCGAAAGGTGGAGCATGCCATGCTGGGCATCATGACTTGGAACACTTCGCTCCGCCCCACAGCTGTCATCACCGGCGCCTCACGCGGTATCGGCAAGGCCGTTCTGATGGACCTGGCCCTCACTCACCGGATTCTGGCCGGAGCCAGCACCTCGGAGTCCTTGTCCTGGATCCACGAGCCGGGGGCGCTGCCCCAGGATGCGGAAGTGGTCCCGTTCATCGCCGACCTCTCGGACGAGGCGTCCGTTGCCGCCGCGGTGGACGAGGCCGGGCTGACCCACCTGGACGTCCTCGTGAACTCGGCAGGCATCGCGGACGAACGCCCCTTCGACTCCTTCACGAGGCAGGATTGGAGGGCGTCCTTCGAGGTCAACGTCTTCGCTGTGGCGGATCTGACCGCCCGCCTGCTCCCCGCGCTGCGGACGGCCCGGGGCATCGTGGTCATGATCAATTCCGGTTCCGGCATATTCTCCTACGCCGGTGGGGCCGTGTACACGGGGACCAAGTTCGCTCTGCGCACCATGGCGGATTGCCTCCGCGAGGAGGAACGTGATCGCGGGGTACGTGTCACGTCGGTCCACCCGGGATTCGTCGCAACGGACATGGGGCACCGACTGCGGCGCGAAGCCGGAACCGACGGAGACGAATACACCTACGTCACGCCGGAGACCGTAGCCGCCAGTGTCCGCCATGCGATCTCCGCGCCGGAGACCTCGCAGGTCGAATCGATCACAGTCCGCCCGGCGCACAAGCCGGCCTGAGCGCGGACGCTGGGACCACCCGTCGGGCAACCGTCCGCGGCCGCCCCCCAGGCCGCCCCCCGGCCACAACGAAACAGTGCCGCCCCCGATCCGAGGATCGGGGGCGGCACTGTACTAGCCGCTAGTCAGCTCAGTGAGTGCGGCGACGACGCGCCATGAGCGTGATGCCTGCGCCGATGAGGGCCAGGATCAGGACCACCATGCCGATACCGATCGAGGTACCGGTCGAGGCCAGGGGCCCGTCGCTACCGTCATCGGTCGGCGTGCCGCTCGGGTTGGTGGCCGGAGTCGTGCCGGCATCGGTACTCGGTTCCGTGGTCGGTTCCTCAGTGGGGGTTTCCGGGACGTCCTCGTACTCGTTGTCCAGCGTGACCGCGGCCTTGGCTCCCGGATCGCCGGTCACCGTGACAACAGCCTTGGTGCCATCGGCGGAGATCTCCACCGACTCGTCCTCGCTGCTCCATTCGGCACCGATCCACTTCACGACATCGGTGTCCTCGGCGTCATCCTCGGTGAGGGTGACCTTGGTGCCGAGCGGCAGGTTCTCCAGCGTGGAGGCCTTGCCGGCCTTCAGCTCCAGGTCGGCCGTCTGTTCATCGCCGGCGATGTCGGTCCAGGTGGCCGTCACCGGGAAAGTGGTGTCCTTCGCGACCTTGTCTGCACCATCGCCGGAGAGCGTCTTGGTCACGTCCAAGCTGCCGAGGGACTCGACGGCCTGGTTGGTGAGCTTGACGTCGATGTCCTTCGCAGCGCCGATGGTAATGGTCGCCGTGCCGTCGTCATTGACGACGATGCCCTCGGCCTCCCAGGCCGGATCGGCCCAGGTGAACGCCGGCGCGGCGTCCAACGGGGTCTCCGCCAGCGTCACCTCGGTACCGTGGGGCAGATCCTGGCCGAACTCGACCTTGGAACCGTCCGTCGGGACCGAGAGGTTCTCGGACTGCTGCTCGTCACCCTCGTACCAGGTGGCCGTCACATCGACGGTCTCCGGGATATCGGAGTTGTCGGCAGCCACACCCGTGACGTCCTTGGTGAGTGAGAACGTGCCAGGGGCCCAGGTGGCCTCGTTGGTCACGGTGATCAACGTGGAATCGTCCTGCAGGTTCTTGACCTTCACGGTGGCGCTGCCGTCCTCGTTGTCGGTGACGTCGTCACCGGTGATCACGATGGAGCCCCAGACCACGGTGTCGATACCGGGCTGCTCGCCCTCGGTGATGGTGACGAGCGTGCCGTATGGCAGCTCCTCGCCCAGCTCCGTGGGCTCCACCGAGTTGATGGTCAGCTCCTTGGAGAATTCCTCGTCACCGATCTTCCAGGTCGCGGTGACCGGGAACTCGGTCTTGGGATCCACCTCGCCGGCAGCCTCGCCGGAGAGGCCCTTGATCAGGCTGATGCCGGCCGTGGAGGTCGTGGCCTTGTTCTCCAAGGCCACCTTTGCGGTCGTCTCGTGACCGATCGTCACCCTGGCGGACAGACCATCCACCACCATGTCATCGTCGGCGATGGTCCACTGCGGGGCGACCCAGTTGATCCCGGAACCGTTCTCGAGCGGCGTCTCGGTCAGGGTGACCTCGGTACCGAACCGGAGCCTCTCGCCGAAGTCCACCGTGCTGCCGTCGGTCGGAACGGTGAGTTCCTTGGACTGCTCCTGGCCCTCCGGGTCCGTCCAGGTCGCGGTAACCGTGACCTCGGCGGGGACGGCCTCGTTGTCAGCCTCATCACCCGTGACCGTCTTGGACAGGTCGAAGGTGCCGGTGGCCCAGGTGGCCTCGTTGGTCACGGTAACCAGTGAGGTGGCATCCTGCTGGTCCTTGACCACGACCTCCGCGACGCCCTTGCCCTTGTCGGTGACGCCATCGCCCTCGATCGTGATGGATCCCCACGTCACGGTGTCGATAGTCGGCGGGGTCTGCTCGGCGATCGTGACGACTGTGCCGTGAGGCAGGTCCACGCCCAGATCGGTGGCGGTCTCCGCGTTGATCTTGAGTTCCTTGGAGAAGTCCTGGTCACCGATCTTCCAGGTCGCCTTGACCGTGTACTCGGCGCCCTTGGCTTGATCCGCAGCGTCACCCGTGACCTTCTTGATCAGGCTGATGCGAGCGGTGGATGTGGTCGTCTTGTTCGTGAGCGTGACGTTGGCCTTGGCATCGCGGCCGATCGTGACCACGGCGGACTTGCCGCTGGCCTCGACTCCGGTGCCGTCCCAGGTCGGATCGCTCCAGACGATGCCGGAACCATCCGTCAGCGGCGTCTCGGTCAGGGTGACCTCGGTACCGATCAGCAGGTTCTCACCGAACGGGACCGAGGTGCCGTCGGTCGGGAGCGTCAGGTCCTTGGACTGGTCCTTGCCGTCCGCGTCCTTCCAGGTTGCCGTGACCTTCACGGTTTCCGGAACGGCCCCGTTGCCGGCCTCGTCGCCCGTCACCTTCTTGGACAGGGAGAACGTACCTACGGTGCGCTCCACCTTGTTGGTGAGAGTCACCTTGGCCGGGGTAGAGACGTTGTCCTTCGTGACCGTGACGGTCTCCGGGTCGAACGTGGGCTCGCCCCAGGTGAAGGTGTCGTCATCTGTTGGCTTGGCCTCGCTGAAGGTGACCTTGGCCCCGATGGGGAGATCCTTCAGCACGTTGGTCTCGCCGGCCTTCAGTGTGAAGGTGCGATCCTGCTGCGCAGGCACATTGCTGCCCAGCTCGCTGGTGTTGATCTTCGCGGTGACCGTGTATTCCTTCTCGGCATCCACCTGGTCGGCCGCGCCGCCGGTGAGTGCCTTGGTGATGGCCACCTGGCCAAGCTGGGCCGTGTTGGTCAGCTTCACCTCGATGTTGGTGGCAGGGGTCAAGGTCGCTGTGGCGACCTTGCCATCCTGAGACACCGTCACGCCATCGCTGGCTGTAAACGTCGGGTCAGCGAAGACCACGCCGGACACATTGGGGAACTTGGGCTCGGAGAGCTGAATGGTCCAACCCTTGCCGCGGGGATTGAGCCCCTTCACGGGGCCGCCATTGAGCGGCACCTGCAGGTCGTACTCGACCTCGGGTGTGGTCTTGTTGGGTGCGAATTCCTTCACGTGCACGGTGAATTTGGTGCCATCCGGAACCAGTGCTGCCGCCGAGTTGTCGGTCAGATCCTTGCTGACGGCCACGGAGCCACGGGAGACGCCCTCGCCGGTGCCGCTGGCGTTGTACGTCTGCTCCTTCGTTGCACTCAGATTGACGCCATCACCCGTGAGGGTGTTGCTGTACTTGGTGCCCTTGGCATCCATGCCACCGGAGGTGGTGCAGGTGGTGTACGTGATGACGTACTGGTATTCCTTGCTGAACCCGGTGAAGTCGGAGCCGTTGGGAAGCTTCAGCGTCGGAGCATCAACGCTCAACTTGAAGCCGCCGTTGTCGCCGTCGACGGTGGCAGTGGTCTTATTGGCAAGGTCAACGTTTTGGAGGCCGCCACCATTGATCTGGTCCTGGGCCTGGATCTTCAGGTTCAGACGAGAGGTAGCCGTGCCGGGATCGCCGGCCGGGCACACCTGGTGTGCGGAGTCCTCACCGAAGTCGTCGACCAGCTCCAGCGGGGAGTTGACGCCGTCGATCTTCTCGCCGGGGATGACCACGGTCCAGTCGATGGTGGTCTGCGGCAGATGCTCCTTGCCGTCGATGGTGCGGGTCTGGTCGCTGATGTTGCCGGACTTGGCGTAATTGCGCCCCGGAACCGTGGCGCCTCCAGTGATCTCCTTCTCACCGATCTTCACCGTGTTGGAGTACTTGGTCCCACCGGCCGGCAGTCCTTCCTCAGTGGCACAAGTGTCATAGGAAATCAGGTAATAGTACGGCTTGCCCTTGAAGTCGAAGTCCGAGGTGGACTTGATGTCGGCCTTGAAGGAGAACGCCGTCCTGTCGCCATTCGGCGTGATCGTCGTGTCGAACTGCCCAGTGACGTCGGTGTCTGCTTCGCTGGTGGGGCCCTTGCGCTGCACGATCTTCACATTTTCGGGCTTGCAGAGCTTCTGGCCGGCACCGATGGTGTCCTCGAAATTGATGCCGTCCGTCTTCTTGAGGCCTTCGCCGGCCAGCGTGACGGTCCAGCGCACCTTCCCATTGCGGTCCTTACCGCCGACCACGCTGCCGGACTTGGAAGCGCCCGCATTGTAGGTCCAGTCCTGCGTCACGCCGACGCCGTCCACGCCTTCACCGATCACGTCAACGTAGGCACTGTTGTCATACACGGTGCCCGGCTCGTCGATACGACCGTCCGGGGTGCAGGTCTTGTACTGGATGCGGTAGGTGTAGGCCGGATCCCAGCCGCCTTCCGGCGCGTTCAGGACGAAGTCGAAGTCCGACCCGGGCTTGGTGCCAGGGGTGGAAATGCTGCCGAGTGAGGTCACGTCCTTCGAGGTGTTGCCACGCACAGCAGTGATCTTGAGGCCACTGGGGTCACACAGCTGGTGGCCCTCGCCGAGAGTGTCGCTGACGTGGACAGCGCCATTGCCCTGCAGCTTTTCCCCAGGAATGTCGATGGTCCAGGTCATGGACCACTTGTTACCGTTCAGCACACCGGACTTCTTCAGGTCGGTGGGCACAACGACACCGTCACCGATTCCCTTGTCGCCAGGGACCGTGACGGGGGTGTCCTTGCCGTTGAGATCGAAGTGAACGTCCTTCTCGGTGGTGGTCTCCGTCGCCAACACGTCGAAGGTGAAGGTGCCCTTGACGTCCTCGGGGTGTTCGGCCACCGCATCGCTCAGCGTGCACACGGCGTTGCCGTTCGACTTACTGGTGGTACACCTACCCCAGACCGTGCCGTCTGCACCCTTCAGGTCGAAGGACACGTTGCCGGGGAAGTCCAGCTCCGGCGGCAGGGTGATGTTGAAGGTATCGCCGGGCTTGGGCTCCGCATCCGACGCATCCCACTTGCCCGTCACCGTCAGCTGGTCGTTGACGATGGTCTGACCTGTGGTGTGGGTCGTGTTGGTGAGGATGACATCGGTGATCTTGATGTCCGTGTTGTGGTCAGCAAAGGCCGCGGCGGGTGCCACGACCAGTCCGACTACGGCCAGGATGGCCGCGGCGAATGCTGAGATCACCCGGCGTAGGGATGAGCCTCGTGGTCCGGCCACGAGCGTGTCAGATGGTCTGTGTAAGCCCTTCTGGGAAGGACAATCATGACCATGACGAATACGGATCCTCATGCCAACGGTGGCGGTGCTGCTGCGGTGGAGGCGTTGAAGGCCTCCGGCGGGCTGGATGAGGTCTTCAA
>NZ_JALAGT010000198.1 GCF_022712295.1 Galactobacter sp.
CTACGGCATCGCGCTGGTGCACACCGGCAACCTCACCAACACGCGCGAGTTGGAAGTGGAGCTGGCCACCAAGGACAAGCGCCACATCAACACCGGTTCCGACACGGAGATGCTGCTGAACGTTCTGGGTTCGGAACTGCAGAAGCAGGTCAGCGGACTGGACCTGGATGCGGATCAGATCTTCGAGGCGGTGCGCCGCACCCACGAGCGTATTCGGGGCTCCTACGCCGTCATTGCCCTCATCGCCGGCCAGGGACTGTTGGCCTTCCGCGATCCGTTCGGCATCCGTCCGCTGGTGCTCGGCCGCCGGGAATCCGCGACCGGTTCCACTGAGTGGATGGTCGCCAGCGAGTCCGTGGCCCTGACCGCCAGCGGCTATGAATTGGTGCGTGACGTGGCTCCGGGCGAGGCGGTCTTCATCACGCCTGACGGCGCTTTGGCGTCGGCGAACACCCACCCGAACCCGCAGCTGGTCCCGTGCTCATTCGAGTACGTGTACCTGGCCCGCCCCGACTCCATCATGAACGGGATCAACGTCTACGAGTCCCGTCTCCGCCTCGGTGAGAAGCTGGCGGACACCGTGGCCACCTACGCCCCCAAGGGCGACATCGACGTGGTCATGCCGATCCCGGATTCCTCTCGCCCTGCGGCCATGGAGGTGGCACGGCGTCTGGGGATCGAATACCGCGAGGGTTACTACAAGAACCGCTACGTGGGCCGCACGTTCATCATGCCTGGCCAGGAGCAGCGCAAGAAGAGCGTCCGTCAGAAGCTCTCTTGCCTCGCGAGCGAGTTCAAGGGCAAGAACGTGTTGGTCGTGGACGACTCGATCGTTCGTGGCACCACCAGCCGCGAGATCGTCGAGATGACCCGTCAGGTCGGCGCCAATTCGGTCACCTTCACGTCCTCCGCCCCGCCGGTTCGTTTCCCGCATGTCTACGGCATCAACATGCCTACCCGCGCCGAACTGATCGCGGCCGGGCGCACCATCCCCCAGATCAACGCTGAACTCGGCAGTGACCACCTGGTTTACCAGGAGGTGGATGACATGGTCTCCGCCATCACCGCAGGCACCGACATCCAGCGCCTTGAGAACAGCTGCTTCACCGGCGAATACGTCACCGGTGACGTCGACGAGAGCTACTTGAGCTGGCTGGAGTCCACCCAGCTCTCCTGAGTGCTTGCCGCCTGTGGCGGCATGAAAAGGTGCCCGACGGCGTGTGTCCACCACACGTCGTCGGGCACCTTTGTTGTGCCGCACGTCAGTAGCGTCCTAAGCTACGAGCCCAGACGCCTTGATGCGTCCGTCCACGATGGTGACCAGGTCATCGAGTACGTCTCTGTGGACCAGATCGTGGGTGACCAGGAGCGTCGCCGTGCCGCGTTCATGAGTGAGCCGCGCGATGAGCGCCATGATCTCCGCGCCACGTTCCTGGTCCAGAGCCGAGGTCGGCTCGTCCACCACCAGCACGTCCGGTGCATGAACCAGCCCGCGGGCGATGGCAACGCGCTGCCGCTGGCCGCCGGAGAGCTGATGAGGCAGCTTGTCGGCATGGTCACGCAGGCCCACGGCGTCCAGCAGCTCGTCCACCTTCGCATCCACGTCGGCACGACGGTTCGCGCCTCCGAGCCGTCCCATGATCCTCAGTTGGTCACGGGCGGACAGCGCGGGCAGCAGGTTGGACTGCTGAAAGACGATGCCGATCCGGTCGCGGCGCACGGACGTCACCTGGCGCGGCGTCAGCCGTGCCAGATCCAGCGCGGAGGTGCCGCTCCCGAGAAGGACCTTGCCGTCGTCGGGCTTGATCAGTCCGGCCGCAACGGCCAACAAGCTGGACTTGCCCGACCCCGACGGGCCGGTGATGCCGGTGACCTGACCGTCCGGCGCTGTCAGGCTGACGTGGTCGACCGCGGTGATGCGGCGGTTGCCGTCGGGAAAGGTGAGGGTGACGTCTTCTAAGCGGATCAACGGTTGCTCCCGAGTGCGGTGAGGGGGTCGGCTTTGGTGACGGAACGTAGTGCGACGGCCGCACCCGCAAGACCGAGGACGGCCATCAGGGCTGCCGGTGCCACAGTGGTGAGGGCGGAGACCGCGAACGGCAGGGCCTGTCCTGCCAGGCTCCCCACGACCACGGTGACGAGCAGGCCGGTTCCGATGCCGGCCACGAGCACCACGGCTGCTTGGCCCAGGCTGTCCCGGATCAGCGACCCGGTCGTGGCGCCCAAGGCCTTGAGCACGGCGATGTCTCCGCGGCGTTGCAGCGTCCAGACCGTGAAGAAGGCCCCGACAACGAGTGCGGAGATGCCGAAGAGGAGCACTATCATCACGGCCAGGGACCCGATCTCCGAGGTGAACGAGGCCAGCGCGGTGAGGCTGGTCAAGGGCGTCTTCGCCACGGTGTTCGTCTGCTTGCCCGTCGTTTCCCAGTCCGGCGTGCCGCTCACGGCCAGCGCTGTCGGCGCTCCGTCACCTCCCGTGCCGCGGTCTATCTCCGCCCACGTCTCTTCCGACAGGACGACGACGGGCACGTGGCTGTACCAGAGGTCGCCCTCGACGACGCCGACCGTCAGCTGCTTCCCGGCGACCGTGACGGTCTCCCCGGTGGTGACGCCCAGCTCGTCGGCGGCCGGCGCGGAGAGTCCCACGTGGCCGTCGTCTGCGGGAGTGATCTTGGTGAGGTCAGTGGCCTTCCCATCGCCGGCATCGGGTAGGCCGAACGCGGCGACCGCCGAGGAGGAATCGGCCGGCGAGGAGTCGGAGGGGGACTCATCTTGCTGGGCAGCGCCGGCCCGGGTCGTGGTGATGCCGATCGGCAGCGCTGAGTCCACTCCCTCCGCCTGATTCCAGGCCTGGAGCTGGTCGGTCGTGATGGCGGAGGTCGCGTAGGCGGGTTCCTCCCCCTCGGCCTGTTCCAACACCACACGGTCACCGGGTATCTGGAGCACTGCGGAAATGTTCCTCTGTGCCAAGCCCCCGGTGAGGCCGGAGAGGAAGCCGACCAGCACGGTGATCAGACCCACCACACCGGCGATGAGGAGGAATCGGCCACGGGCGAAGCGCAGCTCTCTCCAAGCGACAAACACGTCTATCGAACCTTTCTTGAGGCCCGCTCCCTGCGGGCTCGATGCTTCGAGCCTCCTCCGATGCCAGAACGCATACATCGTCAGTACTGGTGCATTCCCCATCAACCTTTCGATGGATGGCAGAACTCGGTGCCTGGCCTAGGCTGGAGGCCACGATGACCCACTCCACACTCGCCCCGGTGTTCGCCGGCCTACGCCTGGCATTGCACGCCTTGTTGCTCGGCCTAAGCGTCTTCGCGTGCGTGCGGTCCTGGCTGCTCCACCGTCCCGAGACCTGGGCGGTGCTGATCGTGGGTTGCGCCTTCGTGGCTGTCTACGTTCTGGGTGCCATTCTGGGTTCGTCCACGACCGGGCGGCAGTCACGAGCGCAACCGGGCCAGCCCTCGGCGGGCCATCACCGAGCGGCTGTCGGGTGGGTGGCCGTTCTCTCGATGTTGTGGGCCGGCTTCGTCTGGATGTGTCAAGTCCCGGGTTTGGTTGAGGGTCAGCGTGTGTTGGGTTTCAGGCCGCGGTAGCGACCTGTTCTGGGTCGGTGAGCCGGGCCCAGTATTCGGTCTCGACTTCGGCGGGGGTGCGGTAGCCGAGCATGGAGTGGAGGC
>NZ_JALAGT010000024.1 GCF_022712295.1 Galactobacter sp.
ACGGCGCGCAAGTGACCCAGTCCCCCACCGAACCCACGGCCCAGCAGCCGCCGGAGCTTCCGACCCCCCGCCCCGGCCGGGTCCGGATCCAGGCGGACCAGGATCCCGAGTTGCCGGGCGGCGCCACCACCGGCGCCGACGACTTCTACGTGCGCTCGCTCATGAAGGCCCAACTGCGCCTCTCCCTGGTGCTGGCCTTGGGTTTCCTGGCCGTGGTCGCGGTTCTGGCCGTGGGGGTCACCACCTGGTCCCTGCTTGACGACATCCGCTTCCTGGGCCTGCCGCTGTCCTGGTGGCTCATCGGTTTCGCCCTGTACCCCTTGGTGCTCGGTGCCGCGGCCCTACATCATGTGTGGGCGCGGAGATTGGAAGAGCGCTATCGACGGGTGAGCCGGCCGTGAACACGATCCTCAACACCGCGGTCATCGCGCTGGTGTGCCTCAGCACCGCCCTCATGGCCGTGCGCGGCGTGAATCGGAGCCGCAGCAGCGCCGACGTCCTGGTGGCAGCGCGCAGCGTCCGCCCATGGTGGAACGCGTCCGCGATCGGCGGGGAGTATCTGTCCGCCGCCAGTTTCCTCGGCGTCACCGGGCTGATCGTCCTCACCGGACGCGACGGCCTCTGGTACCCGGTGGGCTACGCAGCCGGGTTCCTGATGCTCATGCTCTTCGTCGCGGCCCCCTTGCGGCGTTCCGGCGCCTACACCCTGCCGGACTTCGCTCAGGTCAGGTTCGGTCAGGAGAACGTGGCCCGCGTACTCGGCTACACCGTATTGGGCGTCGGGTGGCTCTACATGCTGCCCCAGATGCACGCAGCCGCCTTGGCCCTGATCACGGTGACGGATCTGCCCGCCTGGGTGGGTCCCGTGGCGGTCACTGCCGTGGTGATCGCCTCCGTGGTCCCGGGTGGGATGCGTTCCATCACCGCGGTGCAGGCCATGCAGTACTGGCTCAAGTTGGCCGCCCTGGCCATCCCCACCATCGCGATCATCATCGCGCTGCCGCTCGGAGCCGGCCCGGATCTCCCCACCGAGCCCGTGCTTCCCTCCCCCGGCCAGACGCCACTGGTGACCGTTTCGCTGCTCATCGCCCTGGTCTTCGGGACGTTGGGGTTACCGCATGTGCTGGTGCGTTTCTATACGAACCCGACTGGCGCGCAGGCCAGGACCACCACCTTCACCGTCACCGGTTTGGTGAGCCTGTTCTACCTCTTCCCGACCGCGCTGGCGTTCCTGGCCGTGAGCGCGGGGATCACGACACCCGGTAACCCGGACGCCCTGCTCCTGGACCTGCCGTCAACGCTCCTGGGCGGAACCGTAGGAGTGCTGCTCACGGCGATCGTGGCCGGTGGCGCGTTCGCAGCCTTCGTGTCCACGTCCTCCGGTCTGACCGTGGCGCTGGCCGGGGTCATCTCGCGGCGCTTCTTCGCGGGCTCGGTCTCCGGCTTCCGGCGTGGAGCCTTGTTGGCCGCCCTGGTCCCCGGGGCCATCTCGATGGCCACGTCCACCACGGGGCTGGCCAGCGTGATCGGCTCCATCTTCGCACTGACGGCCTCCACCATTGCACCGGTCCTGCTGGCCGGGATCTGGTGGAGGCGGGCATCCGGTGCGGGTGCCATCGCGGCCATGGTGACGGGCGCAAGCGTCTGGCTTGCCTGCCTGGTGGCCAGTTTCGCGGGTGCAGGGGCCGCGCTCGGGGGACTCGTGGGGCAGCCGGGGCTGCTCAGCGTCCCGGCGGCCGTCCTTGCCCTGATCGTGTTCTCGCTGGCCAGGCCTGACCTGGACACCGGCCGCCTTGATGAGGTGCTGGCCCGCCTGCACGCCCCGAACCGGGATTGAGTCCGGGGCACGTAACGCGAGACGTCAGTCGATCGAGGACATCAGCTCGATGGTGCGGTCCAGGAATGCATCCACCTGGTTCTCCTCGTAGCCGTCCTCGCCCGTGGCCTGGCCGAACACGGCCCGGCGCACGTCATCCACGGCCAGCGGCTGATCGTGCTCGAAGTAGTCCAGGAGGCGGTCGCAGAGCAGGTCCACGTCCTCGATGGCGTAGGACGGTGCCTTCTTGCGGTTGGGGCGGCGGAAACGCTCTCCCGCCGGACGGTGCAGGCGGCCACGCAGTACGCCGGAGACCTGAGCTATGCCCTCGATCCAGTGGTCGTGACCCTCCGCCTCGACCACCGCCGCGCGCTCGCGCGCGGCGAAGACGTCCTCGAGGCGATCCAGCGCGGAATCCACCTCCCGCGGAGAGTAGCCGCCATGGACCGGATCGAACGTGGTCCGCCGAACGATGGCGCTCGTGATGGGATCCTCCGAGGTACTGCCCTCATAGGTCAGCCGGGCCTTCTGCAGGAAGCGCTCCACCTGACCGGGGTCGTAGCCGAAGTCGTGGTCACCCGTGCGGGGAAACAGGCTCGGAGCGTCCTCGCTGGGGTGCTCGCCCGGCTCGTGCTTGGCCATTTCGCTTGTTCTCCTTGATATGTGTTCCTCCCGAGGTGCGGCATGGTTTCTGCCTCACCCGGCGAGGGGACCGGATCCGTTCAGATCCTCATCGTATCGGCGACGCAGCATGAGACGCTGCGGGAACCGGCAAGTTCTTGGTGAAGTGATTCAGGACCCGAGTCCCAGTGCGGCCACAGCGACCAGGTATCCCACCGGGACCGCGAAGACCATCGAATCCAGCCGATCCATGATGCCGCCGTGTCCCGGCAGGAGGTTGGACATGTCCTTGATGCCCAGTTCCCGCTTGATCATGGACTCGCTGAGGTCTCCGGCGGTGGAGGCGAACACCACCGCCACGGCCATGACGACTCCTCCCCACCACGAGGCATCCAGCACGGTGATGGCGAGAATCACGCCGACCACGCAGGCTCCCACCACGGATCCGGCAAAGCCTTCCCAGGACTTCTTGGGACTGATCTTGGGAGCCAGCGGGTGCTTACCCAGCCAGGCGCCGAAGATGTAGCCGAAGGTGTCGTTGGAGACCACGAGCAGCAGCACCGTCATCAGGAGCCACGTGCCGTTCTCCTCCCGCAACAGCAGCAGGGAGAAGGAGGCCAGCAGCGGGACCCAAGCCAGCACGAAGAGGGAGGCCGCGATGGAGCGGCCGGCGTCCCCGCGTCCGTCGAGCACGTTCCAGAGGACGGTCAGCACCACGGAGCCCACAAAGACACCGGTGAGCGCCTGTCCTCCGGCCATGAACGCGGCGATGGGCATCGCCAAGGCGCCGAAGACCAGAGGGATCAGCGGCAGCGGGAGTCCTGTGCCCTTCCGGACAGCCCGGGAAACCTCCCAGACCCCGAACGCACAGGCGATGGAGCAGAACGCAACGAAGACCGGATGCCACAGGAAGGCGCCGATCGCAACGGCGGCCAGGAGTCCGGCACCGACGCCGATGGCCGCGGGAAGGTCGCGACCGGCTTTGGATTTGCCGGCCTCGGCCGCACGCACCGCACGGCGTTGCGACGCGGTCATCTCTTCGCTGACCGCCTCGTCATGGGAGCCCTGAGTCATCAGACCTCCAGCAGCTCCGCTTCCTTGCGCTTGAGCAGCTCGTCGATGGCCTCGACGTACTTCTTGGTGAGTGCGTCGAGTTCCTTCTCGCCGCGGTTGCCGTCGTCCTCGCCGACCTCGCCGTCCTTGACGGCCTTGTCGATCAGGTCCTTGGCCTTGCGGCGGTGACCACGCAGGGCCACCTTGTGGTCCTCGGCCTTGCCCTTGACGATCTTCACGAATTCCTTGCGGCGTTCCTCGGTCAGTTCCGGCAGGGTCACACGGATCTGCTTGCCATCGTTGGAGGGATTGGCGCCCACCTCGGAATCGGAGAGGGCCTTCTCGATCTCACGCAGTGCTGAGACGTCGAAGGGAGAGATCAGGATGGTTCGCGCGTCGGGGGTCGCGAACTGAGCCAGCTGCTGCAGCGGCGTCGGGGAACCGTAGTAGTCCACGAGCACCTTGGAGTACAGGCTTGGGTTGGCACGTCCGGTGCGGATGGTGGAGAAGTCCTCCTTGGCCGCCTCGATGGTGCGTTCCATCTTGTCCTTGGCCTCTGACAGGGTCTCGTCGATCACTTCGTCACTCCTTGGAAGTGTGGGCGTCCGGGGGTAGCCCTGGGGCCCACCCTCATGTGGTCTTGTCCGTGCCGCGGATCTTACGGGCACGGCATCGTGTCCATCCTACTAGGCGGACACTCGCGACGGCCCCGGCGTCAGCCGCGTGGGCCGCCGGGTCCGTCACACGGTGACAAGCGTCCCGATGGGCTCACCGAGCAGTGCCCGGGTGACGTTGCCTTCGCCCTCCATGCCGAACACCCGCATGGTCAGCGAGTTGTCCTTGCACATGGTCATGGCGGTCTGATCCATCACCCGGATATTGCGGCGCAGGGCGTCGTCGTAGGTCAGGTGGTCGATCTTCTGGGCGGCGGGGTCCTTGTTGGGATCCGCTGTGTAGACGCCGTCCACACCGGACTTGGCCATCAGGACCTCGTCGACGTGTACCTCGAGGCCGCGTTGTGCCGCCACGGTGTCGGTGGAGAAGTACGGCAGACCGGCCCCGGCGCCGAAGATGACCACACGGTCCTTCTCCAGGTGACGGATGGCGCGGCGAGGGATGTATGCCTCAGCGACCTGGGACATGGAGATCGCGGACTGCACGCGGGTCTCGACGCCGGCCTGTTCAAGGAAGTCCTGCAGGGCAAGGCAGTTCATCACGGTGCCCAGCATGCCCATGTAGTCAGCACGTGAGCGGTCCATGCCGGATTCGGCCAGTTCAGCGCCACGGAAGAAGTTTCCGCCACCCACCACGATGGCGGTCTCGACGGTGCCGACGGTCGCTGCGATCTGCTCCGCGATGCCGCGTACGGTGGCCGGATCCACACCGAGCTTGCCGCCACCGAAGACCTCACCAGAAAGCTTGAGGAGGACTCGACGGCGGTGAGGTGCTGGCTGAACGGACATACGTGTTCCCCTTCAAGTTGTTTCTGCTGGAGCTGCGACGGTCACACCGCCTCAGGTATTTTCCCACGTCTTCGGCTCGACCGCGCGCAGGATCCGGAAAATGCGGGTAGGAATCGTGCCCGCCATCTGCGGATCCTGCCCTCGGGGTGCCGTTCTGCCCGACGTTCGCTACCCACCGTCGTGAGGCACGGCGCCCAAGCACGAGCGCCGGCTCGGTCACGACACACAACGGGGCCGCATCCCCGAAAGGGATGCGGCCCCGTTGTGCGTTATTCGCTATCGCGAGGTGCCTCAGGCGCCAACGCGGAAGCGGGAGAAGGAAGCAACGGCGGCGCCAGCCTCCTTGAGCACCTGCGCCACGGACTTCTTGGAGTCCTTGGCGAAGGCCTGATCCACGAGGACGGACTCCTTGTAGAAGCCGGTCAGGCGGCCTTCCACGATCTTGTCGAGGATCTTCTCCGGCTTGCCCTCGGCGCGGGCGGTGTCCTCGGCGATGCGGCGCTCGTCGGCAACCTTGTCTGCGGGGACCTCCTCGCGGGTGGCGTAGGCGGGAGCCAGCGCAGCGATGTGCACGGCAACGTCGTGAGCGGCCTCGGTGACGGCCTCGCCCTCACCGGACACGGCCAGGAGCACGCCGACCTGAGCCGGGAGGTCCTTGGAGGTCTTGTGCAGGTAAGCGGAGACGGTGTCGCCCTCGACCTTGGTCACGCGGCGCAGCTGCAGCTTCTCGCCCAGGATGGCACCGAGCTCGTCGATGACGTCCTTGACGGTCTTGCCCTCGGCCGGAGCGGCCAGCACGGAATCGACATCGCCTGCGCCGGACTCGACGGCTGCGGTCAGGGCGGTGTTGGCAACGGCCACGAACTTCTCGTTCTTGGCCACGAAGTCGGTCTCGCAGTTGAGCTCGAGCATGTAACCGGTCTTGCCGTCGACGACGGTCGCGGCGACGAGGCCCTCAGCGGTGGCGCGGGACTCGCGCTTGGTGGCGCCCTTGAGGCCCTTCACGCGGATGATCTCGATGGCCTTCTCGGCGTCACCGTTGGCCTCATCGAGGGCCTTCTTGACGTCCATCATGCCGGCGCCGGTGCGCTCGCGCAGGGCCTTGATGTCAGCGGCGGTGTAGTTCGCCATGTGGTCTCTCCCCTTGTTTCTCGGGTTTGGTCTTCCTCCGCGTCCGCACTGTGTCGGGACGGGGGAAGGTGTGCTTTTTACGTCGTTTGAAGAAAGGCGGTGAGCCCACGAGTCATCGCCGTGCGCTCACCGCCTTGGCCTCCCGGTCCCCTCGGTCCACCTCATCAGTGGTGAACCGAAGGTTCCGGGAAGGTAAGTCGGGGTGAGACTTACTTGGCGTCCTCTGCAGGGGCCTCAGCAGCGGCCGGGGCCTCTGCGGGGGTCTCCTCGGCCTTGGCCTCCTGGCCGGCGAGCAGCTCGCGCTCCCACTCGGCCATGGGCTCAGCGGCCTCGCCGTCCTTGCCGCCACCGTTGCGGGCCAGCAGGCCCTCGGCCACGGCGTCTGCCACGACGCGGGTCAGCAGGTTGACGGAGCGGATCGCGTCATCGTTACCCGGGATGGGGTAGGTGACCTCATCGGGGTCGCAGTTGGTGTCGAGGATGGCGACAACCGGGATACCCAGCTTCTGTGCCTCGTCGACGGCCAGGTGCTCCTTCTTGGTATCCACGATCCACACCATGGAGGGGGTGCGGTTCATGTTGCGGATACCACCGAGGTTGGACTGCAGCTTGGTCAGCTCGCGCTTGAGCAGCAGCAGCTCCTTCTTGGTGTGCCCGGAACCGGCCACATCGTCGAAGTTGATCTCCTCGAGCTCCTTCATGCGCTGGACGCGCTTGGAGACGGTGGAGAAGTTGGTCAGCATGCCGCCCAGCCAACGGTGGTTGACGTAAGGCATGTTGACGCGGGAGGCCTGCTCAGCAATTGCTTCCTGAGCCTGCTTCTTGGTGCCGACGAACAGGATGGTGCCGCCGTGGGCCACAGACTGCTTGACGAAATCGAAGGCGCGGTCGATGAAGGTCAGCGACTGCTGCAGATCGATGATGTAGATACCGGAGCGCTCCGTGAGGATGAAGCGCTTCATCTTCGGGTTCCAGCGACGGGTCTGGTGGCCGAAGTGGACGCCGCTGTCCAGCAGCTGGCGCATGGTGACGACAGGCATGTCGTTCCTTACCGAACGGGGCACGCGCAGCGCGCTTCCGTCCTTATCGTTTCTGACGGTTGACTGATCTTGGCCCGGTTGGGCTGCTGATCCCTGGCATCGACCGGATCCACAGGTTTCCCCGCTTCACCCGTCACGTCGTTTCCCCGTGGTTCGGGGACCGTCGACGTGCGTCGGAAGGCATGTTCACCGGGAGGTCCCGGTGCTTGCCGACCTACGGTTGACGCGCGAAGTCGACGTTCGAACCCTCTTGCCCTACCGTTCACCGAAGTGGAAAGCAGGCAATCACGCTTGAACGTCGCTCTTTCCAGTATAGACGACGCCCACCCACCTGGAGAGGGCGGATTCCTTCGAGAGCCCAACGGGTGCAGTGCACTTGGTCACATCTGCGTCAGGCGGCCACGTCGGTGACCCGAGTCAGTAGAGTCACAGCGGCAGGATCCCCACGCGGCCGCACCAACGCCCGTGCCGGATACGGCCGGCTGGAAAGTGAACACGAGGACTCGAAGGACATCGATGGTGGGGAACGAACCCGCGCGCAGGATCCGCTTCAACGCTTTCGCCATCAACGGCGTTGGCCATCAGATTCCTGGGCTGTGGCGACATCCCCAGGACCGTTCCAGGGACTACACCTCACTGAAACACTGGACCGAGCTTGCGGTCTTGCTGGAGGACGCGTTCTTCGACGGGATCTTCCTGGCCGACGCGCTGGGCCCGTACGACGTCTATGGGGGCAATGCCGACGCCGCCCTGCGGGCGGCGGCCAAGATTCCGATGAACGACCCACTGCCTCTGGTCGGAGCCATGGCCGGCGTGACGGAGCACCTGGGATTCGGGATCACAGCATCCACCGCCGCAGAGCATCCTTATACGTTCGCCAGGCGGATGTCGACGTTGGATCATCTGACACACGGGAGGGTGGGCTGGAACGTCGTGACGGGATACTTGAAGAGTGCTGCGGAGAACATGGGCGAATCCGATCAGCTCTCCCACGACGAACGCTACGACCGGGCGGACGAGTACATGGAGGTGCTCTACAAACTGTGGGAGGGGTCGTGGGAGGACGATGCCGTGGCCCTCGACACCGAACACGACACGTTCGCCGACCCGGCCAAGGTGCACCCCATCAACCATCACGGCCGCTACTTCACGGTCCCCGGAATCCACCTGAGCGAGCCGTCTCCCCAACGGACTCCCGTCATCTATCAAGCGGGAGCGTCCCCGCGAGGTATCGCCTTCGCGGCCGACCATGCGGAGGCCGTCTTCGTGGCGGCTCCCACCCTGCCCCAGGTGGCACGGCAGGTGGCCCTGGTCCGGGAGGGGCTCGAGGCCCGTGGCCGCGGTGGCGCAGCCGCACGAATCTATGCGTTGGTCACGATCGTGGTCGATGAGAGCGACGACCTGGCGCAAGCCAAGTATCGCGACGTCTTCTCCTACGCCTCCGAGACCGGAAACCTGGTCCTGAACTCGGGCTGGTCCGGCATCGACCTGTCCAAGGAGAATCTCGATGCGCCGCTGGATCCGGTGAAGACAGATGCCATCCAGACCACCGTTTCCAGCCTTTCCGGAGCCCAGCACGGGCCGCAGCGTTGGAGCGTGCGGGACAGTGCGCGGCTGAATGCGACCGGCGGACCGGTGCTGGTGGGTTCTGGGGAGACGGTGGCTGACGCCTTGGAGGCCATCATGGATCAGACCGGCGTGGACGGCTTCAACGTGGCCTATGCCCTGAACCCGGGCAGCTGGGAGGACATTGCTTCCTACCTGATCCCGGTCTTGCAAGCACGCGGCTCCTACCCCACTCGGGCGGAGCCCGGCACCCTCCGCCACAGGATGTTCGGCTCGGGCGACCACCTGCCCTCATCACACCCGGGTGCCACCCACCGCAGGTAGGCAACCCCGCAGGTGATCACTTTCGTCACCGGCCTGGCCAAGGGATACATCATGCCGTTATTGTGATGTGGACAACTCTGTGACCGGTAGCAACTATCGTTACCCCACGAGTGTGTCCAAGCCGACGTATCACCAGCCCTAAGGACGACGATGTCTTCAGTCAGCTTCTCAGCCGACAGCCCGCCCCCGCGCCGCAGACGCACCCGCCTCGCGATGCTCCCGCCGCTCGCCGCCACCACGGCACTCCTCGTCTGCGGGCTGGCGCCAGCGGCCCAGGCCGCGCCGGGCTCGGCAGTCGGCCACACGGCGTCGGGCATTGCACCCGCCGCCAAGGCGGACCTTCCCGACTCCCTCGCGGAGTATCTCTTCGCAGACGGCGAGCGCGCCAAGGTGCCCAATACCGCAGCCTCCCCGGAGGGTCTCGGCGATGCCGAGGTCAAGAACGGCGGCGCACAGACGTGGACCGACACATCTCTGCAGCTCACCGGCGGCGCCAAGGACGGCGACGGCACCTGGGTGCAGCTGCCCAAGGATCTGCTCAAGGAGCGTTCGTCCGTCTCCGTCACCACGGAGGTGAAGGTCGACGCGGCGATGCGCAACGACTTCAACTTCCTCTGGAACGTGGGCGGCGAGAACACGGACGAGTACTTCTTCACCACCGCCAAGGACGCCCCCAGGACCGCCATCACGGTGGGCTCCAACGGAGGCGAGAAGTCCGCGACCTCCTCCTCGAACCTGGACACCGGGCACTGGACCTCGCTGACCAGCGTGCTGGACGCGGAGGCCAAGACGCTGACCTTCTACGTGGACGGGGAGAAGACCGGCTCGGTCAAGACCGACCTGACCCCCGCCGACATCAAGGACCAGTCGCTGAACACCATCGGCCGCTCCCCCTGGCCGGATCAGCTGTTCAAGGGCGAGGTCAGTGCCTTCCGCGTGTATCCCACGGCCCTGAACGAGGAGCAGGTTCAGCAGGAGAACCTGGCGGACGCGCAGATCAACGCAGAGGCCCTCGAGTCAGAGGCCGATGATCGCTTGGAGGGTCTCGAGTTGCCCTCCGGAGACGTGACCGGCGACCACGTCTCCCTGCCGTCCTCGGGCGGCAAGGTCACCTGGACCAGTTCCGATCCCGACGTGATCGCCACCGACGGTTCCGTGACCCAGCCTGAACGGGGCGCGGACCCCGTGGACGTCACGCTCACCGCCAAGACGACGGTGCGCGGCCTCTCCGCAGAGCGCACCACGCAGGTCCGAGTGCTTCCCAGCGATCTGGACGACCAGGCACGGCTGGCCACCGCGGCGGGCAACTACGTCCTGCCGACCACCGTCGTCTCCGGCGACAAGCTGCCCGAGGCGCCGGAAGGACTCACCGTGACCTCGCTGGAGGCCGATGGGGCCGAGCTGAAGGACGGCGCGCTGGTGGCTGCAGGCGAGAAGCCCGTGACCGCCACCGTGGCTGCGACCATTGCGCGGAGCGCTTCACCGGAGACCACCATCTCCAAGCAGTTCACCGTGACCGTACTGCCCTCCGGTTCCGATCGGTTGGCCGCCTACCACCGCACGCCCACCACCGAATCGGAGGCCAACAACGCCGACGTGGCGCTGAGCATGCACCTGGCCTTCCAAGCCGATGATTCGGGATCAGCTTGGTCGCCTCTGAACGAGAACTACGGCATCTTCTTCCCGCATCTGTCCGAGGCCGTCCCGGACGACGGCGTGGACCTCTCGCTCATCCGCAGCCTGAAGAACCCCACCCTCTTCGAGCTCGCCGATGGCGGCTACGGCGTCGTGGGCACCCGGGTGGCCCGTGGCGGCGGGGCCGACGGGACCCAGCAGGACTCCGTCCTGGTGGCCACCAGCCATGACCTGCTCAGCTACGACGAGCTCGGACTGCTCGAGCTCGATGAGTCGGACGGCGTCAACCGTCCCACCGCGGTCTACGACACCGCGGCCAAGACCTACCGCATCTCCTGGACCACGGACTCCGGCGCACAGCGTCATCAGGACGTGGAGGATCTGGCGGCCGCGACGTCGGGCACCGACGCCGACGGGAGCAAGGCGGCCACAGCTGCGGGCTCGTCGGGCGCCGGCCGCGCCACGGGCACCACGGAAGTGGACGACCTGGACATCGAGGACTTCGCCGCAGGCAACACGCTGCCCGTGAGTGCCGACGTGGCCGAGGGACTGCAGACCCGATTCGGTCGCATCACCAACACCGGCGTGCAGGATCTGGGCAGCAAGCAGGTGGACAAGGGCGCCGCGTTGACGGGCTCCGATCTGCCGCAGCAGGCCACCCTGGACTACTCGGACGGCTCCACCCGTCACCTGCCCGTCCAGGATTGGGACCTCTCCGACGTGGACACCTCCAAGGCCGGAACCTACACGGCCAAGGGCAGAATCAAGCAGACGGACTACCCCAAGCCCTTCGCGGTGGAGCGCGCCGACCCCTCGGCCTACAAGTTCGACCTCAACGGCGAGACCAAGTACCTGATGATCGCCACCAACGACCCCGACATGGACAACGTGGGCCAGAAGGGCAAGGCCTTCATGCCGGTCCGCATGGCGGACTCGCTCTCCGGGCTGGCCGATGAGGCCGAGCCGGAGGAGGTCCACCTCCTGGACCGCGGCGACAAGGACGCCGACGGCAAGACCATGACCGGCTGCTTCTGGGCACCCGAGTTCCACGAGATCGCTGGGAAACTCTCCATCCTGTTCATGCCCTGCTACGGGGACAACCCGGGATACATGTCCGGCCGTGCCTCGATCATGCAGCTCAAGCAGGACGACTCCGGGGACGACCTCGACCCCACCGTTGCGGCCAACTGGACCACGCCGAAGACCATCACCCGTACCGACGGGACCGCGCTGAACGATGTCTCCGGGATCAGCCTGGACATGACCTACTTCCAGGACAGGACCGGGCAGTCCTACTACGCGTGGCAGCAGATGTGCCACACCTTCATCGCGATGATGGACCCGGCAGATCCGGGCAAGCTGACCAGCGATCCGGTGCGCATCGTCGCTCCGGAATACGCCTGGGACAACTCCTGCGCGGAGGGCCCCAACGTCCACGAACGTGACGGCAAGCTCTACCTGATCTACTCGGGCTCCGGTGTGGGCAACACCTACACCACGGGCTTGGCCACCGCACCGGCCACCGGCGCCGACCTGACCGATCCCGAGAGCTGGACCAAGCTCAACTACCCCCTGCAGAAGTCCGGGAAGTTCGAGGGCGAGTGGCAGCTCGGTACCGGCCACGGCATGTGGACCGAGGACGAGGACGGAGCGCTGATCTACGTCTTCCACGCACGCACCGACGTCGGCGGATCCGGACGCGACATGTTCGTGCGCCGCGTGCACTTCGCCTCCGACGGCATGCCGATCATGGATATGGAGGCATCAGAGGAACTCTCCTCCCCCACGGTCAGCATGAAGATCGTGGTGGCCGACGACGCGGACGCGAGCGCCGACCCGACCTCGCCTTCGGACTCGGACTCGGGCTCGGGCTCGGATTCTGACTCGGACTCGGATTCGGATTCGGATTCGGATTCCAGCGCCGACGCTGGCTCCGCGTCCGATTCGGGGGCGGGCGCAGACGGCGACGGGTCGGGTGCACCGACCGACCCCTCCGGCCCAAGCTCGGGCGCGGGCTCTGACTCGGGCTCTGACGCGGACGTTGCGGCCGGTTCCGATTCCGATGTGACCGGCACGGATGATGCCGGTGCCGCCGGTTCGGGTGCCGACTCCTCGGACTCGGCCACGTCCGGCACCGCAGATGGTCATTCCGGGCTGGCGGCGACTGGCGTCCAAGCTGGATTGGTGGCGTTGGCTGGGCTCGGCGCAGCGTTGCTGGTGATCGGATTCGTGCTGGCGAGGCGCCGCCGACACGGCTGACGCGGCGTGTCCTCCACAGATTCCCGATGATCGGGAAGGGGGCGCTGGACGGGCAGGAACACACCCTGGTGTGATCCGTGCATGTTCCGTTCAGCGCCCCCTTTCCTGTCCCCTGTAACCACTGTCTCGGCCCGGTTCTCCGGGCCTGATGTTGCCGAGCGCGGTCGCGCCGGCCCCGTCACGGTCTGGTCCGGCGCGGTCTGGTCCGGCGCATCACGGCCGGGACGTCCCGGTCCCTGGCACTGGGCCGTGCTCATCTGCCTGAGCATGAGCTTGGTTGGCCCCTCCGCCTCGGCCCAAGAGCGTACGCCGGTGGACCCGGTCTCCCCCGCTGCCGTCACCGCGAGCGCCCACGGCGTTCCACCGGTGGGACGCGCACCCGCACCCGGCGAATCGTGGGAGGAGGTGGGAATGGTCAAGGACTTCGACCCGCCCGACGTCCGCTGGAACGCGGGGCATCGAGGGGTGGACCTGCGTGCGGCGCCTGGCACCGAGGTCGTCGCTCCCGCCGCCGGAACCGTGTCCTTTGCCGGGTCCGTGGCGGGGCGTCCCACCGTCGCCATCACGGTGGGTGGAGGATGGCGCACCACGTTGGAGCCCGTTTCCACGGAGCTCAAGAAAGGGGACCGAGTATCCGCCGGCCAGGTGGTCGGCACGGTGGCGAACGGCGGGCACTGCAGCGGCAGCTGCGTGCATTGGGGGCTGGTATCCGGGTCCGGGCACGGCTCCACCTATCGCGATCCCCGCACGTTGGTGGCCGACCTGCGGCCATCCGTCCTCTACCGTGACCGCACGACCCCACCGTCGTGACCGTCCTGTGTACTGCTCGTTCCGACGGACCGGGTCTCACACAGACGCACCGCGGGACCAGGTTTCCATGAAAGCTGCACCGAAGCGGCACATTCCCACAAGAACCTGATCCCGCGTGGTGAGGGGACGACTCAGAAGCCCGTCAGTCGCCGATGGCCGTCAACGTCCAGGACGCCTCAGCATGCTCGTCGACCTCGAGCCGGATGACGTCGGTGCCGGAGTTGTAGGCACCCGGCGGGCAGGTCATGGGTTCCACGGCGAGGCCAGTGCGGCTGGCTGCGACCTCGGGGAGGTCTGCCGTGTGGATCTGCAGCCACCCGCACTCCGGCCCCCAGGACATCTCGACGCCCACGCCGGAGGCATCGGTCAGCCTGACTCGAGCCTGAGCATCCTCGTCACGGACCAGGTCCGTGAAGGCATGATCGATGAAGGTGTCACCGATGACGCGTGGTTCCCGGAAGTCATAGGACAGCTCCCCCACGGCCGCGAGTCCGGTGGGGCTCAAGCGATCCTGGGTGACGGTCTGCACCGTGGCCGCAGGAACGGACACGGTCCAGCCATCGACCGGGCTCAAGGTTCCGGGAGCAGAAGGCGCCACGAGGTAGGAGTGGGACCCCCAGCCGAAGGGCGCCGCAGCGCCGGCCAACAGCGTGGCGGACACCGAGGTCGTCAGGCCGTCAGTGTTCAAGGAGTAGCCGACATCCACCTGCACACGGTGCGGGTACCCGTCGCGGGGTTCCACCACGGACCGCAGCGATACCGCGGACTCGGAGGAGTCCACCACGTCGAACTCCTGCCACACCAACAGCCCGTGCAACGCATGGCCGCGGGCCGGTTCGGTGACGGCGAGCCGGCGATCCTCCCCATCCCAGGAGTACTGCGCATCGATGACGCGGTTGGGCCATGGAGCCAGAATGATGCCGGAAAAGTTGGGATGAGGCTCGTCCGCCCGGAACGGCCGAACCAGATCACGCCCGTTGAAAGTGAGAACGCGGATCGCGGCACCGACACTGGCGATCTCGGCGTGGTACCCGTGGCCGTCGAGGGCGAACTGGGCTCCGGAGAGGGGCCTCGCCCCGGCATCGTAAGCAGACATGGTCAGCAGCATATCGACGAACTGCCCCGAAGCGCACCATTGAGGTCGCCGATTGTTACCGGTAACGTATGGGTGTGATGCGAACCACGTTTCGCGTCTGTCATCAGACTCGATCTCAATGAGGAGACCCATGACGACCTTGCCCACCCGGCTAGCCGCCCTGACCGGTGCCTTGACCCTGGCACTCTCGGCGGCACCGGCCGCCGCAGCGGCTCCCAGTTCTCCAGCCCATCCCAGCGGCGCAGCCGCCGAGTCCGCGAACCCGACCAGCGGCACCACGACGTCGGGTATCACCGAGGCAGGTCCCGCCGGCACCGCGCCGGCGGCGAAGACCACCGCAGACGAAGATCCCTCCGCGTACCTGTTCGCCTACTTCACGGCGGACAGCGTGGAAGGGGAGAAGATCTCCCTGGCCGTCTCCGACGGCAACAACGCTCAGAAATGGGTCGGCCTCAACGACGGCCAGCCCGTGCTGGACTCCGACAAGGGCACCAAGGGTCTGCGCGATCCCTTCATCGTCCGCGCACCGGAGGGCAACAAGTTGTACCTGATCGCCACGGACCTCTCGATCGGTCGCAACGGTGACTGGGATGCCGCACAACGCACCGGTTCCAGGCACATCGAGGTCTGGGAATCCACCGACCTGGTGAACTGGGGAGAGCAGCGCCATGTCGAGGTGGCCCCTGAAACCGCCGGGAACGTCTGGGCGCCGGAGGCCTACTGGGACGACGAGAACCAGGAGTACGTGGTCTTCTGGGCCTCGAAGCTCTACGCGGAATCCGATCCGGAGCATTCGCAGTCGTCCCCTCCGGAGACGATGATGTACGCCACCACCAAGGACTTCAAGACCTTCAGCGACCCCAAGGTCTGGCAGGACACCAAGGGATCGCGCATCGACTCCACGGTGATCAAGGACGGCGACACCTATTACCGCTACACCAAGGACGAGGAGAACGCGCACAAGTGCGCGGACAAGGACATATTCGTCGAGACGTCCAAGAACCTTACCAGTGTCACGACCGACGGTGAGGACTCCGGGTGGACCATGGGCCAGGAGTGCATCGGCCATGACGCCGGGACCAAGGCCGTGGAGGGCCCCACCGCCTTCAAGGCAAATCCCGGCGACGTCAACGGAGAGGGTTACTACCTTTTCGCCGACGAATTCGGCGGACGCAAGTACCTGCCCCTGAAAGCGGACTCCCCCGCAGGCCCCTTCGAGGCCGTGGGCGACGTGTCCCTGCCGGACCCGGCGCCGCGCCACGGCACCGTCCTGCCCATCACCGAATCCGAGCGCCAGGCCCTGCTGGCCGAGTACCCGGCGGACGGTGAGGAACCCGACCCCATCGATGGCGGTCAGCTGCTGCACTACGACTTCTCCGACGCGGACTCCGTCGCCGAGGGAAGCACCATTCCGGATTCATCCGGCAACGAGTTCGACGCAATGGTGAAGGGTAAGGGCGCCACCGAGAAGGACGGTGTCCTCACCCTTCCCGGAGGGGCCGCCAACTCGAATGCGGCCTACCTGGAACTGCCTCAGGGCGCCTTTGACCACCAGGACGAGCTCACCATCTCCGTGTGGCTGCGCAACAAGACCGGTGCAGGCAACTACGCCGCGATGTTCTTCGGGTCCAAGGAGTCCACCCCAGCCAACTACTGGCTGCTGAACCCCGCCAACCCGGCCGGCCTGTTCAAATCCGTCATCACGGGATCCACGGATGCCGCGGCGCCGTGGAGCACGGAGACCGGCGTCTCCCCCTCCACCGCTTCCAAGGGCATCGCGGGCCCCAAGACCTCCGACGAGTTCTCGCTCTACACCACGGTCATCGAGCCGGGGAAGCTCACCGGCTACCTGGACGGGAAGAAGATCGGGACTGTGGACACCGGTCGCAGCGTCTCCGATCTCGGCAAGAACCTCGTGGGCTACGTGGGTCGTTCCTCCTACAACGACCCCTTCTACAAGGGCGACGTCCGCGACGTGAGCGTGCTGGCAGAGGCCCAGTCCGACGACGAGGTGGCTCAGTCCTACCTGGACGGCCTCGACGAGGAGACAGCCAACGGACTCCTGGCCAAGGATGCCAAGGCCCTTTCCCTTCCGAAGAGCACGTTGAAGGACCTGGACCTGCCCGCCAAGGGCCAGAATGGCTCCGACATCGCCTGGTCCTCCTCCGATACCGACCGGATCGGTGAGGACGGCACGGTCAGTCGCGGCTCTCAGGATCAGGCGGTGACCCTCACGGCCACCCTGAGCCTGGGCAGCCACACCACCGCCCGTGACTTCGAGGTCACCGTGCTCTCCGACGATCCGAACAACGACGTGAATCAGGCCGCGGAGGACTTCGACCTGGGCGTGACGGAAGCATGGAAGGACCTGACGCTGACCGACGAGTTCCAGGGAACCGAACTCACGTGGGCCTCCTCCGACGAGGACGCCATCGCGGCAGACGGCACCGTCACCCGTGGGGACAAGGCCGCCAAGGCGACGCTGTCGGCCACGTTCACGTTGGACGGCGCCAGCGCTACCAAGGAGTTCCCCGTGACCGTCCTCCCCAAGGACACCGGGACGCTCTACAGCTACACCACTGCGGGCGACACCAAGCGCACCGATGCCCTCCACCTGGCCACCGCCAAGGGCATGGGCAACGAGGCCAAGAACCCGGTGGCAGGCAACAACGGCAAGCCCGTGCTCTACCCCACCACGGGTTCAGCCCGCGTGGGTTCCCCCGTGGTCTTCCGCGATCCCGCCGGCGGCTTCCGAGTCCTGGCCCCAGAGATCAGCGGGAAGAAGCTCACCGGCAAGGCCTACGTCTACTCCACCAAGGACCTGGTCCGCTACACCGACGAGGCCCTGGTGGACCTCGCCCCGGGGCAGCAGCCCACCCACCTCAGCGTGGACTACGACAACGCCACGGGCGCCTACACGGTGACCTACACCGACGCGGACTCGGGCGACCGCTACGCCGTGACCAGCAAGGACCTCAAGTCCTTCGGCGACCCGGAAACAGTCGCAGGCACCAAGGCCGCCAAGGCGGCCGGTGAGGTGGCGCCAAGGGCCGACGGCCTGCCGTCGGACATTGCCGACGTCACCACCGTGGCGCTGACGGCGTCCGAGCTGAGCTACGTCAGCCAGAAACTCGGACGCGTGCACAACACCAACGTGGCCGTGGACGGCTCAGCGACCGTTGCGATCGGTGCGGACAGGCCGGAGCTTCCGGAGACCGCGGCTGTGAAGTACTCCTCGGGTTCCTCCTCGGCCTTCCCCGTCACTTGGGACGACGAGGACCTGGCCGCAGTGGACACCTCGAAGCCGGGCACGTACACGGTCAACGGCACGGTGAAGGCCCCGACCTACTCGGACCCGTTGGTGGAACGCCGCGCGGATCCGGACGTCACCCTGGGCGACGACGGGTACTACTACTTCACCGCCTCCTACCCCATGACGCGTCAGGACGACCCGGAGGGGTACGACCGCGTGATCCTGCGTCGCGCCAAGACCATCCAAGGTCTCAAGGATGCCAAGGAGGTGAGCATCTGGGACGAGAGTTCCACCGACAAGGTCAACCCGTACATCTGGGCTCCCGAGCTGCAGAAGATCGGCGACGACTGGTACATCCTCTTCACCGGTGCCCGACAGGGCGGCGTGTGGGATATTCGCCCGCACATGCTCAAGTTCACCGGGGACGAGTTCACCGGGGATGCGGTCATGGACGCGAAGAACTGGGAGCTGCTCGGCCAGGTCAAGGCACATGAGGGTGACAAGCACGCCTTCACCAGCTTCTCCCTGGACATGACGGCCTTCGAGGCCAACGGCAAGCACTACCTGGTGTGGGCGGAGAAGCCCGGTGCTTCCACGATCCGGATGGCTCAGATCGACCCCAAGGATCCCACCCAGTTGCTGGGCGATTCCATCGAACTCTCCACCCCCAACCAGGCCTGGGAGCAGAACGACGCCCAGAACCTGGCCGTGGACGAGGGCCCGGCCGTGATTCACCACGACGGGAAGGTCTTCGTGTCCTTCTCAGGGTCCTCCGTTGATCGCAACTACGCCGTGGGCCTGCTCGGGGCCGACGAGGACGCCGACCTGATGGACCCGGACTCCTGGACCAAGACCGGGTACCCGGTGCTGACCTCGGACGACTTCGAGGACCAGGTGGGTCCCGGCCACAACTCCTTCACCACGGATGAGTACGGCAACCCCGTGATCGTGTTCCATTCCCGCACGGAGAACGACTCCTCCAACCCGGGCGAGGCCACAGACGGCGGACTCTTCGACCCCCGCCGCCATGCCCGCGCCAAGACCGTTCACTTCGATCTGGACGGCGAGCCGGTCTTCAACATGACGGCCGCAGAGGAACTCGACCCCGAATTGGCCGAGGTCAGCTACCAGGTCGAGGTCACCGGCGAGGACCCGGACGACGGCGACGACAACGGTGCCGATGCTGATGGCTCGGACAACGGTTCCGCCGACAGCGACGGTGCCGGTGGTGGTTCAGATGCGGGTGCTGGTGCCGGTGCTGGAGCCGACGGTTCCGACAGCGCATCGAACGCGGGCTCTGGTTCCGATGGTGGCGCCGCCGACGGCGGAAACAACGGTTCCGAGGATGGTTCCGTCAACGGCGGCAACGGTGACAACAATGCCGCCGCTTCGGGTGCCGATGATGCTGCCGAGGACCACGCGTCGGGCGCTGGTAACGGCCCCGGCGGATCCGATGCAACCGAAACGCAGGGTGTGAATGCCGGCGGCCCGTCGCCTCTTGCCAGCACCGGCGCGCAAGTTGGCACCTTGGCGGCCGTCGCGGCGATGCTGTTGGCTACGGGCGCAGTGCTGACTCTGCGGAGGAAGCGCAGGTCCTGACGCCACCCTGATCCTGGCACCACCCTGATGCAGGGAAGAACTCCAGTGCATGGCAGATCGACCACGATCTCCGTGCACTGGAGTTCTTTTCATGCGCTGGGATCGTTCAGGAGTCGAGTACGTCGAGTCGCCCGGCTCAGGAGTCAGTTCCGCCGCGTCCACACCCCCTACGCTCAGCGCAAT
>NZ_JALAGT010000199.1 GCF_022712295.1 Galactobacter sp.
CTCGGGGCGCTTGCCGCCGATCGCATCGTGGCGCACCTGGACCGCGACGTCGATCTGACCTCCGAGCACACCGCATACGACCTCGTGATCCGGTCCTCGACTGCTCGCCCGCGTACCGACTGATGCCGCACCGCTTCCTCGCTGGGCATTCGGTCGCCACACCACATTCCCTGGCGCGCCTGGCCCTCCCCCTTAGGCATTCCGTCACCACCTCCCACATAAAGCAGGAGGTGCTGACGGAAAGTCTCGGGAGGCACCGCCGTTTCGGGGGGCGCTGGCGTGCACAATGGCCAATGAGTATGGTGCCAAGGTGACTACCGTCTGGACCACCCGAGCCGAGACTTCCCAGGACCTGGCTGCCATCAGGTCCGTCACGGAGGCGGCCTTCCCCACCCCTGACGAGGCCGGAATCGTCGACGCGCTACGTGCCGACCCCACAGCCTGGATACCCGGTCTGTCACACGTCTGCGAGGACGAGGATGGCCAGGTAGCTGGACATGCAGTGCTGAGCCGGTGCACGGTGGACGGTTCCCCAGCCCTGGTGCTCGGTCCGTGCTCCGTTACTCCTGCCGCTCAGCGCCAAGGCGCCGGAACAGCCGTGATCCGTGCGGTGCTTGACGCCGCCCGCGCTACCGGCGAGCGGTTGGTGGTGGTGCTCGGGCATCCGAACTACTACCCCCGTTTCGGATTCGTCCGGGCCTCCCTGTTGGGCATCCGCACCTCCTTCGAGGTGCCAGACGAGGCACTGATGGCTCTGGATCTACAAGCGGAGCGGGCCGAGCAACGGGCCCCGCTGCCGCAAGGTGTCATCAGTTATCCGCCGGCTTTCGGCGTCTGACCACCCAGCGGCGTGGGGCAGCGGCGGTACTAGCCCCGGCCGTCGTGCCCCTTCAGGAGGGTGGCGAAGTCGGGCGAAGTGCCAAGGGTGGTGGCCGACGGGCGCGCGGGACGCGCGTCGTCGTCTCGCGAAAACCCGGCCACGGTATTGCCTTGCATCAGCACCTGCGTCACCAGTTCACCCGCGGCCCGGCGGATTCTGGAGGCAAGCGACGTGGAGGCCTCGGTGGAACCGAAGTCCTCCGTTGCCGCGAAGACACCCGTAGGAACCACCATGGCGTGCATGTAGGCGAACAAGGGGCGCATGGCGTGATCCAACATCAAAGAATGCCGTGGCGTGCCACCCGTGGCGGCGAGCAGGGTCGGCACGTCAGCCAGGGCATCCTGATCCAGGACGTCGAAGAAGAGCTTGAACAAGCCGGAGTATGAGGCCTTGAACGCGGGACTGACCGCGATCAGTGCGTCCGCATGGGCCACCAAGTCCAGCGCGTGAGCCACAGCCGGCGTGGGCAGACCGCCCGAGAGCATCGTGGTGGCCAGATCCACGGCAAGCTCGCGCAGCTCGATGAACTCGATCTGCGCGGACTCCCCGCGGTTGCTCACCTGGGTCTCCACCGCCGACGCGAGTTGGTCGGCCAAGAGCCTGGTGCTGGATGGCTCAGAGAGTCCAGCGGTGACCGTGACGACGCTGATGCTCATCGGGTTGCCTCCTGCTTGGAATCCTGTGCCGCCTGCTGTGCGCGGGCCACGGGGGATGAGATGACCTGGTGGTAGTCCGCGTCGCGCGGCAGCGCCGCGAGCTCCGCGTGCGTCGGTGCGTGATCAGGAACGCCAGTGGGGCGACGGCGAGCGAACTCCTGGCGCAGCACGGGAACCACTTCCTTGCCCAGGATCTCGATCTGTTCAAGGACCACGTCTTCGGGGAGACCGGCATGGTCCATGAGGAAGAGCTGGCGCTGGTAGTCCCCCACCGCGTCGGCGAAACCGAGCGTGCGCTCGATGACCTGTTCCGGCGTGCCGACGGTCAGCGGGGTCTGGCGGGTGAAGTCCTCCAGGCTGGGTCCGTGACCGTACACGGGGGCGTTGTCGAAGTAGGGGCGGAAGAAGCGCTTGGCCTCGGCCTCGGTCTCCGCCATGAACGCCTGTCCGCCCAGGCCCACGATGGCCTGCTCCGCGCCGCCGTGGCCGTAGGCCTCGAAGCGCTCACGGTAGCGCTGCACCATCTGGGCCGTGTGCTCGATGTTCCAGAAGATGTTGTTGTGGAAGAAGCCGTCGCCGTAGAAGGCCGCCTGTTCGGCGATCTCGGTCGACCGAATCGAGCCGTGCCATACGAAGGGTGGGGTGTCATCCAGAGGCCGGGGTGCCAAGGTGAATCCGCGCAGCGGCGTGCGGAATTGTCCCTCCCAGGTGATGTCCTCCTCGCGCCAGAGTTTGCGCAGGAGGTGATAGTTCTCGATGGCCAGCGGGATACCGGAACGGATGTCCTTGCCGAACCAGGGGTAGACGGGGCCGGTGTTGCCGCGCCCCATGATGAGGTCGAGGCGGCCGTCGGAGACGGACTGCAGCATCGAGTAGTCCTCGGCGATCAGGACAGGGTCGTTGGTGGTGATCAGGGTGGTGGAGGTGGAGAGAGTGATGCGCTCCGTCTTGGCCGCGATCCAAGCCAGATTCGTGGTGGGTGAAGAAACCACGAACGGCGGATTGTGGTGCTCGCCCTGAGCAAAGACGTCAAGACCCACCTCCTCCGCCTTCAGCGCGTACTTACGGATGGACGCCAAGCGTTCCTGTTCGGTTTGCGAACGTCGCCCGGTGGGATCGGGGGTCAGATCCCCTACCGTGAAGATGCCGAACTCCATATCTGAAGCACTTACCCTTCCGCTGTTCTTGGCGAAGCGACGCGGCCGCAGACACCAACTGATTGATACGTCAACCATAACCAACTCTGATGGCGAATTGTTCCATGACGTGTATCACGCGCCCTCCCATTACAGTGGTGCTGAACAACGGCGCCTTACACAGCCCGTGCCGCATCACGACATGAGCAACGAGGGGAACAGTCATGAACCAAGAGGAATGGCTGGAGTACCGCAGGAGCCTTGGCCTACCCGCGGACCCTGAGAAGGATTTCCCTCCGAGTTTCCGCAACGACCCCAAGACCTATCGGGGCCCCGACGTCAGCCGCAACACCGACATGACCGAGCGGCAGCGGCGCAAGGCAGAGGCCAACCATGAGGCAGCCCGCCGCGCCTCGAACGCACAGCTCCCGCAGCCCGCGCAGCGCCCACAACCGACCCGGCGGCCGCAGGGTCCCACCGCGAATACCAAGCAGTCGTCGCAGGCCCAGCAGGCCATGGCGGAGGCGATGCGCAGATTCCAGCAGAACTCAGGCGGAGGACCGGCTCCCGCCGGCGGTGGGCCGGGGCGCCCAGCCTATGGCGGCGGTCAACCCACGCCTGGCCCGCCGAAGAAGAACAACAGTTCCGTCGGGTGCTGCCTCGTGCTCGTCATCATCGCCATCGTTTTGGTGATCAGCTTCGTAGCGCCCGCCGGCAGAGGCATCTTCGACCTGTTCAAAGCCTCCAGCGGCTCTTCCTCAGGCAACTCCTACACCAGCTACGCCGAGAAGCGGAAAGCGGAAGAGGCCAAGCAGTCCAAAGCCGCCCAGGCCAAGGCCGGCGCGTTCATGGATCAGTTCGTCAAGGGCGATCCGGCGGCCGTCTCCGTCCTGAAGGAGACCGGCAGCTCTGCCTACGATTTCGGTCTGCTGACACCGCAGCAGGCCAAGGCCAGCATGGGCGCGGACGCCAAATGGACCCAGACCGACGTCTCCCTCATTGGATCGATGGCCACCATAGACGGCTTCATCCTCACCTCCTCCGACCGGATCCCGGTGAAGTTGCGTTTGATGCGCTACGACGAAATCTGGAAGCCCCAAGGGCTACGGATGCCCATCATGCGCGCAGGCAACGGGCGCCTTCCGAACTCGTTCAAGGTCAACGGCACCAAGGTCAGCATCCGTGATGATCAGGTCTATTCCGGCTTCCTGGTCTGGCCAGGCACCACCAAGGTGGAGCTTCCGACCGACAGGGAGATCACTTACCTCAACCCCAAGCAGACACTCAAGGCCACCGGAGAG
>NZ_JALAGT010000200.1 GCF_022712295.1 Galactobacter sp.
ACCCGGTCTCCTGCCACCCGCCAACTCCAGGCCCTGCCCGCCTCCACCCCCTTCGTGGAGTTGGGCCGCGAAGCCTGGGCGCGATTGGCCGACCAGCTGGAACAGCCGCTCAATGCAGCGGACGTCGAGCGGCTTGCCGGTCTGGGCGAGCGCCTTGACCTGGACGAGGTGGCGGAGGTCTACCTCCCCCTCTCCCGCCTGTTGTCTCTCTACGTGGAGGGCACCGGCCAACTGCACGCCGCGACCTCCACCTTTCTGGGCGAGACCACCCGTCGAACGCCTTTCGTGATCGGAGTAGCCGGTTCGGTCGCCGTGGGAAAGTCCACCACCGCCAGCGTGCTGGAGGAGCATCTTCGGCGGTGGCCCGGAATGCCGAAGGTGGACCTCGTCACCACCGACGGTTTCCTCTTCCCCAACGAGGAACTCATCAGGCGCAACATCTTGGACCGGAAGGGTTTCCCGGAGTCCTACGACCAGCGTTCCCTCCTCCGCTTCATCACAGCAGTGAAATCCGGCGTTCCTGAGGTCGTGGCTCCCAAGTACTCGCACCTGACCTACGACATCCTCAAGGACGAACGTCTGGTCGTGGACCGCCCGGACGTCCTCATCGTCGAGGGACTGAACGTGCTGGCCCCCGCCACCCCTCGCGCGGACGGGACCGTCGGCTTGTCCCTCAGCGACTTCTTCGACTTCTCCATCTATGTGGACGCCCGAACCAAGGACATCGCCAAGTGGTATGTGCAGCGCTTCATGCGGCTACGCTCCGGCGCCTTCGCCGACCCGGCCAGCTACTTCCACCGCTATGCGTCCCTGAGCGACCAAGGGGCCGAGGACACCGCTGCGGACATCTGGAACCGTATCAACCTCCCCAACCTGCGTGAGAACGTTCGCCCCACCCGCGGCCGGGCCAGGCTGGTGCTCACCAAGGACGCGGACCACTCGGTGAACCGGATGCTGCTACGTAAGCTCTGAGGACCGCCTACACATTTGTTGGCGGGATCACTGGAGAATTCATGAAATTGACGTCCAACTGAGTTCGGCTGCCTTTATGATGGGCGCATGCTCAAAGGTTTCAAGGAATTCATCTCTCGCGGCAGCGTGATCGATCTCGCCGTCGGTGTCATCATCGGTGCGGCCTTCGCCAAGGTCATCGACGCCCTCGTGAACAACGTGCTGATGCCGGCCATCGCCATGATCTTCGTGCCGGACTTCGACAACTGGCTGGTCTTCGGATCCATCAAGATCGGCGTTCTGATCACCGCCATCGTCAACTTCCTGCTGATCGCGGCCGCCGTGTACTTCGCCCTCGTGATGCCCATGAACAAGATGGCGCGCCGTAAGGCCATCAAGGCCGGTATCGATCCGGAAGCCGAGACCCCTGACCCGCAGATCGAACTGCTCACGGACATCCGCGATGCCCTGCGCAAGACCGAGGAGGCGGACAGCCCGGGCAGCCACCGCGCCTGACACTTGTCCCCTGGAACGCCGCGGAGGGCCGGTACCTGTTCAAGGTACCGGCCCTCCTTCGTTTCGCGTCGGTCGTGGTTGCCTGCGGTCAGGACAGCGCCAGCTCCGTCTGAACCACCTGCGCCAGCCGCCTGGCCACGGATTCCGCCGTGGATTTATCGGAGGCCTCCACCATGACCCTGACCACGGGCTCGGTGCCCGAGGGACGCAGGAGCACTCGACCGGTCTCCCCCAGTTCGGCCTCTTCCGCCGTCACGGCAGCCAGGACGGTTGCATTGGTGTCTGCTGCACCCTTGTCCACGCCACGCACATTGATCAAGACCTGAGGCAGCACCTTGACCACAGAGCCGAGTTCCTTCAGGCTCTTGCCGGTGGCTGCCATGCGGGAGGCGATCTGCAGCCCCGTGAGCACGCCGTCGCCCGTGGTCGCGTGATCAGCCATGATGACGTGCCCGGACTGCTCACCACCCAGGTTGTAACCCCACTGCCTCATGGCCTCGAGGACGTACCGGTCGCCGACACCCGTCTCCACGATGTTGATGCCGTGTTCCTTCATGGCCAGCTTGAGGCCCAGGTTGGACATGACCGTGACCACCAGGGTGTCCTCCTTGAGGGTCCCGGCTTCCTTCATCGCCAGCGCGATGATCGCCATTTCCTTGTCGCCGTCGACGATATTGCCCTCTGCGTCCACTGTGAGGCAGCGGTCGGCGTCGCCGTCATGACCCACGCCGAGATCGGCTCCGTGTTCCAGGACGGCGGCCTGGAGGTTCTCCAGGTGCGTGGAGCCGTAGCCGTCGTTGATGTTGATGCCGTCCGGGTTCGCCCCGATCACGACGACCTCGGCTCCTGCGGCCTTGAACGCGTCTGGCGAGCAGCCGGCCGCAGCACCGTGCGCCGCATCGATGACGACCTTCAGCCCCTCGAGCCTGTGCGGCAGGGTCTGCAGCAGATGGACCACGTAGCGGTCCTCGGCATCGGAGAAACGACGGATACGTCCCACGTCGCTGCCCAAGGGGCGTAACGGCTGGTCGCGCTTGAGGTGGGATTCTATGGCGTCCTCGATGGAATCATCGAGTTTCTGGCCGCCGCGCGCCAGGAATTTGATGCCGTTGTCCGGTGCGGGGTTGTGCGAGGCGGAGATCATCACTCCGAAGTCGGCGCCGAGGTCGGCCACGAGGAAGGCCGCGGCCGGGGTGGGCACGGTGCCTGCGTCATAGACGTCCACGCCGGACCCGGCAAGTCCCGCTTCGATGGCTGCAGAGATGAAGTCGCCTGAGATCCTGGGGTCCTTGGCCACGACGGCGACGGGACGATGTCCCACCTCGACGTCGTTGAAGCCGAGCACTTGGGCCCCGGCTTGGGCCAGGCCCAGGGAGAGCTCCGGTGTGAGGAGGTCGTTTGCCTTGCCGCGTACGCCGTCGGTTCCGAAAAGTCGTGCCATAGTGCATTCAGTCTAGACGGGTGATTGCAGTACGGTTTGCATCCCCTGCCGACGGGTTGGACGCCAGCAGCCCGCCTCGACCCTGAGCCCGAAGCTGCACAGAGCCAGGTTTTCACCGTGGAGCCGGTGGGAAACAGGCTCCACGGTCAGAACCCGGCTCCCCTCCCAGAAGTACGACGATGGCCCGCCCCGAGGTGAAACGGGACGGGCCATCGTAGGTAGCTCCAAGATCAGCGCTTGTGCAGCCAAGCACCCAATCAGCGCTTGTGCACCCAAGCACCCAATCAGCGCTTGTGCAGCCAAGCACCCAATCAGCGCTTGTGGAGCCAAGCGCTGATCTCGGCGCGAGGGCCCCAGATTTCGAGACGCAGTCTCGGAACCCGGGAGCGCCCACACCAAGCGCTTGTGGAGCCAAGCGCCGGTTTTGGCGCGAGGGCCCCGGCGCGCAGAGACGCAGTCTCCGCACGCCGGGCAGCGCCAAAATCAGCGCTTGGAGTACTGCGGTGCCTTGCGTGCCTTCTTGAGGCCGGCCTTCTTGCGCTCGATGACGCGTGCGTCGCGAGTCAGGAAGCCTGCCTTCTTGAGGGCGGCGCGGTTGTTGTCGCGGTCGACCTCGTTGAGAGCGCGGGCGATGCCGAGGCGCAGTGCGCCGGCCTGGCCGGAGGGGCCGCCGCCGTGGATGCGGGCGCTGACGTCGTAGGCGCCTTCCAGTTCAAGCAGCTTGAAGGGGTCGTTGACCTCTTGCTGGTGCAGCTTGTTCGGGAAGTACTCGGCGAGGGCGCGGCCGTTGATGGTCCAGTTGCCGGAGCCGGGGATGATGCGCACGCGGGCGACAGCTTCCTTGCGGCGGCCAACGGCTGCGCCTGCGACGGTCAGGTTGCGCTCAACGGCGGGGGCACCAGCGGTGGTCGCGGACGACTCGGTGGTGTAG
>NZ_JALAGT010000201.1 GCF_022712295.1 Galactobacter sp.
GTCTCGTGGGCTCGGAGATGTGGATAAGAGACCGGGCGAGAAGTCTTCGTCCAGGGTGAGCAACAGCGTCGCGACAGGCGAGCCTGCCGGACGGACGTACTCGGGAAGCACGATGGGGCGGCAACGAGCACCGAGGTGCGTGGCCACCAATGCGCTGCGGCGGGCCGATCGGCGGCGACGAGACGGACGCGCGTCGTCCTGCCCCTCATTGGACCACAACAGGAGATCCACGCGGCCCGGCCGTTCCCGCAATGCCACAGACAGCCCGTCGTCCGCCGGCATCACCATGGACGTCGGGTCCGTTGCGGGTTCGGGGAAGGCGGCCGCAGGCCGCTCCCCTTCAGCGACCCAAGCGCTGGTCTCGAGCTGGTCGGCGGTGGACTTCACCGCCTCGGGCGGCTGGGTCCCCACCAACAGGACATCGTCCAGGGGTTCGTCCAACAGCTGCGTCAGGTCATGGTCCGAAAGCGATTCATCGGCCGCAAGCACGGCGAAATCGCCGCGAGCAACATCTCCATTGACCACCACGGCACCCGTGTAACGGTGGAGGATCTTGGCGAACTCCTCGCCATTGGGCCCGGATTCCAAGTCGCCGTCACGTTTGGCGACGAGCACCTGATCCCGGTCCACCGGCAGCACCAAGTCCACGATGAGGCCCGCACGCGTGGGACGACCTGGGCCCATCAGTCCCACGACGGAACGTGCCGAGAGCAACTGCTGCAGCCCGTCCACACGTTCCTGCCGGGAATCGGCATCCGTGGCGGGCCACGCCAGGCTCACACGCCAAACGGTTCCGGGCGCAGTGTTCTCCCCCGGTGCCGTTGTCTCGCCGTGCTCGCTCACGTGGTCCCCTCCAGGTCCGGGTCCGCCCATCAGGGGAAGACCGCTACTGCGTTGTGCACCGTCGCACCGGCCAAGGCCAGGGAACGGCTACATTCATCTGAGTCCGATCATGCCACGTTGTCATGGGACGGCCTTGTAAGTGCACCGTGTGTACCCAGTGACATTTGGGCCTCAGGCGCGTGGTCTCCTTTCGCCACGCGCCAGCATGATGACACCCGACGCGATGGCCAAGGTCGCCACCAGCAGGTTGGCCCAGGACCACGGCAACGGCTTGATGAAGATGAAGATCGCACCGATCAACATCTGCACCACGACGGTGGCATAGAGCCAGTTCCGAGCCCCACCGGCGCTGGGTTGCCCAGGTGCGGACGCCACAGCCGCGTCGGCGGTCGGCTGCTCAGCCCAGTCGGTCGTTTCCGGCTCGGCCGTGACCGTGTCGGTCTCACCGACCTCAACGGCATCCGCAGGGGTCTGCGCGTGGTCGGCGATCAGGTCCACCAGCCGGGTTTCGAATCCGAGCATCTCCACGGCGTCACGCAGATGGTCCAGCCACGGTTGCTTGGACAAAGCGGACTCGGAGCCGGGCGCGGTGGCACAGTGCATCAACGAGGCCAGCGCCTGCTCGGCCCTCACCTGTGACATATCGGATTCCAACGCGCTTTGCGAAGCGAACGTAGGAGCTCCGACGGCCTGCGTCAGGGTGACGTTCAGCGCCAGTTCGTCCTCGGTGAGTTCCCACCCGGGGAACGCCTCCATCCCGCGACCCACGTCCAGCACCAGGTCGGGCTGCCGCAATCGGGCATCTTCGAGTGCCCTCGTCATGGTCAGTGCGGAGTACCAGGACAGCCGACACCAGCCACCCCGATCGCTGAGGGTCAGAGAAGCCCGCGGGTCCGACGGGTTCAGCACCACGGCTTCTGCGGCTCCGGCCGCGCTCGCCACCGGTGAGAAGATCCCCAGATCCTGGTGCAGACGAATGCCTCCGGGGACAGCCAGCGCCGCATACCTGTCCGGATCCGCTTCGCCCTGATGAACCTCGGCCACCACGATGGGCTCCAGCGGAGCGCTGCTCCCCTGGGCCCTGGCTTCTGCCACGGCCCGGGCCAAAGCGGGTTCGTGGGCCTCCAAGTGCTCCTCGAGCGAGCGCGGGCTCGCTCCAGGCTCGGCGCGAAGCACCCAGGCGCCCGACTCGCGGCGCAGGAGGTCTTCCAGCTCGGTCACGCTCAGCGACTCGGGTGACACCGCGGCGGCAGCCTCGCCGGCGCCGTCGGGCACTACTGCGCCGTCGTGGGTAGCGACCGCCAGGTCGCAGCGCTTTCCCACAGGGGTGGCCGCCGGGGAGGCCAAGACAGCGGGCCCCACCCTCCGAGTCAGCAGGTCACGGATGCGCTGCAGTGGCGGATCAACCACTTCGGCGGGCCACAGCAACACCAAATGCACGGGCGTGATGTCGGAGATGTTCATGGTCTTCGCGCTCACTCCTGGAACGGTGGATGGGCCGAGGTCAGCGCAGGAACTTCTCGAAGCCCTTGGGCAGCTGCAGATCCTCCGGCTTGAGGTCCTGCTTCGCCGCGCCGAATGCCGCACCTGCCGCTTGCTTCTTGCGCACGTCCTCACCACGAGCGGCAGCTGCAGCCTTGGCCGGGTTGCCGTACTTCTTCTTCTTGTTGTTAGCCTGCTTGCCCTTGGCGCCCTTCTTGCGGTTGCCGCCGGGCATACCCGGAATGCCGCCCGATGCGGCCATCTTCTTCATCATCTTCTGCGCCTCACCGAAGCGCTGCAGAAGCTGGTTCACCTCCGACACGGTCACGCCGGAACCACGGGCGATACGGGCACGCCGGGAACCGTTGATGATCTTCGGAGCCATGCGCTCGTGCGGAGTCATGGAACGGACGATGGCCTCGACGCGGTCGGCCTGCTTGTCGTCGAACTGCTCCAGCTGCTGCTTGGAGATGTTGGCCCCAGGCATCATGGTCAGCATCTTCTTCATGCTGCCCATCTTCTTGATCTGCTGCATCTGGGCCAGGAAGTCCTCGAGCGTGAAGTCCTCCTGATCGGAGAACTTCTTGGCCATGCGCTCGGCTTCGGCCTTGTCCCAGGTCTTCTCAGCCTGCTCGATCAGGGTGAGGACGTCGCCCATGTCCAGGATGCGCGAGGCCATGCGGTCCGGGTGGAAGACCTCGAAATCGCCCACGTTCTCACCGGTGGATGCGAACATGATGGGCTTGCCGGTCACCGAAGCCACGGAGAGGGCGGCACCACCACGGGCGTCACCGTCCAGCTTCGAGAGCACCACACCCGTGAAGTCCACGCCCTGGTCGAAGGCCAGAGCGGTGTTGACGGCGTCCTGACCGATCATCGCATCGATGACGAACAGGATCTCGTTGGGCTTGATGGCATCGCGGATGTCGCGGGCCTGCTGCATCAGCTCTTCGTCGACACCCAAGCGACCTGCGGTATCCACGATCACGACGTCGTGTTGCTTCTGACGTGCTTCGGAGACACCGTTGCGAGCCACGACCACGGGGTCACCCGTGATGTCCTCGAACTCGGACTGCACTCCCGGATGCGGCGCGTACACCGGCACTCCGGCACGCTCACCGACGATCTTCAGCTGGGTCACGGCGTTGGGGCGCTGGAGGTCAGCGGCAACCAACAGCGGAGTGTGGCCTTCCGAGGCCAGCCACTTGGAGAGCTTGCCGGCGAGGGTGGTCTTACCCGCACCCTGCAGTCCGGCCAGCATGATGATGGTGGGGCCGGTCTTGGCGAAGTTCACGCGACGGGTCTCGCCACCGAGCACCTGCACCAGCTGATCGTTGACGATCTTCACGACCTGCTGAGCCGGGTTCAGCGCTTCGTTGACTTCTTGACCGAGCGCACGTTCCTTGACCTGAGCCGCGAATTCGCGGGCCACGGACACGGCGACGTCGGCGTCCAGCAGCGCACGCCGGATCTCCCGCACGGTGCCGTCGATGTCCGCCTCAGACAGCCTGCCCTTGCCGCGCAGGTTCTTGAAGGTCGCGGAGAGGCGATCGGCGAGAGAGTTGAACACGGTGAGTGCGCTCCTTGAGACGGGGTCGGTTAAGCGTGTCGGCCGGCGTCTGCGGTCGAGGGATACACGTGGTGGACATGCCCGTGTCCACGGCACCCACCATTCTACCCGTGCGGGCGTGGTCTGACTTCCCCGGCGACGGAGCCGGGTTCCCGCGGTGCGCCTTCCCTCGGAGCTGGGTTCCCACCGTGCACCTTCCCACGGAGCCGGGTTGCCACCGTACCCTTGCCCACGGAGCCGGGTTCCCACCGTGCCGCCTCTCATGGAGCCGGGTTCCCACACCGGAGCTGGTGGTCCACCGGCTCCACGGTGGAAGGCCCGCTCGGGTTTGACCCCCGCCACCTGATTCCTGTGCCAGCCGCCTGCTCTGCTACCTGTCCCGTCTCCCACATCGCCCCGTCTGCCACATTGCTCCGGCTGCCAGCCGCCGGCTCTTCCCTGGCCCCATGCGATGCGGCCCGCAATCGTCGTCTCGGCTATGGGCCACGAGATGCCCGGCCCATCACCGGTTCATGGGGCACGGAATCCCGGACTGGTCGGCGTGCTGGTGGGCGTCCCACCGGCGTGTTGTTCACAGTTCGGCGACACCCCGCCCACCCACGCCCAGAACGGATCCAGGA
>NZ_JALAGT010000202.1 GCF_022712295.1 Galactobacter sp.
CCGCCCCGAGCGCGCCCAAGAGGTACTGGTACGTCCCCACAGCTGTGGCGCCGAAGCGGGCGTTCGAACTCGGCTCGGCCAGGAGTGGCAGCCCGAGTGCGGAGGCAAAGTCGGAGGCCACCGGGCCCGCGTCGTTCCCGGCGAGCACCACGGCGTGGCGGGCGGTTGCGCCGAACCGCTGGGCTACGTCGGCCAGGTGCCTGGTGTCCGACTCCTGCGCGCCCTGGAGCCGAAACGATCCCGACTTTCGCGACACGTTCTGGGAAGTCTGCGGTGGACACGGTCGATGGGGTTCGGGCTGACGGAGTTCGGGAAGCGGCGTGAGCGGATCGCGGAAGCACAGATTCAACTGCACGGGCCCCGGGGCGGCCTCCGGCGTGCCCAGACAATGCCCGACGGCGGTACTCACCGCCGCGCTCGGATGCTCGCCTGCGGCGACGGACAGGGAAGCGCGCACGTGTGTTCCGAACAGACCGGCCTGGTGCGTGGTCTGGTTGGCGCCGGTTCCGTGCAATTCCGCGGGGCGGTCCGCGGACAGCACCAGCAGAGGCAACGCTGCGTGGTTGGCCTCCATCACGGAAGGCAGCAACTCCCCCACCGCGGTGCCGGAGGTCGTGATCACCGGGACGCAGGTACGGGTCGAGGCTGCCAGGCCCACGGCCAGGAAGCCTGCATCCCGTTCGTCGATACGAACGTGGACTCTCAACCCCAGTCCCGAACCGGCCTCGGCCAGGGCGTAGGCCAGCGGCGCCGACCTTGACCCGGGGCAGAGCACCACATGGTTCACCCCAGCTCGGGCCAGTCCCTCTACGACGGTGCGAGCCGAGGTCATCGCGTCCAGGTTGTTCTGTGCGGTACCGATGCTGTGTGGTGCGACATCGGGACGGGACGCGGAAGAGGTCATGGACCCATCCTAGTTTTTCGCGGCAGCCAGCACCCGATAGGAGTCCCTCAGCCGGTCCTCCCACCACGTACGCCGGGCGGTGGGGACGCCCAGCGCTTCCAGGCGTTCCGGGTCCGGGTCCACCGTGCAGAGGTCCAGCGCACCGTTCCGGGCCACGTACGGCGGATCCGCAACGTCCTTCACGAACAGGGACCCCGTGCCCAGACCACAGGCGAAAGGCAAGGACGGGAGGGCGGCTGCGAGACCGGCACCGATGCGGAGGCCCACCGAGGTGTCGAGCGCGGAGGACACCACCGCGTCCAGCCCGGCCTGTTCAACGATCGCCAGCGCTCGGCGGGGCCCGCCGAGCGGCTGCGCCTTCACGACGATCAAGTCAGCGGCTCCGGCTCGAGCCACGGCCAGTGGATCGGTCTCCTTGCGCACGGCTTCGTCCGCGGCGATACGCACCGGAAGACCTCGGGCGGAAAGTGCCTCACGCAGGCGGGCCAGGCCCTCGATCCCGGGGACCGGCTGCTCCGCGTACTCCAAATCGAATGGGCCCAATTCCTCCAATGCGGCCAGCGCTTGATCGTGGGTCCAGCCCTGATTCGCGTCCACACGAATCCTTGCGTGCGGAAGTAGCGCGCGGACGCGCGCGACCCGAGCCACGTCGTCGGCCATGGTCTGGCCACGCTCCGCGACCTTGATCTTGACGGTTCCGGGCAGCCCGTCGGAGTCGTAGCGGGCCAGGATCTCCTCCACGGCGCCGTCGGCTACGGCAGCGGCATCCACGGCCGGCATGGTCGCATTGACCGGAACCGAGTTGCGAACCGGAGCCGGGAGCCCCTGCCACCCGGCCTCCACGGTGCAGGCCAGCCAACGTGAGGCCTCCTCCGGGCCGTACTCCAGGAACGGTGAGAATTCCGCCCACCCCGCCGGACCCTCGATGAGAGCGGCCTCGCGCGTCGTGATGCCGCGGAAACGCACGGCCATGGGCAACTCCACGACCCGCATCCTGTCGATGATCTCCTCCACCGGGGGAAGATCGTTGGCCAGAGGTGGGAGGTCGTGGGACGTGATCATGGCCTCAAGACTAGGTCGTTTGCAGCAAGTTCCACGCCTGGCGTGCCATTCTGGTGGCATGTCGCAGCAGCACGGCGCGGACGGGCGCCCCCACTCCACCGCGGAGACCGCCGCAGGCGGGGTACGCCGCGCCCACCCCGTGAGGGCCACCGTGCTGCTCGTAGTCACGCTGGCCGCGCTCGTGGCTGCCTTCGTAGGCGTCTATCTGGTGTTCGTGACCACCCGTTCCGGACAGTACGCGGACGAGCGAGCCCTCGTGGCTGCGCTGCGACTGGTGCGCTACGGAGATGCTCCAGAACTCCTCATCACCGCCCTGGACAACCTTCCCGCAGCCGTGGGCATTGCCTGCGGCGTCGGCGTGCTGCTGTGCATGATCGTGCGCAAAACTCTGCTTGGGCCTCTCGTCGCCACTGCCGGTGGACTCCTGGCCATCCTGCTCACTCAACTGCTGAAACGCGAGGTGCTGGAAAGGCCATCCTTCGGGATCTCTGAGGCCAATGTGGTTTCCTTCCCGTCCGGGCACACCACCGTTGCCGCTGCAGGTGTCATGGCCTTGTTGCTCAGTCTGGGGCCCGGGCTCCGCCCCATCTGGGGGTGCCTCGGTGCGTTCGTGGCCGGTGCAGCAGGTCTCTCCACCGTGGCTCTGGGCTGGCACCGCCCATCGGACGTGGTCGGGGCATTGCTGCTCGTGACGGTATGCGGCCTGCTGGCCGCCTCCGTGGTCTCCGTCCTGGAAGAGCGTCGCGACCGCCACGACGCCACCGGAGCCGACTCATTGCAGGCGCATTTATTGACCCCCTTCGGACCCGGCGTCACCCGGCCGGCAGGCACCGGCGCATGCGTCACCATGTCGACCATCGGGCTCATTGCCACCGTCACTGCCGGGATCTTGATCAAGCCGCTGGCCGCGATACCGGACGGTCCGCGGTTACGCGCCGATTCCGAATGGACCACCGCTCAGGACCCGGTCTCCGCACTCGGGTACGGCCTGCTCGCCGTGATCGGAGTAGCGCTGACCGTCTACCCGCTCTTGGGCGTGTGGGCGTCGAGGTGGGCGCGCCCTAGTGCCTTGCGCCCGGCCTGAGGCTCACACCTCCGCCGGGCCTGAGACTCACACGTCCTCGTCGCGAGTCTCCTTCAAACGGTTCAGGAAGTAACGCGACTGAATGGGGCCGAATGGCAGCACGGGGATGGACTTCGTGGCATCGGTCGCGTGCTCGTCCAGCGCTGCTTCCGCGACGCGGATGGCCTGGTCCAAACGGTGGTAGTGACCGCGCACCAAGTCGGGGCTCATGACCTGCCCGTGCCCGGGAACGATGTGTTCGTGGATCTCGTCCAGGGCGATGATCTTGCCGATCACCTTCAGCCACTCCCGCGGGAACGAATCCGCGAACTGCGGCGCATTCCCCTGTTCCACGACGTCGCCCGCAAACAGGACTCCGGACGACGCCACCAGCAGATCTCCCGCCGAATGTGCACGACCGAGATGGGTCAACGTGACCGCGTGGTCGCCCAGATCCAGTTCCTGCAATCCCCCGGTCACAGCATGAGTGGGCGGGATGATGCGGGTGCCGGGACCTGACGCTGCCTTCATTTCCGGCTCGTCGTCCTCATCGGTGATCTCTGCGCGCTGCTGCTCGCCGTAACCATCGAGGGCCTCGATGGTGGCGGGATGACCCCACACCTCCGTCACGCCGGCCTGGGCGAAGGCATGATTGCCGAGCGCGTGGTCGTAGTGGTGATGCGTATTGACTGCGATCAGTGGCAGGTCGGTGATGAGCCTGACCGCTTCCAGGTGCCGACCGGCCGAGCGCGGACCTGCACCCGTATCGACCACCAGTGCGCGCTCCGTTCCTACCACGAGGCCCAGGTTCACGTGGGCCGGGCGCTCAGTGCGCACCCATTCATGGTCCCCAACACGCGTCCATCCGGCCTGTTCAACGGCAGTAGCATCCATGAGCCCAAGATTACCGGCCGGATGACAATTTCTTGTGTCTCGCGACGCGCTCCCCCGCGTTGTCACACCACCTTCACACGAGCGCAATCCATCCCGGAAGTCCTGTCCAGACATGCCCCTGTGGTGTTTCCGTACTCCACGACCGTGCCCGCCGTCAGGCACCCCGTGACGAACGATTCCCCGAAGGCAGGGTACTGTCATGATTCGTGTCTTCGTCTGCGTCTGCCTTCACGTCCCTGGTTGCCCCCGTCGCCGCTCTCCAGGCGGAGTTGCTCTACACAGCGCAGCGCGTGGCCGAGGATCACGGACTGACCGCGGCACGTTGGCAGGTGCTCTCCGCTGCCGGCGCCGAGCCCAGCTCGGTGGCAGACATTGCTCACGGTTTGGGGCTCGCGAGGCAGAGCGTGCAGCGGGTGGCTGACGACCTCGTTGCTGCCGGGCTGGCCACCTGGGCCCCGAACCCGCGTCATGCCAGGGCGAAACTGCTGGTTCCCTCAACAACGGGTCGGCAGAAGCTGGCCGACGCAGCAGCGGCCCAGACCGCCTGGATGGTGGACGTCGAGAACCGTATGCGCGCGGCTTCCCTCGATGGCTCTGCAATCGCCACCGCAGTGGACGTCCTCAACACGGTCATCGACTCCTCGGAAGAACACTGGGCGGAGGCCACCGAAACCTCCGAGGCGGACTCGCGAGCCTGACAACATCGGTCGAAGGGTCCTGCCCCCAGCTGGATTGAGCGGGGCGCCGCGGTTCCGCGCAGGCTGACAGTGAAGGCTCCGTCCGTCCTGAAGGAGGCTGTCCCGCAAGTGAATGTCATGCTGCCACGGCGTGCTGCTTGGCGACGTTCTCATGAACCGGCGATGCGTCGGCCGTGGCTGGTCAAGCGGCACAGTGTCCTACGATGCGGTGCTGTGTCCGAGAAGAGCCTCGGCCATCTGCTTGAGGTGGTCTTCTGCGGCGAAGATGGTGTCTTCTTGGCGTTGGAGGTCGTGTTCTCGGTCGGTGAGTTGTTGGCGTTGGTCTCCGCGTCCTTCGCGGTAGCCGCGCCAATAGTGGTCCTCTGACACGGTCATCGGGGTTTCAGTGGGGAAGGCGCGGGCCGGGGAGGTGAACTTCATGCCGGTCGAAAGGACCGTGATGATGGCGCCTGCGCCGAGGCTTGCGGTGTCTCCGCCGGCGGCGGCTTCGGCTTCAACGCGACGGTTGCCAACGTCTGTACCCTGGCCGACGTCTACACTGCGGCCCGGGTGCGCACCGGTGGC
>NZ_JALAGT010000203.1 GCF_022712295.1 Galactobacter sp.
CGCAGCGACCGCTCGACGAGGTCCTGCTGGTCGCCCTTCGACATGCGGCGGTTGTTGAGCCGCACGCCCGCGAGCACGTTGTCCGCGATCGACATCGTCGGGAACGGGTTGGGGCGCTGGAAGACCATGCCGACCTGCGAGCGCACCGACACCGGGTCCACACCTGAACCGTAGATGTCGTCGCCGTCCAGCAGCACCGATCCGGACACGTGTGCGCCCGGCACCACCTCGTGCATACGGTTCAACGTGCGCAGGAAAGTGGTCTTGCCGCAGCCGGACGGTCCGATGAAGGCGGTCACCGAGCGCGGCTCGATGTTGATGTTCACGCCTTCGACCGCGCGGAATTTGCCGTAGAAGACGTCCAGATCGTGGGCGTCGATGCGTTTGGCCATGGGGGTTGTCTCGTCCTTGGTCTTGGAACTTGAGTCTTGGAACTTGAGTCTTGGAGTTCGGGTCGTGGAGATCGAATCTTGGCAGCTCGGTCTCGGAACTCAAGACTGGGATGTTGTACGTGTTCGGTGAGGCAGACCGCTCAGCGGCCTTGTTTCGGTGCGAATGCTCGGGCGATCAGTCGGGCCAACAGGTTCAATACCATCACGATGATGATGAGGGTCAAGGCGGCGCCCCAGGCGCGTTCCTCCGAGGGTCCTGGTGCCGCCGGTGCCGTGGGGTTCATGAGCTGGCGGTAGATGTAGACGGGCAGCGTCATCATCCAGTTCTGGACCAGGTTCCAGTTGGTGGACAGGGCCACGCCTGCGGTCACGAGGATGGGTGCGGTCTCTCCGACCACGCGGGCGATGGCCAACGTGACGCCTGAGGCGATACCGGACAGTGCGGTGGGCAGCACCACCTTCATGACCGTTCGCCACTTGCGCACGCCCAGGGCGGAGGACGCCTCGCGCAGTTCGTTGGGAACCACCCGCAGCATCTCCTCGGTGGAACGGACCACCACGGGGATCATGAGCACGGAAAGTCCGATCGCGGCGGAGAAGCCCATGATGTTGGAGCCTGGCGGCAGGCCGAACACGGTCTGCGTCAGCACCATCATGAGCCCGGTGGCGAACAGTCCGGCCACGATGGAGGGAATGCCGGTCATCACGTCCACGAAGAATCGCAGCACCTTCGCGAACAGGTTGTCGTTCGAGTACTCAACCAGGTAGATGGAGGCCAGCAGTCCGATCGGCACCGAGATCAGGCTCGCGGCCAACGTGATCATCAGCGTGCCGATCAGGGCGTGCTTGATGCCGCCGAGCAACGGTTGCGAGCCCGACGCGGTGGCCTGATCCTGAGCGCCCGTGATGCCCACCATGTCCGAGGCGAAGAACCCCGGTGCGGTGATCCCTGCCCAGCCGTTGGAGATCACGGTCCAGAGCACGGAGATCAGTGGAATCAACGCCACGAGGAAGGCGCCCACGATCAGGTTGGTCCACAGCCCGTTGGTGGCCTTGCGCCGGTTCTCCACGGCCCACGTGAGCGCGTACATCGCTACCACGTAGATCACCGCTGAGAAGATCAGCCAGCTGGTGATGCCGAATCCGATGAGCGCGGAGCATGCCGCGCCGAGCACCAGGGCACCCGCCCCGACACCCCAGCCGGTCCAGCGAGGTGTCCGCCCGGCGGCGAGTCGGGAGCGGCCGTGGCGGCGGGGCCCGGAGGGCCCCTCGTGGTTCGTGCCGCTCACGGGACGGGCGGCAAGGTCCGACGACGCGTCGTCGGGCACAGTGCCTGCACTCGCCTGCGGCGAGCGCACCGCGTCTGTTGAGCGCACCGCGTCTGTTGAATCAGGGAGGTTCATCAATTGGCTCCAGAGAATTCCTTGTGGCGGTTCACGATCCAACGAGCGGCCATGTTCACCAACAAGGTGATGACGAAGAGGATGAGGCCGGCCGCGATCAGCTCGTTCTGTCGCATGTCGAAGGCCTCAGGGAAGTTCAGCGCGATCTCCGAGGGAATGGTCTGGTTACCCGCCCCGATCAGGTTGGGCGTCAGCGATCCGGCGGAGAGGACCAGGGTGACGGCCATGGTCTCGCCGAGGGCCCGGCCCAAGCCGAGCATGATCGCGGAGATCACGCCGGGGCGGGCGAAGGGCAGCACGGACATCTTGATCATCTCCCAGCGCGTGGCGCCGAGAGCGCGTGCGGCTTCCTCGTGGAGTTTGGGGGTCTGCACAAAGATCTCGCGGGAGAGCGAGGTGATGATCGGCAGGATCATCACGGCCAGCACCACGGATGCGGTGAGCAGGGTGCGACCGGTGGAGGAGGGCTCGCCGAAGAGGGGGATCCATCCCAGGTACTTGTGCAGCCATTCGTAGAAGCCCACCATGGCCGGACCGAGCACCATCATGCCCCAGGCTCCATAGACCACGGAGGGGATGGCGGCCAACAGGTCGATCACGTAACCCACCGGTCCGGCGATCCTGCGCGGGGCCAGATGGGAGATGAAGAGAGCCACACCCATCGCTACCGGGGTCGCCAGGAGCAGGGCGATGGCGGCGGTGATGAGCGTCCCCACCATGAGGGGGCCCACATAGCTCCAGAAGCTGGTGCCGGTGGAGATCTCCTCCGGGTCCGCAACGAGAGCCGGCCATGCCTCGATGATCAGGTAGGCGGTGACGAATGCGAGGACCGCCAGAATGATGATCCCAGCGGCCAGGGCCAGGCCGGAGAACACCTTGTCTCCGGCCCGGCCTGAACCCGTGGCGCCGACTCCCGATTCACTGGGTCCCGATTTCACGGGTGCTGCTGTGCTCATGCTGGTCGGTTCACTTCGCGACGGTGATCGAATCGATGGCGGTCTTGGCCTGCTCTGCGGTGGTCTCGGTGAGCGGCGCGGAACCGGCGGCTTCCTCCGCGGCCTTCTGCCCTTCGTCGGAGACAACATAGGTGCCGAAGGCCTTCACGAGGTCGGCGGTGTTCTGATCCTTGTAGGTGGAGCAGTACACGTGGTAGCTGACCAGCACGATGGGGTACTGACCGGCTTCCTGGCTGGTGCGGTCCAGCTCCAGGGCCAGGTCGTTCTCCTCGGTGCCCTCGACCTTCTCGGCGAGTTCCACGTTCTTCGCGGCGGCTTCCTCGGTGGGCGCCTGGTACTCATCCCCCACCTTGACGGCCACCTTGCCCAGGTCATCGCCTACTGCGGAGAGGTCGGCGTAGGCGATGGAACCCTCGGTGGACCCTGCCAGCTTCACGACTCCTGAGGTGCCCTGAGCGGATTCGCCGCCGAAGCCCTTGGGCCAGGTCTCCACGACGCCCTCGCCCCACTCGTCCTTGGCCACGGCATCCAGGTACTCGGTGAAGTTCTCGGTGGTACCGGAATCGTCGGAGCGGTGGATGGGGGTGATCTTGGTGCTTGGCAGGTCAGCGTCGGGATTCTGTTCGGTGATGGCCTTGTCATCCCACTGGGTGATCTCGCCTGCGAAGATCTTGGCGATGGTCGGCCCATCCAGGTTGACTTCCTTGATGCCGTCCAGGTTCACGGTGACGGCCACGGGAGAGACGTAGGCGGGGATGTTGAGGGCGCCGCCGTCGCCACACTGCTTCTGGGCTTGCGTCTGCTCGTCGCCGGCTAGTGCCGCGTCGGATCCTGCGAAGGCCACCTGACCGGCCAGGAACGCCTTGCGCCCGGCGCCGGAGCCAACAGGGTTGTACTGGACCTGGGCGCCGGACTGGGTGGAGGTGAAGCCGTTCTGCCAGGCCGCGATGGCGGCCTCCTGGCTGGACGCGCCGGAACCGGAGAGGGTGCCGGAGAGCTGCTTGGTGTCCGCGTCGCCCGAGGCGGAACCGGAGGAGTCGGAGGTGGGGTTGTTGGACCCACCGCAGGCCGTGAGGCCCAGCGCGGCAATGGAAAGGAAGGCGACGCCTGCGCCGATACGCTGCATGTTCTTGTGCATGGCTTTGACGCTAAGGAGGACAGGTGAATCAACAGCCGGGAGCCGGTGAACGGGCAGTGAACATTTCCGGTACCTTGTTTCATCCCGGCCGTGCTCGTTGGGCAGCGTTCTCGTCACCCACGCGTCATGGACAAGATGCAAGGATGTGGTCATGTCCTCGTCTCGATTCGCCAGCTTTCGCGGAGCCCTGCGTCACAGGGCCAAGGCCGGTGTGCGGCGCGTACGCATCTCCCTGCCCAAGATCATCCTGGCAACCTTCGCGTCGGTGTTCTCCTATTGGTTCGCCGAGACCGTCCTGGGCCATGATGGGCCGCTCTTCGCCGCGACGTCCGCGCTGATCTCCCTGAACTTCGCCACCACCTCACATGTGCGCCGCACGTTGGAGGTCGCGATCGGCTGCACCTTCGGGATCGTGGTCGGAGACCTCTTGATGACCGCCTTCGGGCAGGGTCTGTGGCAGGCGGCCGTGGTGGTCTTCGTGTCCCTGATCATCTCCCGCTTCCTGGATTCCGGCGTGGTGTTCTCCATGCAGTTCGGGCTGCAATCCCTGCTGGTGGTGTTGCTTCCTCTGCCAGAATCCGGCCCGTTCTCACGCTCCCTCGATGCCATCACGGGCGGCACGGTGGCCCTGATCCTGGTGATGCTCTGGCCCAAGGACCCCAGCCGCGAGCCTGCCAAGGCTCTCTCCGACCTGCTGAAGGAAACCGCGGCCGCGGTTCGGGAGCTGTCCAGGTCGCTGGCACAGGACGACGCCAAATTGGCTTGGCATTCGCTGGTCCGCGCCCGCGGGACGCAGTCGCTGGTGGATGCGGCCGCCCGCGAGATGAAGGAGTCGGCGGAGTTCGCGAGAATCTCCCCCAGCGGGTGGCGCAGGCGCGGGGAAGTCGCTGCCTTGCAGCGCGTCCAGAAGGAGGCCGACCTTGCCGTGCGCAACATCCGCGTGCTGTGCCGCAGGACCGCAACCCTGATGAGCAACGAGGTTCTGAGCGAGCGGATCCGGGCGGATCTGGCCGACGCCATGGAGACCCTTGCCGACGCCGTCCTGGTCATGTCCTCCTCCGTGGCCGATCCCTCGCCGCACGGCCGCGACCGTTACATGTCCCAGACCAGGAGCAGGCTGGTCGAACTCAGTTCGCAGCTGGCTCCGCACGCCCTCGGCGCCTCCGACCCGCAGGCCGTTGGCCTGGTCATGATGCTGCGACCGCTCACGGTGGACCTGCTGGAGGCCACCGGCATTCCGCATGATGAGGCCGTTCGCTACCTGCCCACCCTCAAGGACCTGGACTGATGGGCGGCATGATCTCGCGGTGGGCCACGGCTGCAGAAGGTTTCGTGCCCGACGTCCTCGGCCCCGGATTTCGTGCCCGCACCCTGCCGCTCGGAACGGACAGCGAGGGCCCCGTCGTGGCCACGTTGGTGGCCTACGATCCCCGAGAGGACCCGGCGCCGCGGGCGCCGGGCCGGGCACGCGCCGTCGGGCAGTGGTTTCGACCCAAGGCCGCCCCGCTGGCGGGCGCCGACGTACTCTACGTCCACGGATGGAGCGACTACTTCTTCCAGGCCGAGCTGGCGCGGGAGATCTCCCGGATGGGCGCGCGCTTCTTCGCGTTGGATCTGCGCAAGTACGGGCGCAGCCTGCGGGACGGGCAGACGCCTGGGTATATCGAGGATCTCACCACGTATGACGAGGACGTCGAGGCCGCGCTCTCCGCGATGGGAACGGAAAGGGCGGGGCGGAGGCTGGTGCTGCTCGGCCATTCCACCGGGGGGCTGACGTTCTCGCTGTGGGCCGCACGGAATCGCGGCCGGGTAGCCGGGCTGATCCTCAACTCGCCTTGGCTGGAGTTCCAGGGGTCCCGGGTGGGGCGGGAGGTGTTGACGCCGCTGATGAACGCGCAATCCAAGTGGGCGCCGCTGCGCGAACTGCCCAACGTGGACCTGGGTTTCTATGCCCGATCCGTGTCCTCCGAGCTGGACGGCGAGTGGACGTACGAGGCCGCGTGGCGGCCGGAACGTGGGTTTCGGACCAGGCCGGGATGGATGAAGGCGATCCTCGACGCGCATGCCAAGGTCCTGAACGAGCTCTCGCTGGAGATCCCGGTGCTCACCTTGTTGTCCACGAAGTCTCTGATCCAGGCCACATGGTCGGACGAGATGCTGCGGTGCGACACCGTACTCGTGGTGGACCAGATCGCGGAACGAGCCACGCGGTTGGGCACCGACGTGTCCATCCGGCGGTTGGAGGGTGCCCTGCATGACGTGTTCCTGTCCGCATCCCCGGTGAGGGAGGCCGGGTATGCGGCCATTCGCCGCTGGGCTGGGGCAGCACTGAGTTAGGACCACTGCACTACGTCGGTGCAACAGCACAGCGTCGGTACTGACGACGGACCCAGCACCGACGTTGTGCGGTCCTACCGACGCCAGGAACCGATGGAAAACTGATAGACACATATCAAACTGTCGGTGGCACAGATTACGATCATTTCGCCGACGCTCAGTACAATCGGAGCTGATGTGCTCACGAGTTCGGGAGTACTGTCCGTAGATCTATTCACCCGCTCAGGAGACATCACTCATGGAGTTCACCGAACGCCTTGCAGCTTTGGCAACCAAGATCCGCACCCAAGCCGATTCGATCAACACCGAAGAGGCCACCAAGAATGCTTTCGTGATGCCCTTCATCTCTACGATTCTCGGGTATGACGTCTTCAACCCACTTGAGGTTGTCCCTGAGTACACCGCGGATGTAGGCACCAAGAAGCACGAGAAGATCGACTACGCAGTATTGCGCGATGGAGAGGTGCAGATTCTCATCGAGTGCAAGACCTCCCAGAATGGCCTGAAGGTAGAGCATGCGTCGCAGCTCTTCCGTTACTTCGCAACGACCAATGCTCGGATCGCTGCGCTCACGAACGGCGTGGTCTGGCAGTTCTATACTGACCTGGATGCCCCGAACAAGATGGACGCCAAACCATTCCTGGTGTTGGACCTGGAAGACATTGACGAAACTCTGTTGCCTGAGATCCAGAAACTCAGCAAGGGCAGCTTCGACTTGGAATCGATCATCAGCGCAGCCGAAGAACTCAAGTATGTTGGCGCCCTCAAGCGTGAGATCGCAGCCCAGTTCCGCGAACCATCTGATGAGTGGGTGCGGTTCTTCACAACCCGCGTTTACGAAGGATCGTTCACCGCCAAGGTCAGGGAACAGTTCACCCCGCTGGTCGCGAAGGCCTCACGCCAGTTCCTGACCGAACAGGTCAACGACCGACTCAAGGCCGCTTTGGGCGTGAGCGACAGTGAAGCTGTTCCACCTACGGAGACCGCGCAGAACGGTGAAGACACCGGAACCACGGCCAACTCGGACTCCGAAGATGTCCTGTCCGATATCGTCACCACCGCCGACGAACTTCAGGGATACCAGATAGTCAAGGCAATCGGCTGTTCCGAAGTTCCGCCGGAGCGGATTACGCACCGGGATTCCAAGTCGTACTTCGCCGTTCTCCTGGACGACAACAACCGCAGGCCCGTGGCTCGGCTTCGCTTCAACGGGAAGCGGAAGTACTTGGGGATCCTCGACGAAAACAAGACTGAGACCCGCCATGCGATCGACGGACTGGAAGAGATATACAAGTTCGCTGACGCCATCCGTGAAGGTGTCATCCGGTATCGCTAACCGTCTGGTGGTAATGGCGGCCGGGCGGCGCCATTCGGTCGCGGTCCGGCAGGACGGATCCGTGGTTGCGGCCGGCGATTCTCGCTCGGGTGAATGCGATGTGGACCAGTGGACCGACGTCGTCTCCGTGGCGGTCGGCAACGTCCACACTGCGAAGAACACCGGACGTTCCCACACCGTCGGCCTCCGTTCCGACGGCACCGTATGCGCGACCGGGTGGGACCAGGATGGACAGTGCCGGGTTGCCGGCTGGCGGGACATCCGCAGCGTGGCTGCCGGCTGGCGTCGAACCCTCGGGGTGCTCACCGACGGGACAGTCGTCGCCGCGGGACGGGAGTCAGAAGGGGCCTGTGACGTCCAGGTCTGGACCGACATCGCGGCGGTCTCGTGCGGAGACTGGCACTCGGTGGGACTTCGGGCCGACGGATGCGCGGTGGCCTGTGGCAACAACCACCGCAGGCAGTGCAACGTGGACGGCTGGGAGAACCTGATCGCGATCTCCGCAGGGTGCCTGCACACGGTCGGGCTGACGTCATCCGGCGCCGTGATCGCCACTGGCAACGCCTCTGCAGTGGACGGGGTCCAGGATTGGCGCGATGTCCACGCGGTGGACGCCGGCAGCCACCACACCGTCGGGCTGGACACCAACGGGAGAGTTCTCGCCGTGGGCGACAGCAGTCACGGGCAATGCGAGGTCGATGGATGGCGCGACATCGTGGCCGTGGCGGCAGGTTCAACCCACACCCTCGGCTTACGTCGCGACGGTAGCGTCGTGAGCGCCGGCCTCACCACCGCGGACCGTGAAGCGATCAGCCGATGGCACGGCATCGGTGTGCGCTAATCACGTACCCAACCGGACTGTGGACAACGAGAAGCATGGCGTCAGGGGTTCCGCCTAGTCTTGGATACATGGCATCCAAGACTCCCAAGGGCAGGCAGGCCCCCGGTTACCGCTGCAGCGAGTGCGGCTGGACCACCATCAAGTGGGTGGGTCGCTGCGGCGAGTGCCAAGCCTGGGGCAGCGTTGAGGAGATCGGGGCGGACACCACGCGGGGCAAGACGTCGGCCACCGCGGTCTCGACGCCCGCGCAACCCATCGTACAAGTGGACGCCACCATTGCAGGTCACCGTCACACCGGTATACCGGAGTTCGACCGAGTCCTGGGCGGAGGGCTGGTCCCGGGCGCCGTGGTGCTCCTGGCCGGAGAGCCTGGTGTCGGCAAATCGACGCTGCTGCTGGACGTTGCCGCCCGTGTGGCCCGGCAAGGCGGCAAGGTCCTCTACGTGACCGGTGAGGAATCGGCCGCCCAGGTGAAACTGCGCGCAGACCGCATCAATGCCGTGGCGGATTCGCTGTATCTTGCCGCTGAATCCGATCTGGGGCAGGCCCTTGGACAGGTGGATCAGGTCTCGCCGGACCTGCTGATCGTCGACTCGGTCCAGACCCTGTCCTCCGCGGAAGTGGACGGCGTGGCGGGCGGCGTCTCCCAGGTCCGAGAGGTCGCCGCTGGAGTCATCGGTGCCGCCAAGGACAGGAATATCGCCACCATCCTGGTGGGGCACGTGACCAAGGACGGTTCCATCGCCGGCCCCCGGCTGCTGGAACACCTGGTGGACGTGGTCTGCCAGTTCGAGGGCGAGCGCCACTCACGCCTCAGGCTGCTTCGCGCGGTCAAGAACCGCTACGGATCCACCGACGAGGTGGGCTGTTTCGACCTGACCACGGACGGCATCGAGGGTCTGGAAGCCCCCACCCGCTTGTTCCTGACCCGCACCCCGGCGCCCGTGGCCGGAACCTGCGTGACCGTGGCGATGGAGGGACTGCGCCCCATCGTCGCAGAAGTACAGGCCCTGCTGACCCCGTCAGAAGCGGCCCAACCCAAGCGATCCGCCACCGGGCTGGACGCCTCTCGCGTCTCGATGCTGCTGGCTGTGCTGCGGGCCCGTGCCGGCCTGAACCTCACCAAGCACGAGTCCTATGTCGCCACCGTGGGAGGTGTGAAACTCTCCGAGCCGTCCGTGGACCTGGCCGTGGTGCTCGCAGTGGCCTCATCGTTCACGGAGACCCCGTTGCCGCCCAACGTGGTGGCTTTCGGCGAGGTGGGGCTGGCCGGAGAGTTGCGTCCGGTCAGAGACCTCAGCCAGCGCATCAACGAGGCGGAACGGCTCGGATTCGTGGCCGCCGTCTTCCCCCGCGGACAGCAGAACCCGGGGACCCTGCCCAACGGATTCCAACTGATCCCCGTCGACACCGTATCGGACGCCCTGGAGATCTTCTTCCGGGACGGCGACACCTCGATCTCCGATGCGTTCGTCACACGAGCCATGGGCATGGGCCAGTGACTCCGTCTCGCGGGGAACATTCCCTACGATGGGGGTCAGGGCGTACACCGCTCGCTGAACATCACCGCCGCCTCCACGCGTCACGCCCGGGGTACAAGAAGGAACACCATGCAGCCCACCACTGATCCCACCCTGGCCGCCACCCTGGCCCGGGTAGCCCCAGGCACCGCATTGCGTGAGGGGCTCGACCGGATTCTGCGTGGCCGCACCGGCGCCTTGATCGTACTCGGGCATGACGACACGGTGGAGGCCATCTGCTCCGGCGGGTTCAACATCGACATCGAGTTCACTCCCCCACGCTTGAGGGAGCTCGCCAAGATGGACGGTGGCATTGTCGTCAACCACGACGCCACACGGATCCTGAAGGCATCCGTACAACTGGTCCCCGATTCGGCCATCCCCACGGACGAATCCGGGACCCGCCACCGCACCGCTCAACGGGTGGCCACCCAGACCGGCCTGCCGGTCATCACCGTCTCGGCATCCATGCAGATGATCGCCATCTTCGTGGGGCAGACCCGGCACCAGCTGGAGGACACCGAGTCCATTCTGGCGCGTGCCACTCAGGCGCTGACCACACTGACGCGGTACCGGCTCAGGTTGGACCAGGTCACCGCCGAGCTGTCCAAGCGGGAGATCGAGGACACCGTTTCCGTGCGAGACGTGGCCTCCGTGGTGCAGCGTCAGGAGATGCTGCGCCGCATCAGTGATGAGATCGCCCAGTACGTCCTTGAACTCGGTACCGACGGTCGTCTCATCGAACTCCAGCTACAAGAACTGACGGGACGGGATGCCGAGGCCGGCACAGTCATAGCGGACTATGCTCTTGCCGCGGTGAACGCCGGCCACGCCAACACCGCTGTGGAGTCTTCTGCGGCTCTGGAACAGTTGGCCACGCTGTCCTCCACCGATCTGGTGGAGCTGTCCTCGGTGGCTCACGTTCTGGGCTTCCGCGCCTCTCAGGAAGCCTTGGACCTACCCGTACAACCGCTCGGCCTGCGCCTGCTCGGTGGAGTCGAGAACCTGAGCCGGAGCGTGCGTGAAACCATCACGGCTCGCTTCGGTGGGTTACAGAACCTCATGGCGGCCACAGTTGACGATCTCACCACGACTCCAGGTGTGGACGTCGACGCGGCGCGCACGGTCCGTGAGGGACTCAGCCGCTTCGCCGAGGCCACCCTGGTGAATCGCTACCGCTGATCAGCGCAGCGGTTCCGTTCTTGCGCCCCTGCCCCACGTACCCGACGCCCGACCCTACGCACCTAACTTCAGCTCGATCTCCATTCTCAGCGGGCGATTTCGACACGATTGCGCTGAGGTTGAGAATCCAGCTGAAGTTACGCACCGCCAGTGCCTCGCCCGGCGTCAGTTCAGGTTGAACTGGACCGGCTTGGAAGCCAACTTTCCGAGCGTGACCTTGAGCGTGTAAGTACCGGCGCGGGGTTTCACGCTGACGGGCTCACATTTGGGTTGCGAGCGCTCACGGTCCCACGTGAACCGAGCGGTCTCCTCCTTGCCGGGCTCCAGCTCGAGCTTGGTCGACTTGCCGTCCGCCTGGCAGTCCTTGGTGGAGTAGATCCGGTCGGATCCGGAGGTGATGAGGAACTCCTGCTGCTTGGTGCCCACGTCAAGAGTGCAGGGGTCATCGAGAGAATTCTTCAGCTTCATGAGCAGCACGGGCTTGTCCTTGGCCCCGTAGGACTGCTTGTCCGTGGCGGCCGTGATCTTGACGGCGCCCGCTGGACACGTGCCGTCCGGGTTGGCGCCCGCCGGCGTAGGAGTGCCCGACGACGCGGGGTCCGCCTTGGCGGCATCGCTCGCCTTCGCAGACGTCGACTTGTCGTTGCCCTTGTCGAAGAGCCCGGCGACACCGCGGACTCCGGCCACGATGCCCCAGATGAGCAGGGCGAGAACCACCACGGCGAGGACGAGGACCACAATCCGCCTGCGCCGGTACACAGCTGCGCTGGGGCGCTGAGGTCCAGGGCTGGTGCTCATGACGCCCATCCTATGGTGTCGGACCCCACGATCCGTGGATTCGCCCTTTCCGCACTCTTTCCCAGGCTTTCCGTCAGCGCCCCCTGCTGAACCACCGCTGCACTGACGGAAAGCCTGGGCCGCACCGCAAAAGTATGATCGTGGGGTGCCTACCCGCGTTCCGTCCACCCTCAACACAGTGCTCCCTGTCGCGGCAGAAACAGTCACTGCAACCGCCGCGACCGCCAAAAGACGCAACGGCCCAAACCCCACGGAGACCGCCGACGCAGCGGCCGGCCTCGACGCAGCCGAACTGCGGGCCGAGGTCATCGCCTGGTTCGCCGATGCCGGCCGCGATCTCCCTTGGCGCCACTCGGAGTGCTCGCCATGGGGAGTCCTGGTCTCCGAGGTGATGCTGCAGCAGACCCCGGTCAAACGCGTACTCCCCCACTGGGAGGAGTGGATGCAGCGCTGGCCCACGCCTGCCGACCTCGCAGCGGAACCCTCCGGGGAGGCCGTCCGTGCCTGGTCCGGCCTCGGATATCCACGCCGCGCACTACGACTCCACGCGTGCGCCCAGGAGATCGTTGAGGTTCACGGAGGAAAGGTTCCTGCCGACCACGAGGAACTCCGGGCGCTGCCCGGTATCGGTGAGTACACGGCCGCCGCGGTCGCGAGCTTCGCCTTCGGCATTCCTGCCACCGTGGTGGACACCAATATCAGACGGGTTGAGGCCCGCGCCGTCACCGGCAACGCCCTGCCGGAGAAGTCCTACACGCGGGCCGAGGCCGTTCTGGCCCATGACCTCATGCCCAACACCACGACGATCCAGGGTATCGACGAGGCCAACCGCTGGAATGCGGCCTCCATGGAGCTGGGCGCACTGGTCTGCAAGGCCCGCACTCCCCTGTGCGAGCAGTGCCCTGTCCAGCACCGCTGCGCCTGGATCAAGGCAGGCCGTCCCGCACCGCATTACACTCCCAAGGGCCAGGCCTGGGAGGGTACCGACCGCCAGGTGCGAGGCGCCATGATGGCCGTCTTGCGCGGCGCCGAGGCACCGGTGGCTGCAGAGCTGCTCCGCGGCGTCGGGCATGTGGAAACCGACATCGCCGAGCTGGCGGCGCTCCGGCACCTCAAGGCAGACGCCGAGCAGCGCGAACGCTGCCTGGCCGGTCTGCTCAAGGATGGTCTCGCCGCGCAAACCGACGCAGGCGTTACGTTGCCCGCCTGAGCGCTACTTCGTCGGGATCGTCTGCCCGGGGCAGGACTTGACGACGTTGTTGATGGCGGACTTCTCCGCCGAGGTCATCCAAAGCCCGTACTTGAGCTTCACCGCGGTCTGCCGCGCGACGTAGTCACAGCGATAGGCCTTGGCCGGCGGCAGCCAGGTCGCGGCGTCGCCGTCCGACTTGCCCATGTTGGTGGGCCCGTCCACGGCGAGCAGGTTCATCGGGTCGTTGGCCAGGAGCAGCCGGTCCTCTGCGGAAAGCTGCTGCGCGCCGGTCTGCCAAGCGTTGGACAGGGCCACGACGTGGTCGATCTGCACCTCGATGGACGTGTCAGGGCCGCGCACGAACTCGATCTTGGTTCCCGTGTACGGGTCCGCCAAAGTACCGGTCGACACGACGCACTCGTGCGTGCCGTCCCTGTACGTGGTCCCCGTGAGGTCACGGCCGAGCACATCATTGCGTGTGTCGCACCCATTCCGGTCGGGGTCCTTCCACCCCTTCCCGAACTCGTCCCGGTCGTAGGCGTTACGCGGAGCACGCCCCTTGGTGGGGATCTTCTCCAGCGCCACGGTGACGCTCAGACCTGAGCCATTCTTCTTCTTCGCAGTGCCCGACGACGCAGTGCCCGACGCCCTGGCGCTCGGCTCAGCGGTCTTCGTCGCCTTCGGCGCCGCTTCCGTCTTTTTCGGAACCTGGGCCTCCGAAGCCTGCGCCTCCGGGGTCTCGTAGAACGTGGAGGGCTCGGGGAGCACGGACTGAGACTGTGTCTCGTCCGCGGCGGAGGGGGTGGAGGCGTCCTCACCGCAAGCGGCGAGGCCCAGGCCGGCCACTGCCAGCATCGCAGCGAGTGCGGTCAATTTTCGAGTGCGACGCGGCTCATTCACAGCCGACTCCGTCTCCGTCGCGGTCCAAGTGGCGTTCATAGCCGGGATCCCCCTTGTGAATCGGAGCGGCGCCGGCGTCGCGGACGGCGGTGCAGTTCTGGTAGTAGACGTTGGTGTTCTGCTGCTGGTCTTGCTGTTGTTGCTGGTCTTGCTGTTCTTGCTGCTGCTGAGCCTGGCGCTCGGCCTCCGCCTTACGCTCGGCCTCGGCCTTAGCGGCCTTTTCTTCGGCAGCCTTCTGCTCGGCTACTTTTTCCTCAGCGGCTTTCTGCTTGGCGGCCTTTTCTTCGGCCGCTTTCTTCTCGGCTGCCGCTTTTTCCTCGGCCGCCTTCTCTTCTGCCGCAACCTTTTGCTTGGCCGCTTCTGCGGCATCATGCCCCTTGGCGTCCACCCACACGAAGGGCGCGGACACCCCGGACTCGGGATCGCACCAAATAGTGACGTCGCCCTGCTTCACGCCCATGGTGTCGTCGTCGCAGCTCTTCCCCAGTCGCTCGGAGATGGAAGCCACCACCGCTCGTGCCGGAGCCGCCGCTTCCGAGGAAGCCGCCTTCTCGTCCCCCTGCGAGTCCGCCACCTTCTCCGACTCCGTGGGGCTGACGGTGAACCCGATCCCAAGCAGCACCGCCAAGGCGCCGCCGATGAAGATGGTCAACGGTTTGAAACGTCCCTCACGCTGTCCGGAGTTCTTGTTCCTGATCCAAACCAAGCCGCCCAGAGCAAGAATCAACGCTCCGATGATGATGACGGCCCAGGGGAGCGCACCCAACAGGAGCACAACGGCAATGACGCCAACGGTCCATAAGAACCAAGGTTTCCTCCAGAAGGGCCTCCGGGAACCCATTTTTCTTGTCACGAATGTCTCCAATAGGCAAGTGATACCAACATCCGCATATTACGCATCCACGGGAATGCGGGCAGTAACGGCCGCAACTCTTCACATGCCAGATTGCTCACAACTCCCAAAGGCAACCACCAGATTGATCAGAACAGTGTTGCGCCTGAACTCGCCGCCCGGAGGCAATCAGCGAATGGTGGTGATCATGCGGGTGTTGCCCAGGGTGTTCTGCTTGACGCGGGCCAGGTCCAAGAACTCGGCGACGCCGTCATCCTGGGAGCGCAGCAGCTCCGCAAAGACCTCGGGGTCCACCGCGGACTGTTCCTTCATGACGGTGAACCCATGGCGCTCGAAGAATCCGACCTCGAAGGTCAGGCAGAAGACCCGGGAGACCCCCAGCTCCAGCGCATCATCCAGCAGTTGATTCAGCAGCATGTGGCCCACTCCCTTGCCACGAACACCCGAGGTCACTGCGAGGGTGCGCACCTCTGCAATGTCCTCCCACATGCAATGCAGTGCTCCGCAGCCGACCACGTTGCCATCTGCGTCCTCCGCGATACGGAACTCCTGAATGGATTCGTAGTACGCCACGGCCTCCTTCTCCAGAAGAATGCGCTCCGCGGCATACGGGATCACCAGCTGTCGGATGGCATGCACATCGTGAGAAGTTGCCTTGCGGATGCGGATGTCGGCGGCGCTCATATCTCCATGCTGCCACCCGAGTGCAGCAAGGACTGATTGCGACGCCACGTGTGACGTTTCCTTGGGCGCTGTACCGTTGTCCATGGCAATGCCCACTGCGGCACGGCCACACCCAGGCGACGGCGCCCAGGTCGGTTCACCCGGCCCTCCAACCTAGTCACACCTATTCGAAAGCCTCCTGTGCATCTACTCAAGTTCTTCCGGTGGGACCTACTGATCACCCTTGCGGTGCTCGTCGTCGCGTTCTTCTATGGCGGCCCCAACGCCCTGGTCATCACCCTGATCCTGATCGCCCTGGAGATCACGTTCAGCTTCGACAATGCGGCGGTGAACGCGAAGTACCTGGGGAAGATGAGCCACTTCTGGCGAACCATGTTCCTGACGGTCGGCATCGTCATCGCCGTATTCGGCATGCGGCTGGTTTTCCCGTTCGTGATCGTCTGCTTGACCGGAAACGTGGGCCCCATCGAAGCCTGGAACCTGGCGATGGAACGCGGCGACCCAGAGGAACCCGGTACCTACGGATTCATCCTGGGCAGCGCCCACTCCACCATCGCGGCGTTCGGTGGAATGTTCCTCCTCATGCTCTTCCTCGACTTCATCCTGGACGAGGACCGTGATGTGCTGTGGCTGACCTGGATCGAGAAGCCACTGAAGCACGTGGGCCGGGTCACCGCCGTGGAGGTGGCAGTGGCCCTCCTGGTCCTGGTGTATGCGGCGGAGCAACTGGCGCCGCTGGACCACCGGCACGAGGTGTATCTGGCGGGAATCTTCGGGATCGTCGTATTCTTGGCCGTCAATGGCCTGGCCAACTTCATGGAGGAGAAGCAGGCGGAGCGTGAAGCCACGCTGCAGAAGAAGGAAGCAGAGGAAGCTGCGTTGGGGCACACCTTGGTGCTCACCGGTCAGGCCGCATTCTCCATGTTCATCTTCCTGGAGGTCCTGGACGCCAGCTTCTCCTTCGACGGTGTTCTCGGTGCCTTCGCCATCACGACCGACCCCATCATCATCGCCCTCGGCCTCGGCGTCGGTGCCCTGTTCGTTCGGTCCATGACGGTGTACCTCGTGGACCACGGCTCCCTGGCGAAGTTCCGGTACATGGAGGCAGGCGCACACTGGGCCATCGGCGCACTGTCCATCATGCTGATCCTCACGATTCGGTACCACATCCCGGACTTCGTGATCGGCCTGGCCGGGATCGCTCTCATCACCGCGTCCATCATCTCCTCGGTCGTGGCCAACAAGCGCGACGAGAAGGCTGACGCAATCACCGAATAGATCCCGCTTCGTCGATGTGGGGCCGTTGCCTCGATGTGCGCCCGTTTCCTTGGATTGCGACCGTCGTACGACGGTCGCAAGTGGACGAAGACGCCGCAGACCGGGGAATGGGCCGCGTGTAGAGGATCCGGTCGCACATGGCGACGAGCCCCACCAAGCCGCCCCGCCGCCGTCGGGCATTCGCCCCACGAGAGGCTCATTCAGCCCGCTGCCCCTAAACACGACGCCGCCCCGGTCCCCCACTGAAGGGGGCCGGGGCGGCGTCGTACTCAGGCGTTGACGATCACTCGCCGGAGGCAACATCCTCAGCGGAAGTACCCTCGATGGACAGCGGCGCGCCGGCGGTCTCCAGCTGCGGCGTGGTTCCGACTGCCGTGAACGTGAACTTCCGGGCATCGCCCTCTCCGTCCACACCCACCTGCACGGTCTGGCCGGGCAGGATCTCGCCGAAGAGGATCTTCTCGGAGAGCGGGTCCTCGATCTCGCGCTGGATGGTCCGACGCAGCGGGCGGGCGCCCATGGACGGGTCGTAGCCCTTGTCCGCGAGCAGGTCGCGGGCAGCCGGTGCAATCTCGATCTGCATCTGACGCTCGGCCAGGCGAACGGCCAGGCGGGAGGTGAACAGGTCCACGATGGAGGTGATCTCGTCGTGGCTGAGCTGCGGGAACACCACGACGTCGTCCACGCGGTTCAGGAACTCGGGACGGAAGTGCTGGCGCAGTTCCTCCTGCACCTTGGCCTGCATGCGCTCGTACCCTGTGCGGGTGTCCGCGGAGGCCTGGAAGCCCATCATGACACCCTTGGAGATGTCACGGGTACCCAGGTTGGTGGTCATGATGATGATGGTGTTCTTGAAGTCCACCACGCGTCCCTGAGAGTCGGTCAGGCGACCGTCCTCGAGGATCTGCAGCAGGGAGTTGAAGAGATCGGCGTGAGCCTTCTCCACCTCGTCGAACAGGACCACGGAGAACGGACGGCGACGCACCTTCTCGGTGAGCTGGCCGCCCTCTTCGTAACCAACGTATCCGGGAGGGGCACCGAAGAGCCGGGAAACCGTGTGCTTCTCCGAGTACTCGGACATGTCCAGGGTGATGAGGGCTTCCTCGTCACCGAAGAGGAACTCGGCCAGCGCCTTGGCCAGCTCGGTCTTACCGACACCGGTGGGGCCGGCGAAGATGAACGAGCCGCCTGGGCGGTTGGGGTCCTTCAGGCCGGCACGGGTACGGCGGATGGAACGGGACACGGCCTTGATGGCGTCGTCCTGCCCGATCACGCGCTTGTGCAGCTCGGACTCCATGTTCAGCAGACGCGAGGACTCTTCCTCCGTCAGCTGCACCACGGGGATACCGGTGGAGTTGGCGAGGACCTCAGCGATGAGCTCGGGAGTGACCTCAGCGATGTCGTCGAGGTCGCCGTTCTTCCAAGCGGCCTCCTTCTCCTCGCGCTCCTTGGTGAGGTTGAGTTCGTCATCGCGGAGCTTGGCTGCACCCTCGAAGTCCTGCGCATCGATGGCGGCCTCCTTGGAGCGGCGGACCTCCTCGATCTTGACGTCCATCTCCTTCAGGGCCGGTGGGGCGGTCATGCGCTGGATGCGCAGGCGAGCACCGGCCTCGTCGATCAGGTCAACTGCCTTGTCCGGCAGGAAGCGATCCGAGATGTAACGGTGGGCAAGCGACGCAGCGGACTGCAGGGCCTCGTCCGTGATGGAGACACGGTGGTGTGCCTCGTAGCGGTCGCGCAGACCGCGCAGGATCTGAACGGTCAGTTCCTCGCTGGGCTCCGCCACCTGGATGGGCTGGAAACGACGCTCCAGCGCGGCATCCTTCTCGATGTGCTTGCGGTACTCGTCCAGCGTGGTTGCGCCGATGGTCTGCAGCTCGCCACGAGCCAGCATGGGCTTGAGGATCGAGGCGGCGTCGATGGCACCCTCTGCTGCACCCGCACCCACCAGGGTGTGGATCTCGTCGATGAAGAGGATGATGTCGCCGCGGGTGCGAATCTCCTTGAGGACCTTCTTGAGGCGTTCCTCGAAGTCACCGCGGTAACGGGAACCGGCCACCAGGGACCCGAGGTCCAGGGTGTAGAGGTGCTTGTCCTTCAGGGTCTCCGGCACGTCGCCGCGCACGATCGCCTGGGCCAGGCCCTCCACGACGGCGGTCTTGCCGACGCCGGGCTCACCGATCAGCACGGGGTTGTTCTTGGTTCGACGCGACAGCACCTGCATGACGCGTTCCATCTCGTGCTCGCGCCCGATCACCGGATCCAGCTTGCCCTCACGGGCAGCAGCGGTGAGGTTGCGGCCGAACTGGTCAAGCACCACGGAACCTGAGGGCGTGCCCTCGGACTGGCCGCCGGAGGAGACGCCCGCACCGGCGGTCTCCTTGCCGCCGCTGTTGCCACCCTGGTATCCGGAGATCAGCTGGATGACCTGCTGGCGAACGTTCTGCGGCTCTGCGCCCAGCTTGGTGAGCACCTGGGCGGCGACCCCCTCGCCTTCGCGGACCAGGCCGAGCAGGATGTGCTCGGTCCCGATGTAGTTGTGGCCGAGCTGCAGCGCCTCCCGCAGGGAGAGCACCAGAACCTTATAGGCACGAGGGGTGTAGGGAAGGTGGCCGGTGGGGGCCTGATGTCCCTGGGAGATGATATCCTGGACCTGCTCCCGCACAGCCCCCAGCGTCACGCCGAGCTCCTCGAGGGCCTTGGCGGCAACGCCCTCACCCTCGTGGATCAGGCCGAGCAGGATGTGCTCGGTCCCGATGTAGTTGTGGTTGAGCATGCGCGCCTCTTCCTGGGCGAGCACCACCACGCGGCGGGCACGATCGGTGAATCTCTCGAACATGCGAGGCCTCCTGAAACTTGTGGACTTGCCTCGATGCTACGCACTCACCTTGCCCCGTGGGGCACTGTTCGCCACAGGGCGAACACGCGCCGCGCCCACCACGTCTGCGCGGGGTTCCGCACCATGTCCGACGACGAGTGCTGGGGTTTCGCCGCCCGCTCACCTTCGGTTCGGGGCGGACCGGTTCTGCGCGCAACGTCGGTTGCCAGACACAACGTCGGTGCAGACTGCTATGCCTGCACCGACGTTATGCGGATCGACCGACATCGTGCTCACGGCGGGATCCTCGAGCGCACACGACGTTCGGCAGGGAAGTCAGGAAAGTTCAGCGGCCGCTGTGGGCCTTCCGGTAGGCCTGGATGACGTCCTGGTTCAGACGGCCCCGGTCCGAGACGTCGAAGCCCTTCTTCTGAGCCCATCTGCGGATCTCGGAGGCATCCTCCGCCGAGTAGGGTGTGGCACGCCTGCCGGCCTTGATATACGGGCGCAGCGACTCCCGGAGTGCCTCGGCGTGTTCGGGCGACAGGTCCACCTCGTAGTGGAGGCCGTCCAGCCCGAATTTCACCGTGTCAGTGGCGGTGGTGCCGTCCAAGTCGTCCACGAGGGACACCTCAACCTTGCGCGCCATGCCGTTCTCCTCTCACGGTCCCCACGTCGGCAAACCGCGAAGTACACGATTCAGCACAGGGCAGGGAAGCGTTTGGTTCTCGCAACGAAACCCTAACCGTGAAAGGTCAATTTGTCACCGTAATTAGGTGAGCAAAGGCAAGAAAATCAGTTCTTCTCCGGCCCCGGGAAGTCGTTCTGCTCGCCATATTTAGGAATCGACGGGGCGGCCGCTGCTTCCTTCCGAAGCTGCTCCGCTCTCGCCTCGATGCGAGCATCGGACTCCTGCTCGATCTTCCGCTCCGCCTCGCGCTCCCGGCGATCCGCGTTGAAGATCGCCTTCATCACGTACCAGAAGACCAGGGCGACCACGATGGTCGGCAGCAGCACCTCTACGTAGGGGCCAACGGCGTCCCAGAAGGCTTTCATGATCAGGCCTCAGGCTTCAGGAGCGGATAAAGAATGGTCTCGCGGATGCCCACGCCCGTGAAGAGCATGACCAGACGATCCACGCCCAAGCCGATGCCGCCCATGGGCGGGGCACCGTATTCGAGGGCGCGCAGGAAATCCTCGTCCAGCTGCATGGCCTCGGGGTCGCCGTCGGCCGCCATCAGGGACTGCTGGGTCAGGCGTTCACGCTGAATGACCGGATCGATCAGCTCGGAGAACGCGGTGCCGCGTTCCATACCGCCGATGATCAGGTCCCAGGCCTCGATGACGCCGGGCTTGGAACGGTGCGGACGGGCCAGCGGTTGTGCTGCCGGCGGATAGTCGTAGACGAAGGTCGGGTTGATCAGCGTGGGCTCCACGATCTCGCCGAAGAGCTCGATGACGATCTTCTCTGCATCCCACTTGGGATCCAGCTTCACCTCGTGCTTCTCCGCGATCTCGCGGAGGGTGTCGGCGTCGGTGTCCGGAGTGATCTCCTGACCCACCGCCTCGGAGAGCCCCGGGTACACCGAAACCCACTTCCACTCACCGGAGAGGTCGATGGTGCCTGCCTCGGTCTCGATGACGCGACCCGCACCCACGGCGTCCGCGGCGTTGAGGATGATCTCCTTCAGGCGAGCGGCCATGACGAACTGATCCGCGTAGGCCTCATAGCACTCCAGAGTGGTGAACTCCGGGGAGTGCGTGGAATCCACACCCTCGTTGCGGAAGATCCGACCGATCTCGTAGACCTTGTTCACGCCACCCACCACGGTGCGCTTCAGGTACAGCTCCGTGGCGATGCGCAGCGTCATGTCCTGGTCGAAGGCATTCAGGTGCGTCTCGAAGGGACGCGCGGAGGCGCCACCGTGGATCAGCTGCAGCATGGGCGTCTCCACCTCCACGTAGGAGTGGGAGTCAAGGGTGTCGCGAATGGCCTTGGTGATCGCGGCGCGCTTGTAGATCATCTCGCGGGCCTCATCGCGAACGATCAGGTCTGCGTAGCGCTGGCGGACACGGGTCTCCTCGTTGAGGTCGGCGTGCAGCACCGGTAGTGGGCGCAGCGCCTTGGACGCCATGGACCAGGAGGTCGTCATGATGGAGAGCTCGCCGCGGCGAGAGGCGATGACGCGACCGGTCACCGCGAGGTGGTCACCCAGGTCCACGAGGTGCTTGAAGTCATCCAGGGACTCCTTGCCGACCTCGGCCAGGGACAGCATGACCTGCAGGCGCACACCCTCTCCCCTGGGGCCCGCCTCCTGCAGAGTCGCGAAGCAGAGCTTGCCGGTATTGCGCTGAAAAACCACGCGCCCCACGATGCTGACCACGTCCGTGGTCTCCTCGCCGGGGGCCAGGTGGGCCCAGTAATCGCGCACCTCCAGCAGGGAGTGCGTGCGGGACACCCCTACGGGGTATGCGTCGTTGCCGGCCGCGATGATCTCGTCACGCTTGGCCTGGCGCACCGCACGCTGGTCACGGGTGTCCACGGTCTGGCTGTCTGGGGTCTGAGCGCTCACAAGGGTCCAGTCTACCGGCGGCTACCCGGAGGTTTCATGCGCAATTGCTCACCTTCGTGGCGCACCGAATGCCCGACGGCGGGTGACGGGACCACGGTCCCATCACCCGCCGTCTGGCACAGAATTCGCATCGCAGGCGCCGACGGCGCCCGACTCACCAAATGGTGACGCGCTCCTCGGGAGCCAACCACATGCCGTCGGACTCCGTGGTGCCATAGGCGGCGTGGAACGCATCCAGGTTCTTCGCGACCTGGTTCGAGCGGAACTCCGCGGGGGAATGCGGGTCGGTGGCGATGCGCGTGACCATCGTCTCCGGCCGCATCAGAGTGGCCCAGACCTTGGCGTTGGCCTCGAAGAAGCGCACGTCGCCGGGAACCCCGTCGATGGTGTCGGCCTCATCGGTCTCGCCACGGGCCACCCGCTCCGCCACCAACGCCCGATAGGCCTTGTGGGCAATCCCCAGCCCACCGAGGTCGCCGATGTTCTCACCGAGCGTCAGTTTTCCGTTGACGTGGGTGTCCGGGGCCTCCGGCGGGACCAGGGCCTCGTACTGGGCCACGAGCGCACCCGTACGCTGCTCGAAGGCCTTGCGGTCCTCGTCGGTCCACCAATTGTTCAGCGCACCATCGCCATCGAACTGCGACCCCTGATCGTCGAAACCGTGACCGATCTCGTGACCGATCACGGAGCCGATGGCGCCGAAGTTGGCCGCGTCATCGCGGTCCACGTCGAAGAACGGAGGCCTGAGAATCGCAGCGGGGAAGGCAATCTCGTTGAGCAGCGGGTGGTAATAAGCATTGACGGTCTGCGGGAACATGAACCAGAGGTCCTTGTCCACGCCGTCGTCGATCTTCTGCAGTTCACGCTGCAGGTCGAAGGCCGCAACCTGAGCCACGTTGTGCAGCACGTCGGTGGCATCCAGCTCCATGGACGAGTAATCGATCCACTTCACCGGATAACCGATCTTGGGGTTGAACTTGGAGAGTTTGTCGAGGGCCTTCTCCCGGGTGGCCGGGGACATCCACGGCAGGTCGGTGATGGAGTCCCGGTAGGCGGCCAGCAACCGGGCTACGAGGTCATCCATGCGTTCCTTGGACTCCGGCGGGAAGTGCTCTGCGACGAAGAGCTGGCCCAGGTCCTCGCCGACGCCGCCCTCCACGAAGGCGACCCCACGCTTCCAGCGTGGCCGCTGCTCCGTGACGCCACCCAGAGTCTTGGAGTAGAAGGACCAGTTCTCGGTGACGAATTCCTCTGAGAGGTACGGGGCCATGGAACGCACGTAGTTGGCGGCCAGCCACACCTTCCAGTCCCCCAGCGGGACCCTCTGCAGTTCCTGGTGCAACCCCTCGAGGAAGGACGGCTGCCACACGTCCACGGTCTCGAAGTACTTGGCGTCGATGCCGGCTGCCTGCAGCCAGGCCTCGAGCTCGGGTGCCAGCGCGAAGAGATCGTCTCCGCTCATCTTGTTGTAGCGAGCCACAGCGTCCCTGCACTTCACGGCGTCCCAGTGGTGGGAAGCCAGCGCGGTTTCGGTGCGCAGGATCGCTTCAGCCGAGTCCTTGGCCGGCTGGTCGGAGAACGTCACGCCTGTGGACTCGGCGGCCAGGGTCAGAAGTCGTTCCAGATGCTCCACATACTGTTCGCGGATCTGCCGGTACTCGTCCTCGCGGTAGTAGGCCTCGTCCGGCAGGCCGATCCCGGACTGGATGAAGCTGAGCAGGTTCACGTCAGGGTTGCCGGCGTCGCTCGACGCACCGGACTCCACGAAGGATCCCGTGCCTTGTGCGAAGAGTTCACCACTCAGTTTCACGAACTCGTCCACGGATTCCAGGGCGGCGATGCGCTCCAGCGTTGCCGTAAGAGGTGTGCCGCCGGAGCGCTCGATGCGCTCGGTGTCCATGAAGGACGACCACAGCGCCGCGATCCGGCTCCTCAAGGCGAAGAGCGGATCCTGCTCCTCGGTGGCGCCGGCATCCACGGCCTCGACCGAGGCGTCGATGATGGCCTTGATATCTGCCTCGGCCCGGTCACGAAGCTGCGGGAAGGCCCCGTCGCTACCGCGGTCCCCCGGAATCTCGGCGGTTTCCAACCAATCATGGTTGACGCTGCGGTACAGATCGTCCTGCGGGCGGGGTGCGAGGGACATGGGCATGCTCCTGATGAGATTCGCTGTGGTTTGTGGCGACTCTAACCCGGGAGGAGCAGCTCAGGGATGTCGGAGGCGGGAACTCCGCTCACGGCGTAGGACTCGTCCACACTCGACACGCGTGTCGAATCGGTCGCGGTGCGACAGGCGGTGAGAGTTCCGGGTATGCAGATACAGGGTACGCGAAAGGGGTGTGGCCCCGCGCCTCGCCCAGTGTTGGCTGGGGGGGCTGCGGGGCCACACCTGTTTTGGTTGTGTCCGGCGGTGTCCTACTCTCCCACAACCTCCCGGTTGCAGTACCATCGGCGCTGTAGGGCTTAGCTTCCGGGTTCGGGATGGGACCGGGCGTTTCCCCTACGCTATTGGACCGCCGTAACTCTTTCACCCCTGATCCCAGCACCATGCATGGTGTCGTGGGTGGGTGGTCTTTACGGTGACCTCAACACGTACGTGTTGAAGACTATTCAATTATACACTCCCCCTGCCCACCCCCGGCACACACAGTGTGTGTTGGGGTGGGTGGGTTTGTTGTTTCGTAACCGCTTAGTGGACGCGAGCGTAGATCTTGTGCACTCCCCTTCTACTGGGGGGTGTTGGTGGTTGGTAAGTTGTCGGCCTATTAGTACAGGTCAGCTTCACACTTTGCAGTGCTTCCACATCCTGCCTATCAACCCAGTGGTCTAGCTGGGGGCCTCTCACACCAGATGGTGTCTGGAAATCTTATCTTGAAGCGGGCTTCCCGCTTAGATGCTTTCAGCGGTTATCCCATCCGAACGTAGCTAATCAGCGGTGCACTTGGCAGTACAACTGACACACCAGAGGTTCGTCCGTCCCGGTCCTCTCGTACTAAGGACAGCCCTTCTCAAATTTCCTAC
>NZ_JALAGT010000204.1 GCF_022712295.1 Galactobacter sp.
CCAGGAAGACACGCCGCACTGAAGGCTGGCCGCAGGATTCGTCAGCGGCAAGGTTTTCGTGGCGACATCCAGGGTCTCCGGGCCATAGCGGTCGGTGCGGTGGTGATCTACCACTTGTGGCCGTGGCACCTCCAAGGTGGATTCGTCGGCGTCGACATCTTCTTCGTGATCTCGGGCTTCTTGATCACAACCCATCTCGTCTCGAGTCCTCCTCGCAGCATCGGCGACTTCGGGAGATTCTGGGCCAAACGTGTCCGGCGACTGCTGCCCGCCTCACTTCTGGTCATCGTGACGACGGTGGTGGCAGTCTGGGCGCTTGCTCCGGCCACCGCCTGGCGGGATACGGGTACCCAGGCCATGAGTTCTGCCACCTATTGGCAGAACTGGCGCCTCGCCTTCAGCTCGGTCGACTACCTTGGGGCCGACGACGCGCCTACGGCGCTGCAGCACTTCTGGTCGCTGTCGGTCGAGGAACAGTTCTATTTCGTGTGGCCACTACTTGTGGCGTTGTTGTTGGCGGTGGGCAGTTCGCAACGGGTCAAGCGTTCGGCGCTGTTGATCGGACTCGCCGTGATCGTCGTCGGCGGTTTGGGGTTCTCCCTCTGGTACACCCACGAGAACGCACCCATGGCCTATTTCGTGACCACGACTCGAATCTGGGAACTCGCAGCTGGTGGGCTCACGGCCGTGTTGGTGCTGGGACGTCCGGCGAGACGAGGCGGCCTCTCCTCGTTGGTGGGCTGGTTGGGGCTGGCCGGGATAGTAGCTTCCGTCTTCATGCTGGACCCCGCTGCTCCGTTCCCCGGGTGGCGGGCGGCGATTCCCGTGATCGCCACCGCGCTGGTGCTCGGCGCAAACGCTCAGGGAAAACTCTCGCCCAACGGCCTGCTATCCCTGGCTCCCGCCCAGTTCATTGGCAACACGTCATATTCCATCTACCTGTGGCACTGGCCGCTGATCATCCTGGCTGAGTACCGGTTGGGGGAGATGGACTGGCGGCAGAAGCTGATCATCATCGTGGTCACCTTGGTGCTGGCCTGGGCCACCATGGAGCTGGTGGAGCAACGTTTTAGACGCTGGACCAATAGATTCTCCTTGCTGGCCACGTTCGTCAGTACAGCAGTGGCCATGGCGTTGGTCGCGGGGCTCGGCTGGGGGCTCAGCAAAGCCTCGGACCTCCGGGCCGAGCACACCAAGCAGGATCTGGCTCAAGCTGAGTCCGGGGGCGTGGACTGCTTCGGGGCCGGAGCCTTGCACTGGCTGGAAACCGGAGAAGGGCGATGCACTGACCAGGACGACCTGCTGTTGGATCCTGTCACGGCCAAGAGCGACAAGACCCCTACATACCCGGATGGTTGTATGAACAACCCACCCTTCACCACCCGCACGACCTGCACCTATGGTGACGGAAAGACCCAGGTTGCCTTGGTGGGTAATTCGCATGCGGCTCATTGGCTTCCTACCCTGCAGGAGTTGGCCAAGGAACGAGATTGGACCATCACGACCTTCGTTTCTGGTAGGTGCACGGTGAATCCTCAGGTCCAAGTGTTCGACCGTCCGGTGGAATCGCAGAACTGTTTGGATTACGGCAAGTGGGTCATGGAGAGGACCACCGCTGGAGACTTCGACGCGATCGTCACGTCGGAGCGCCAGTCGGTCAAGATCGAAGGCTCGGATTGGGAACAAACGAAGGTGCTCGCCCGGACAGGCTATGTCCAACACCTGAATGAATGGCATGACGCAGGCATCCCGGTGCTGGTGCTCCGGGACACGCCGTCTCCGGCGGAAGCGGGTATCGGGTCTGCACCAGATTGCTTGGCTGAGCATGCCGACGATCCGGATGCATGTAACGGCAGAGCCAGTTCATGGGTGCGCTCGGATGCGTTGTCCGAGGCCGTGAAGCGAGTAGATCACGATGACCAGTTCTTCATCCAGACGCAGCAGTGGCTGTGTCCGGCGGGAACGTGTCGCTCCAGTATCGGCCGGGTCATCACGTACTTCGATTCGTCGCATCTGACGGCGACCTACGCACGAAGCCTGTCTTCGCAACTGGGTGCAAAGCTCGACGAGTTGAAGATCGACTGGATGTAATATGTCAGTATGATCATCCTGACAAAGGTATCCCCGTACAACGACGAGCTGGGGAACGTCGTAGACTGCTCCGATGAATATAGCAAGAATGTCAAAATAGTATTCCGGGGGAAGAATAATAGACTCGTAATTGAAAAAGGTGCACGCATAGACAGCGTGAGTGTTGCTTTTGATTGCGATAACGGGGTGTGCAAGATAGGTGCCAAGGACTTCGGGCCTGGGGTGAAACTAAAAATACGGGTCGGTCAAGACAGTAGCGTCATTCTAGGAGACAACGTATCCACTACTGGTCAATGTCTGATGACTGCGGCCGAGGGGTCCAAAGTGGTCGTTGGTTCTGACGTGATGATTGCGTCGGGAAACTATCTTCGAGCAGATGACGGACACCCGATTTTCGACGTGAGTTCCGGTCGACGGATGAATCCATCGGCGGACATCATTATCGGGGACCATGTTTGGCTTGCCACGAAGGCTGTGGTACTGGGTGGCGCGGTGATTAATGAGGGATCGGTAGTCGGGTTCGGTAGCATCGTTACTTCTCGAATTCCCAATAACTGCATTGCGGTCGGTAGCCCAGCCAAGGTGGTCCGGAAGAATATTGCGTGGGAGCGTCCGAACCTCACGAAATCGAAGCCCTACTACAAGACTGATGCGTCAACGGTGAAGAAGTCCAAGTTCTGGAATCTGACCGACGATGGATCCTCCTCCTCGGAGTCGACTGCGAAGTCCAACTCCGGCGCGAAGTCTAGCGCGCGGCCCGTGATCGTGCGTCATAGTCCACTGCGCAAACGCGCAGGGCGTCTGGTGCGTGCCATCCAGCGCAGAATCCCCAAGGGTAAATAACTGGCCGGCCACCAATCGAAGCCGAGCCGCCCCTGGAGGCCTGTACCGTGGCACCATGACAGACCTGAACAGGATCGCTCCATACACCGACGAGCGTGGCAACAGTATCGAGTGCTCTGACGAGTACGGCGGAAAGATCAACGTTTCGTTCCACGGGACCAACGGAAAACTCATTATCGCCAAGGGCGCTCGGCTCGATTCGCTCCGCATAGCATTCTACGGAGACAATGCGGTGTGCAAGATCGGATCGAAAAGGGCCGGTATGGGCGTCAAGCTCAATATCCGTGTGGGGCAGGATTGTCTTGTGGCCTTCGGTGACAACGTCTCCATGACCGGGCAATGCATGGTGACCGCGGCCGAGGGGGCCAATGTCATCGTGGGGTCGGATGTCATGATCGCGTCGGGAAATCAGCTTCGTGCGGACGATGCGCACCCGATCTTTGACGTCAAAACGGGCAAGCGAGTCAATCCCGTGGAGGACATCATCATCGGAGATCACGTGTGGTTGGCGGCCCAGGCCGTCGCTCTGGGCGGGGCCGTGGTGGGTGAGGGATCGGTGATCGGATTCCGCAGCATCGTGACCTCACGGATACCGAACAACTGCGTCGCGGTGGGCAGCCCCGCCAAGGTGGTCCGAAGGGACATCGCCTGGGAGCGTCCGCATCTTTCGAAGGTCGAGCCTCACTTCAAGCCGGATTCTTCCACGGTCAAGAAGTCCGACTACTGGAATCTGACGGACGACGACTCCTCCAAGGTGGAAGTGACCCACCAGGATTTTGGAACCGATCCCAGCGAGCGGCTCACCATCGTGCAGCACAGTCGTCTGCGTAACCGGGCCGGTACGGTGTTGCGCGCGGTCAAACGCAGGATCGCCAACAAGTTCTAGACGACTCCGAGGCCGGACACTCACCTCTCCGAAGGCAGGTTCCGATCCGGGGTGCTGCCCCAAGCGGCCACGCCCAGGAACATCACGAGCCCGGACAGCCCGAACGCCCATCCGTAGCCGACGTGGTCGGCCAACAGGCCGGCGACCAAAGGGGCTACGATGGCCGGCAGATCTGCAGCCATCTGGAACGTCGCCATCGCCCGGCCCGCACTGCGGGTCGGGCCCACGACGTCTGCGATGGTGGCCTGCTGGGATGGTGCAAAAAGCCCGGTAAAGAAGCCCTGCAGCAGGGACAGGGCCGCCAGCACCCAGAGCGTCGGTGCCAGCCCCAGGACCACGGCAACGAGCCCGGCTCCCGTCATGCCGAGCAGGATCGGCCTGCGGCGTCCCACGGAATCGGACCATTTCCCGGAGAAGGTCAGTGCGCCCGCGTTACCGATGGCATAGAGCGTGACCACGACGCCGATCTGGAACGGATCGAGTCCCAGCGCAGCAGCGGCAAACAGGGGGATCAGCGAGGTGCGTACGCCCATGGTCACCCAGCCGTTTCCGATATTGCCGAGCACGGCAGCCCGGAATTCGGGGCGGGCCCAGGCCTCGGCCAGGGTCATGGGCGGGAGCGCGGAGGCCCTCGTGAAGCGACCACCGCCTCGTTCCAACATGAGGAACACCACCGCGGCAGCCACGATCAGGGCCACCCCGTAGATGACGAAGGGCATGCGGAATCCCAACGGGGACAGCAGGCCTCCGACCAGCGGTCCCGCCACGTTGCCGAAGAGGAACGCGCCTCCGTAGAGCCCAGACACCCTGCCTCGGATGGCTCGTGGTGAGCGGCGGGCGATGAAGCTTCCCGCGGAGACGGAGAACATCGTGGAGCCGATCCCGCCCAGGCCGCGTACCACCAAGAGGATCCAGTATTCGGGCGCCCACGCGCAGGCCAGCGTGGAGGCCGCAACGATGAGGACGCCGGTTACGTAGCCGATCCGCTCGCCTCGGGCCTCCGCGAATCGTCCGGCCAGCGGCGCGAACACCAAGCGGCACAGGGCAAAGACGGAGACGATGGCCGCGGCTCCGGCGTCAGTGACCTCGAAGCTCTTGGCGTACTGCGGCAGCAGCGGAGCGATGAGACCGAACCCCAGGGCCACGATCACGGCCGCCCCGATCAGTACCCGTAGATCGGTCGGTATTCGAGGTCTGTCCGCCGCAGGGGACACGAACGGGCTACTGGCAGGCGGTGACGGCACGGTAGCCAACTCTAGTTGTTACTGCACTACAGTGCTGTTCCGTGAAGAGTCGACGGGGAACCAGCAGCAAGAAGCCACGCTCCACCATCCCTGCCCCCTCAGAAGTTGCCCCCAGCGCATCCTTCGGGTGGCCGATAGACGTCGTGTATACGTGGGTCGACGACTCGGATCCGGCCTGGGCGCACCGGAGGGATAAAGCACGGGCGGTCGGCGGCGATGCGCCGCTGCACCCCACGGCTGCCTCCGCCTCACGGTTCGAGGATCATTCGGAACTGAAGTACTCGCTGCGTTCCCTGGCCCAGTTCGCTCCCTGGATCCGGCACATCTATCTCGTGACCGACCAGCAGGTTCCGACGTGGCTCATTGACGACCCGGTCGGTCTCACGGTGGTGGATCACCGAGAACTGTTGGATGCCGAGAACCTCCCGACGTTCAACTCCCACGCCATCGAGTCGGCGCTGCACCGCATTCCCGGCTTGTCCGAGCACTACCTCTACTTCAACGACGACGTCCTCCTCGGGAAGCCGACAGTTCCCGGCGACTTCTTCACGGAGGACGGGAAACCCCGTGTCTTCCCGAGCGCCAAGGGAATCGACGGTGACCTGCCGGTGCTCCGCGCCGCACAGCGCAACGCGGAGGTTCTGCTTGACCTGACCGGAACCACCGTCACCCATCGATACCTGCACACGCCGCACCCGCAGCTGGTCTCCAACTGTCAGGACCTCGAGGCGCGGATTCCCCAAGAATTGGCTGCCACCAGATCGCACCGTTTCCGGGACCCGACAGATATCTCTTTTGCGTCGTCACTGGCGCTCAGCTATGCGGTGGCCACGGGGTGCGGCGTCAAGGGCAAGATCGATTACACCTACATCGACATCAGCGAAAAGGGTGGCTTCACGGGTCTGCTCAAGATGCTCGCCAAGGGTCCTCGCCGTGTGGTGTGCATGAACCAGGTAGGCAAAGCACGGGCGCCCATGCTGTGGTTGCTTCGGCTGGTTCTGAATCGCCTGTGGCCCACACCTTCACGGTTCGAGATCCAGCGGTAGGCCCTGCCGTGGTGGTCATCCGGATCCACCTCCCGAACGTTGAGTCATCGGACGCCGCGCGCTGCGACGCAGGTGTGAGAAAGTGGACCACGTGAATGACTCCCTGACTCTTTGGCTCATCGTTGCCGCTGTCGTGGTGGTGCTTGCCGTGGTGATCGCCGTTCTGGTGGTCCGTGCCCGACGCAAGCAGACCACCCCCGTGGACAAGGCACCCACGTCCTCCACCGGCCCCGGAACCGGCCCCGCCGCGGGCGGGGTGGATGGTACGGCGCAGGCCAACGCCCCGCCGTCGGGCACCGCCACCGCAGAGGCACCGGCGGAAGCAGCTCCTGCCACCCCCAGCATCGAGACCCCGGCACCCGTCGAGGGTCGCCTGGCACGCCTGCGCGCACGCCTGGCGAAGTCCAACAACGTCTTCGGCAAGGGCCTGCTTGCGCTGCTCTCCAGCGACAAGATCGACGAGGACGTCTGGGACGAGATCGAGATGACCCTGCTGTCGGCGGACCTCGGCACCGACGCCACCGACGACCTCATGCTGCAGCTGCGCGCCCGCGTGAAGGTGGAGGGATCCCGGACGCCCGAGCGCGTCAAGGAGATCCTCTCCGAGGAACTGCTCAAGCTCGTGGATCCCACCATGGACCGCTCCATCGCCACCGACCGCGTGGGGGACAACCCCTCCGTGGTGCTGGTGGTCGGCGTCAACGGGGTGGGGAAGACCACCACCATCGGCAAGATCGCCCGCGTCCTCGTCGCGGAGGACAAGGACGTGCTGCTGGGTGCGGCCGATACCTTCCGTGCCGCCGCCGCACAGCAGCACGCCTCGGGTTCAACCCTCGTCGTCCACACCAGCAACACGTCCGTCGTCGGAGGAGCACACCCCTCCTGCGACGACGGCGCCGACCAGGAG
>NZ_JALAGT010000025.1 GCF_022712295.1 Galactobacter sp.
CCCCCCGCCCCCCCCCCCTCCCCCCGGGGGCGCCCCCCTCCCCCACCCTCGTGGGGGGGTGTTTTTGTCGCCCCACCAACCAACCCCCACCGCCGTCGGCCGTGTGTGAAAACATTCCATCAGTAGGTCATAGCCCACACGAACTCGTGAAAGGTCTTCCATGTCTCTGTCCTTGCCCGCGCTGGCCGCCAACGTCGATTGGTCCATTCGGATCCTCGACGCCACGTCGGGGGAGGTGCTCGCGGAGGAGACGGCAACCAAACGGCTGAAGACCGCCAGCATCGGCAAGATCTTCCTGCTGATCGAGGTGGCCCGCCGCCTCGAGGACGGCCGGCTCAAGGCCCACGAACGCATCGAGGTGCTTGACGAGTTCTTCGTCGAGGACTCCGGGCTGCTCTACCGGATGTCGGATCAAAACCTCACCATCGAGGATGCCGCCCTGTTCGTCGGCGCATTCAGCGACAACCTCGCCACCAACGCGCTCATCCACGCCTGTGGGCTGGACAACGTCGTGGCCGTGGCAAAGGGCCTGGGCTACGAGAACACCACGCTGCTGGATTACATCCGCGACGACCGCGGCGATCCGAACTTGCCGTGGACCTCCTCGTATGGCACCGGCGCCGAGCTCTCCGACGTGATCCGTCGACTGGGGGAGGGCGACGGCGAGGCGGCGCGGGCCGCCGGAGCCGACGCCGATGCGTCGGTCATCACCGATGCCGTGCGTGCGCGCGTACTCGGTTGGCTCGCGGCCAACGCGGACACCTCCATGGTGGCCTCCGCCTTCCTGCTCGACCCGCTGGCGCACGTGGAACGCGAATACCAGGGCTTGCTGCTGCGCCACAAGACCGGCGCCATCTCCACGGCCCGCATCGACGTGGGTCACCTCTCCGGGCCGCGCGGATCCATCGCCTACGCGGTGGGCGCCAACTGGGACGACGCGGACGAGGCCGGCCTGGACCTGCGCGCCACCGTGGAGTCATCGATGGCGCAGATCGGTGAGCAGATCCGCGCCTGGGTGACAGGCCTGGACAGGGCCGACGGGCGGGTGGCGCCCGCGGCGCCCGCGGCGCCCGCGGCGCCTTCCGACGGGTCGGAAGGCGAGGCAGCCAAGTGAGCAACGTCGTCGGGCAGGTGGAGGTCACGCGGCTGGACGCCGTGTCAGGACTGGAATGGACCGTGCTGCGAGGCGGCCGTGAGGACGTGATGCGAGCGCTTGGCCGCGAACATGCGGACGACATCCGTGCGTGGCGAGACCTGGACGGGGGAGCATGGGCGCGTCAGGTCACCCGAACGTCCGGCGTCGCGGCGGATCGATTCCATGCCGTGATGGAGTCCAGCCGGGTGTTGCTGCCCGTCGAGTCCGCGGAGATCGACCTCATTGCCGAGGGCGCCGGACTGCCTGCCGAGGACCTGTGGGCCATCAACCTGCGCGGAGACCTCGGCGATGACGGCATCGGGTGCTCCGACGTCTGCGCGGTTCCGCACGACGGCGTGGTCATGGGGCACAACGAGGACGGCGACGGGGAGGTGCGTGGCCTGGTCCGGCTCGTGACGCTGGACATCGAGGACGACCCCACCGTCACCGTGGTCTGGTACCCGGGAATGTTGCCTGCCAACTCGTTCGTCACGACGTCGGCCGGCCTGAGCTTCGGATGCGACCACGTCCCGGTACCGCGCGCGCTGCTGGCCGGGGCGGGTCGCCACCTGGTGGCCAGGCACGCGCAGCGACAGACGTCCGGGGAGGATGCGCGCGACGTGCTCTCTTCGGTGCCGTGTGCAGGTGGATTCGCGTTCGACGTGGCCGACGGTCCTGGTGCCCGCGGCGACCTCGTCGAGAACGCCGCCGGTCACGTGGCCGTCTCCGGGGCAGGCGGCGCCGAGTCGCCCCTGCGACACACGAACCACATCACGCTCGTGGATACGTCCTTGGAGGCGCTGACCGTCCCGGCCGCTCGGCTGGATGAGAGCCTGACCCGTGGAGCCGCGCTGGAGGAACACTCCGGGGTGGTGGACTCTCCGGAGGCGGCGTTGTCCGCGCTGCGTGCGCCCGGCGTGCTCAACACTTCCGATGGTCTGCACACCTTCGTCTCCGTGGTCGTCGACACCGCAGCGGACAAGGTCCTGGTGCAGGGCGACCCGGGCGACGACGCGGAGGTCTGGGAGGGACGGCTCTCCGCCTTTGCCCGCGGTGAGCGGGTGCCTGCGTGAGCACGCCCGTCTCCTACGCGGCCGCCGAAGCCGGGCTGACGGACCTGGAGGAGCGCTACGGCCTGCGCTTCTCCGCCAAGGTCGTCGACGTGTTCGGTGGGACGGTCGAGCTGCAGCACGCGCCTGAAACGGTGCTGAACACCGCGAGCGTGGGCAAGGTCTTCCTGCTTCACCGGCTGCTGGCCGAGGTGGATACCGGGACCCGTTCCCTGGAGGAGCGCGTCACGCGTAGGCCCTCGGAGCTGATCGACAACTCGGGGCTCTGGTACCTGCTGCAACAGGACACCCTGAGCCTCTACGACGTGGCCGCGCTGGTCGGAGCCTACAGCGACAACACCGCGACCAACACCCTGGCCCGGGTCGTGGGGTTGGACGCGGTCGCTGAGCACACGCGGGCGCTCGGCTACACGGCGTCCGGGCTGGATGACTGTGTCCGTTGGCCCATTCCGCCGGGTGCGCCCTCACGGCTGTCGCACGGTTCCGCCGAGGAACTGGCGGACTTCTGTGCGCGGCTGGCTCGGCGGGAGGGGCTGTCCTCCGCGTCGGTGGATGTGCTGACGCGGTGGCTCGGCGCTGGTGCCGATCTGTCCATGGTGGCCTCGGCCTTCGGGCTGGACCCTTTGGCTCATGCCGAGTTCGACAGAGGGTTGTGGGTCTGGAACAAGACGGGAACCCTCACCTCGGTCCGTGCGGACATCGGTGTGGTCATGAACCACGACCGGGGGCTGGCGTACGCGGTGCTGGCTCAATGGCCCAGTGTGTTGAACGGTGACGGGCCGGATGCACGGCCGGAGGTGCGTGACGACGTGCTGGCTTCGATGTGCCACGTCGGGGAAGCCATGCGCGCCGACCTGGCCACGGGCGCCTGAGGTCCGATCTGGAGGACGCCGCGGTTCGGTAGCGTTCGATGGCACAGAGCCATTGGCTGCCTACCTGAACCATCAGAGCCACCGCTGGACCCAGCCGCACCCACACCACACGGCGATACCGGACCAAGATGGCGATGTCTTGCCTTGGGCCGAGAAACGGATCTCTGAATCCGATCAAGTATTGATGGGGATATTGGCCCCCGTTGTTGTCGAGGAATCCTTGGTGGGGCGTGGGACTGATCCTGTCCTGGTTGTGACCGGAGCCGGTGTGAAGCCGTCCGCATAATAACGGTATTGAAGGACTTGAATTCGGATCACGATGAATTGGTCTGTGGTGCGCCTCGGTTCTGGCAGGTGAATGCCGAGATCTGAAGTGGTCAGGCGGCCGATTCGGGACCGGGGCCGAGCCGTCTCGACTGTGTGACGCACCCCTCTTTGTAACGAATGTATAACACTGTCACTTCGCATGTGCCGTATGGGAAGCGCGCGGTTGCAGGAGCCTCAGAGCCGCGGAAAACCGCGGATCCTGGTTTGTAGTTACCGACGCGTCACTGTCTATAGTTGTTGAGCTGCGTGGTGCCGTGTGTCATGCGCCGGGCAATCGATGATGGTTGCCCGTGCACCGCTGGAAGCCCGTGCCGCTCTCCATTCGGATTGCAGTGGCGACGGGTCCACGCCCCTTAGCGGGTGTAGCGACCAGCAGGTATTCGGTCCCGGAGGGTCTGGTTGAGGAGGGCATGTTTCGCTGCCGAATCATGTGGTCCTTGAATGATTTTCCGAGCAGCGTGGAGTTATTGGTCTAGCAAAGGATGATGCGTGCATAACGGTGTCGAATTGATGGAACTCAACGGGTGGCTGATCGTCGCCCTGTTGGTGGTTTTCTTCGGTGGAAGCCTGTACATGTCCATGCGGATCGGTAGGAAGAAGGAGAACGCCGACGGTTACATGACCGGCGGTGGAAAGATCGGCTTCGGCATCTCGGCGGCCTCCATGACCGCGACCTGGATCTGGGCCTCCTCGATGTACGCCTCCGCCACGTCGGGCTACACCTACGGCGTCTCCGGCCCCATCCACTACGGCCTCTGGGGCGCACTGATGATCCTGTTCATCTACCCCTTCGGCCGACGGATCCGCGCCGTGGCCCCGAACGCGCACACCATTGCCGAGGTCATGTACGCCAGACACGGACGTTCCAGCCAGCTGATGCTGGCGGGTTCCAACGTGCTCGGCAGCCTGATCAGTCTCACCACCAACCTCATTGCCGGTGGCGCACTGATCTCCATGCTCTCCCCGTTCAGCTTCGGCCAGGGCATCCTCTTCATCGCGGCCGGCGTGCTGCTCTACACGTTGTGGTCCGGCTTCCGTGCCTCTGTGCTCACCGACTTCGCTCAGGTGCTCGCCATGCTCGGTGCCGTGGTGATCGTCATCCCGACCGTGTTCTTCATGGCAGGCGGCCCCAGCATGTTCACCGAGGGCGCCGCGAACCTGACCGCGCAGCAGTCCAACTTCTTCTCCTCGGACGCCTTCCTGGAACAGGGTGCCCCCTACATCGCCGCGGTGCTGGCGTATGCGATCGGCAACCAGACCATCGCGCAGCGCCTCTTCGCGGTGCGTGAGGACCTGATCAAGCCGACCTTCATCACGGCCACCATCGGCTATGGGGCCACCGTGATCGGTGTCGGCATGATCGGTGTCATGGCCCTCTACCTTGGAGTCAAGCCTGCAGGCGGGGACACCAACAACCTCATGCCTCAGATGGCCGTGACCTACCTGGGGCCGGTGCTGATCTGCCTGTTCTTCGTGATGATCATCGGATCGCTCTCCTCGACGGCGGACTCCGACCTGGCCGCTTTGGCGTCCATCATGATGACGGACATCTATGGCCGCGGGAAGTCGGGCAAGAAGCCCAACCCCAAGACCATGGTCCTCATCGGTCGCATCACCATGATCGTGGCGATGGCGGCTGGACTGTACTTCGCCACCGGACAGATGAACATCCTCGACATGCTCGTCTTCGTCGGCGCGCTGTGGGGCTGCCTGGTCTTCCCTGTCATCGCCAGCTTCTACTGGCCCAAGGTCACGAACCTGGCGTTCACGGTCTCCGTGCTGGTGGCCATGGCGGTCTTCCTGCCGGTGCGCTTCGGCTGGATCCCCCTGAACGGGTTCGCGGGCATCATCGTGGACGTGCTCAACGTGATCGGGATCGGTGTGATCATCGGGCTGATGGCCTTCGGGTTCTTCGGCAAGAAGGTCGCGCTGTGGGCCGGTGCTGTCGCGGCAGTTGCGAGCACTCCGATCGTGATCGGATTCCTGCACCAGTACGAGACGCTCTCCGGATCGCTGGTGGCCTACGCCGTCAGTGCGGCGGTCTGTTACTTCATGTCCTTCAGGTCCAAGAAGAACTTCGACTTCTCCGTGCTGGCGGCGAAGACCGGAAGTTTCGACGTCGCGAGTGCCGAACACCCGGAGGAGTTCGCAGGACAGCTGCAGGGTGAGGGTGACAACGACCCGGACGACGACCTGGATGCAGACAAGGAACCGGCACGCTGAGCGCCGAATCCGTCTCATCACCATTTTCCCGAACCTGTAAGGAGCAATCATGTCGGTCTTCATGCTGACCCTCTACGTCCTGATCTGGCCCGTCATCGTCGCCGGAACCCTTTTCGTGATCGCCAAGGCCTTCTTCAAGGAACTGCGCCAGGCCAAACGCGAGGGCCGAACCATCATCTGATGGCGGCGCCGGCCCGCTGAAGTTCATCCCCCGTTCGCTTCGGATGACACCGTAATTCATCGGTTCACAGGACGCGCTTCATCCTTGCTGCCCACTCTGGATCCTGTCATCGCATGCAGGGCGCCCCCGCACCCGCATGCCACATCAGGCTCGCAGGCCACCCAAGGTGATGCGGGCCATCGAGGCAGGAGACGCATCCGTGCATCTGAAACGCTCACTTCTCACCGGACTGGCCTGCGCCACGGCGCTCGGATTGGGGGTCGCGGCGCCGGCGCAGGCCGCGGTGTCGGCGGCGGACATCACCGACCACGGCGGGGCTCGACACAACGACGGCGACCAGACCGAGGCCCTGAAGCAGGCCATCGACGGCAGCACCGCCAAGAATGTCATCCTGGTCATCGGCGACGGCATGGGCGACTCCGAGATCACCTCGGCCCGCAACTACGAACACGGCGCCAACGGTGAATTCCCGGGCATCGATGCGCTTCCCGTCACGGGGCAGTACACAACCTTCTCCCTGGACAAGACCAACGGTAAGCCGGATTACGTGACGGACTCCGCGGCCTCGGGCTCCGGGTGGGCCACGGGCACCAAGACGTACAACAACGCGATCTCGGTGGATATCGACGGCAAGGCCCAGGACTCCCTGCTGGAACTGGCCAAGACCAAGGGCCTCAAGACCGGAAACGTTACGACCTCCGAGATTCAGGACGCCACCCCCGCCGTGCAGGCCTCCCACGTGAGCCAGCGCTCCTGCTATGGCCCGAAGGTCACGCTGGAGAAATGCCCGGAGAACGCCCTGGAGAACGGGGGAGCGGGCTCCATCACCGAGCAGCTGATCAACACACGGGCCGACGTCACCCTCGGAGGAGGCGCCGCGACCTTCGCGGAGAAGGCCACCGCAGGGGATTACAAGGGCAAGACCCTGTTGTCCCAGGCCCAAGAGCGTGGCTACAACGTCGTCAAGACCGCCCCGGAACTCGACGGGATCACCACGGCCGATCAGGACGAGCCGGTGCTCGGCCTCTTCGCCGACGGCAACCTGCCGGTCGGACTCTCCGGACCCAAGGCCACCCGTGACGGCGGCGGTGAGCCCGCTGCGCAGTGCACGCAGAACGCCGACTTCACCAAGGAAACTCCGCGACTGGCCGCGATGACGTCCAAGGCCATCGACCTGCTCAAGGGCTCCGATGACGGCTTCTTCCTGCAGGTGGAGTCGGCCTCCATCGACAAGGAGGACCATGCGGCCAACCCGTGCGGTCAGATCGGTGAGGCCGTGCAGCTGGACGAGGCCGTCCAGGAGGCCCTCGAGTTCGCGAAGCAGGACAAGGACACCCTGGTGGTCGTCACTGCTGACCACGCGCACTCGTCGCAGATCGTCTACCCGGGTGAGACCACGTTGGGTCTGACCCGCACCATCCTCACGAAGGAAGGCCAGCCCATGACCATCGCCTATGGCACTGCGGACGAGGGTGGCTCCCAAATGCACACGGGCAGCCAGCTGCGCATTGCGGCCTATGGGCCGCAGGCGGCCAACGTGTCCGGGCTGACGGATCAGACCGACCTCTTCTTCACGGTCCAGCATGCACTCGGACTGCCGGAGACCGCGGATCTGCCGGGTGACCCGCAACCTGCCGACCCCAGCGATCCTGCCGACCCCAGCGATCCTGCCGACCCCAGCGATCCTGCCGACCCCAGCGATCCTGCC
>NZ_JALAGT010000205.1 GCF_022712295.1 Galactobacter sp.
CTCTGGACCGCCTACTACCTCAAGAAGGCCATGCCGTCGCTCGACATCGCCATCGTGGAGCAACGCCACGCCGGCTACGGCGCTTCGGGACGCAACGGGGGCTGGCTCACCGCGGCCATCACCGGTGGCCGCGAACAATACGAACCCACCCACGGCCGGGACGTAGCGGAACGCTTCCAGCACGCCATGAATGAGACCGTGGACGAGGTCATCCGCGTCACCGAGTCCGAAAACATCCAGGCCGACATCAGACAAGGCGGCGAATTCACGGTCGCCTACACGCCGGCGCAGGAGAAGCGGCTGCGCGAATTCGCCACCGCGGAGCAGACCTGGAAATACGCCGACCTCGAGCTCCTCGAGGCACCGGAGGCCACGAGCCGAATCAACGTCACCGGCACCCGCGCCGCCGTATGGCACCCGCACGCCGCCCGGATCCATCCGGCCAAACTCGTCAGCGGCCTGGCCCGCGCCTGCGAAAAGCTCGGCATCAGGATCTACGAGCTCACCACCGTCCAGGAGATCAGACCCCACGAACTGGTGACGGACCACGGCACCGTGCGCGCGGACTTCGTCGTCCGCGCCACCGAAGGATTCACCGCGAACCTGAAGGGCCTTCACCGGCTCTGGCTCCCCATGAACTCCTCCATCATCGCCACCGAACCGCTCCCGGCAGCGATCTGGGACGAACTCAACTGGTCCCAGGGCGAGGTCCTGGGAGACATGGCCAACATCTACATGTACGCCCAGCGCACCGCGGACGATCGCATAGCCTTCGGCGGCCGCGGAGTCCCCTACAAGTGGGGCTCCCGCACCGACACGGACGGGCAGACGCCGCAGCGCACCGTGACAACCCTGGCCCACATCATGCACCGCTTCTTCCCGGCCACTCGCAACGCGCACATCGATCACGTCTGGTCCGGCGTCCTCGGCGTGCCGCGCGACTGGGCCGCGACCGTCGGCCTGGACCGGAACACGGGCATCGCCTGGGGCGGCGGCTACGTCGGCACGGGCGTCGCGGCCACCAACCTGGCCGGGCGCACCATCTGCGACCTCATCCTCGGCCACGACACCGAGATCACCGGGCTGCCCTGGGGGAACCACAAGGTCCGCAAGTGGGAAACGGAACCGCTGCGCTGGATCGCCACGCGCGGGCTCTATGCCGCGTACGGCATCGCGGACCGGCAGGAACTCGCGGGGCGAGCGACTACCTCACCCATCGCCGGTATCGCCAACAAGATTTCAGGCAAACACTGAAAGTTCCCAATGCCCGACGCCGCGCAACGCACCAAGGTGCGTTGCGCACCGGAGCCGGGTACCGCGTCGTCGGACATGAGAAGCCCCAAGCCGACGCTTCCCGAGACGCACCGGGTCAGCGCGCTAGCGTGGAACCCGCAGCAGACCGGGCGCACACCTCGAGGAGTCCCATGGCCAACCCACGCCGTCCGCCGTTCGATGCGGAGTTGGCAGGTCCGCTGGCCGCCATCCCCATGGACGATGTCTTCAGGACGGCTGAGCAGGTCATCGCCCGTGAGCGCGCCAACTCATCCGCCACCCGGGAAGCCGTCGAGTCGGAGGGCGTCACCACGCGTGACGTCACCATCGACGGCCACGACGGCGGGCAGATCACGCTGAGCATCATCGAGCGCCCCGGTCGCACGGGCACCGGGCCCGGGATCTTCTACATCCACGGCGGCGGGATGGTCAGCGGCAACCGCTGGCTGGGAGCGCAGGAATTCATCCCCCAGATCCGCGAGTCCAACGCCGTAGTGGTCACGGTCGAGTACCGGCTGGCCCCGGAAAACCCGCATCCGATCCCGGTGGAGGACTGCCACGCCGGACTGCTGTGGACGGCGGCCCACGCGGCAGAGTTGGGGGTCGATCCGGGCCGGCTCTTGCTCGCCGGTGGAAGCGCCGGCGGCGGACTCGCGGCCGGCGTCGCGCTGATGAATCGCGACCGTCACGGCCCGGAACTCTGCGGCCAACTACTCATGTGCCCCATGCTGGACGACCGGGACAGCACCGTCTCCACGCTGCAATACGCGGACGCCGGATTGTGGACGCGGAGCACCAACGTGGTCGGTTGGACCGCGCTCCTGGGTGAGGCCAAGGGCGGGGATGATGTCCACGAATACGCTGCCCCTGCCCGGGCCACGGACCTCGCCGACCTGCCGCCGGCCTACATCGACTGTGGCTCCGCCGAGGTGTTCCGCGATGAGGACGTCGCCTATGCGCAGGCCATCTGGGCCGTCGGCGGCCAGGCCGAGCTGCACGTCTGGGCCGGGGGCTTTCACGCCTTCGACGGCTTCGTGCCGGACGCAGCCGTGTCCCGAGTTGCGATCGCGACCCGCCAGGCGTGGATCAACAAGATCCTGGCGGTGTAGACGCATCGCGGCGCGTGGTCGTGGTGAGACCGTGCACCAACGCCCACCGAAATCATCCCCGGTGGGAAGCCTCCCAGAACGGTCCGCCTCTTTGCGTCATCCACCCACTTGGCGCCCCCGCCCCGCTAACGTTGAGACCATGGCATCTCCGATCGATCCCACCACCACGTCCGCCTGGGCTCAGCTCACCTCCGCGAAGGAGGATTTCTCCCCCGATCTACGCGGCTGGTTCGCAGCCGACGCCGAGCGCGTGGACAAGCTCACCTTCCAGTTGGCCGACCTCCACGTCGACCTGTCCAAGAACCTCATCACCGATGACATCCTGGCCTCCCTCGTGGACCTGGCCAAGGAAACCGGTGTCGCGGAGCGCTACGCCGCCATGCTCTCGGGTGAGCACATCAACACCACGGAGGATCGTGCCGTGCTGCATACGGCGCTGCGCCGACCCAGCGGCGCCGAACCGGCGCTGGTCGTCGACGGACAGGACGTGGACCGGGACGTCCACGAGGTGCTGGACCGCCTCACCGACTTCGCCGACAAGGTCCGCTCCGGCAAGTGGAAGGGCACCACCGGCAAGCGGGTCGAGACCGTGGTGAACATCGGCATCGGCGGCTCGGACCTGGGCCCGGTCATGATCTACGAGGCGTTGGCCCCGTACGCGGACGCCGGCATCGAAGCCAAGTACATCTCCAACATCGACCCAACCGACCTGGCCCGCACCACCGCGGGCCTGGACCCGGAGACCACGCTCTTCGTGGTGGCATCCAAGACGTTCACGACCCTGGAGACCCTCACCAACGCGCGCCTGGCGCGTGACTGGCTCTGGTCCGGCCTCGCCGAGGCTGGCGTATCCCTGCCCGACGACGCGGCCCGGGCACGCGCCGTCGCCCACCACTTCGTGGCGGTGTCCACGGCGCTGGACAAGGTGGAGGCGTTCGGCATCAACCCGAATAACGCCTTCGGATTCTGGGACTGGGTGGGGGGCCGCTACTCGGTGGACTCCGCGATCGGCCTGTCTCTGGCCATCGCCCTGGGCTCGGATGCCTTCCGCGAACTGCTTTCCGGTTTCCACGCCGTGGACCAGCACGTGGCCTCCACTCCACTGGAAGAGAACGTGCCGGTCCTGATGGGCCTGCTCAACGTCTGGTACTCCAACTTCCTGGGCGCACAGACCCACGCCGTGCTGCCGTACGCGCAGCTGCTGCATCGCTTCCCCGCGTACCTGCAGCAGCTGACCATGGAGTCCAACGGCAAGTCCGTGCGCTGGGACGGCTCCCCCGTCACCACCGAGACAGGAGAGGTCTTCTGGGGCGAGCCCGGCACCAACGGCCAGCACGCCTTCTATCAGTTGATCCACCAGGGCACGCGGCTGATCCCGGCGGACTTCATCGCCTTCGTGAACCCCGCTTACCCGCTGAAGGATTCGGGCCGCGACGTGCACGGCCTGTTCCTGGCCAACTTCCTGGCCCAGACCAAGGCCCTGGCCTTCGGCAAGACGGCCGAAGAGGTGGAGGCAGAAGGTACGACGGGCGCGCTCGTCGCCGCCCGCACGTTCGCAGGCAACCGCCCGACCACGTCGATCTTCGCGCCGTCGCTGACCCCGTCGGTGCTGGGTCAGCTGATTGCCCTGTACGAGCACATCACCTTCACCCAGGGCACCATCTGGGGCATCAACTCCTTCGACCAGTGGGGCGTTGAACTGGGCAAGCAGCTTGCGCTGCAGATCGCACCGGCCATTGAGGGCGACGAGGCCGCAGCGGCCGAGCAGGACGCCTCCACCCGCGCACTTCTGGACTACTACAAGGCCCACCGAGCCTGACCGTCGCACACGGGTCGGTGCTGTCGAACGCCCGTCGGAGTGGATCGGTTGATCCACACCGACGGGCGTGTTTTTGCACCGCCGGATTCCCTCATCACCGTCCATAGACAAAGGTAGACATGATGTCTATCCTCTGTTCATGGAGACCATCTCAGTAGCGCAATTGCGGCAGAACCCCACCGCTGCGCTGGACGCCGTCCAGCAAGGTGAGTCCTTCACTGTAACCAAACACCAGCGACCGATCGCCCGACTGGTTCCAGTCGATTCGGGTGAAGCCATCAGCCCTGCCGCTGCCTTCGCCAAGAAGCGCGGAACAACCAAACTAGCGGACGCGGTCGGTCCGCCCCGCATGACCGTTGAAGAGACCATGGCCATCCTGGACGAACTCAGAGACGAGGAATGAACTACTACGTAGATACCTCGATCGCTGTACTTGCCCTTCAAGCAAGTCCAAGGGTTGTCGCATGGTTCGACAGCTTGAAGGCCAACGATGCACTGGTCTCATCCAGGTTGCTGCAGACTGAGTTGACCCGTTTCTTGCGCAGGACCGGTCGTCCGGTCCTGGACCGAGAAGTGCTTCTGCCATTGATCGGGCTGGTGCCGCTCACCGACAGTGTCCTCCTCGTGGCCGAGGCCATCACGGAACACACCAAGTCCTTGGACGCGATTCATCTCGCCACGGCCTTGAGCACGGGTGGCGACATCGTCGTCGTCAGCCACGACACCAACATGCTTCGCGTCGCTGAGCTGTTGGGACTGCCCACTTTGGACCCGGTGTCCACCAGCTGAATCGGCCCGGCTTCCTGAGAAGCTCACGCACAGCCCGGCCTGACAAAATTGGAGGCATGGAGAGCACCGACCTGCAGGCAGCAGACATCTGGCCCCGCCTGCTGGACACCCTGACGGTGTCCAACCCCGTCCCGGAGGCGGGACGCAGCGCAGCCATCGCCCTGATCCTGGCCGCGGCGCTCGTGTTCGTTCCCGGCGTCTGGCGCTTCAGCGGCCTGGTGGTCACCGTGGTCCACGAACTCGGCCACGGTTTCGCCGGGTTGTTGCGTGGCCGACGTTCCGTGGCCATCAGCGTCCGAACCGACCACTCCGGCCAGACGGTCTCCCGCGGCACAGCGGGCAGCGCCCCGTTCTCCACCTTCTGCGGTTACCCCGCCCCGGCCATCTATGGCCTGCTGCTGGTGTGGGCAGCGCTAAGTCAGAGGGCAGGACTGGCCTTGGTGATCTCAGGTGCCCTGCTCTTGGTCTCACTGATCTTCATGCGCGGCTGGCTCGCCTGGCTGCTCAGTATCGCCGTGGTTGCACTGTCCGCCTGGCTTGCGCTCTACACCCCGGATGAGTGGTTGGGCTACGTGGTGGGCGGCATCGGCATCTTCTTCCTCCTGGGAGCCCTGCGCGGATTCGGCAACCTGACCCGAGCCCACGCCAGAGGAGATCGCACCCAGTCCGACGCGGCGGTCCTCGCCTCCATCACGCGCGCACCGGCCGGTCTGTGGTTGTTCCTCATGGGCGTGGTGATCCTGGGCTGCCTGGCCGCAGCAGCATGGCTGTTGTGGACCACCTTGAGCCATTCCTGAGACCGCAGCCACCGAGCTTGCCCGCGATTCGTCTCCCCGGACCCGCAGTTCGTCTCCCCCAAGATGGCCAGAACCGGCCCTGATCGGTCGTGAATTTGACGCCTCACGGTGACGGAAATCTGCGCGTGGTGCATTGAAGATTGTGTAAGAATCGGGAGCGTTGTCACTCGACGACAACCCGATTTTTTGTCCCACCACCGTGACCACCTCGGCATACACAAATCATGTATTCCGAGGTTGCGGGGAAAGCATCGTATGCCCTTCATATCTCGCTCCAGCCCATTCCGTCTGAAATCCACCTGCGCCGCCGGAACTGCTGGCGTACTGGCGCTGGCCCTCGTGGGGGCCTCTGTTGCGACGCCCGGATTCGCTGCGCCCAACACCCCGTCCCACGCGCCCAGTGCGGCGTCAACGTCACGCGCTGAGTCGGCATCAGGCACCTCTGCCTCTCCCGCCGAGACGGCCCGGCGCTCCCCCGGAAACGCCGACATCGAGCGCATCACGGTGACCCCCAAACCCACGAGTGACGCGGGCAAGGCACCGGCTGCCCAGTCTGCGCAAGCCCCTCTGACCACTTCCGCGGTGGTCGGAAAGGACTCCTTCACCGCAGCAGGCGTGACGTGGAAGCACTCCGAGCGCACCGTCGACCGGGTTGAACTGCGTCTGCGCAAGGACGGCGCCTGGACCGCATGGACCGACCAGGAAATCGTGGAGGGCCCCAACGATCTGCGTGGAACCGAGCCCGTGCTGCTCAATGACGCCGAAGCCGCACAGGCCCGCGTCTTCACGGACGGGGATCCGGCACCGCAGGATATGAAGCTGGCCTTGGTGGGAGACAACACCGTTGCGGCTGCCGGCTCAACCAGCACCGAGACCGCGGGAACCAACGCATCAGGAACCAACGCTGCTGACGCTCGATCCCTGTCGAAGGAACAGGCCGGACAGACGAACATCGCCGGGACGGAGCCCTTCCGGACCGCTCCCGCGTCCGCGGTTCCGAGCATCAAGCTGCGGTCCAGCTGGGGTCCCAACGAGGACCAGACCAGCACGGCAACCCAGAACAAGAGGATTGACGCGTTCTACGTCCACCACACCGCGGGTTCGAATTCGTACAAGAACAAGACCCAAGCCGAGGCACAGATCAGGGCAGACTGGAATTACCACACCAATGTCCTGAACTGGGGCGACCTGGGTTACCACATCATGATCGACAAGTTCGGCAACATTTACGAGGGTCGCCGCGGTTCCATCAACTCGCTGCCGCTGGGGACCCATGCCGGTGGCTTCAACACCAACACCTATTCCGTGTCGCTGCTGGGCAATTACGAAGAAGCTCGGCCCTCAGCCGCGATGATGACGTCGCTTCGGAAGGTCCTGGCCTGGAAGGCCTATGAGTACAACGTCGACACCACCACCACGGTGACGCTGACCTCCCGTGCACTGCCGGGCAGCACCAGCCGCTACAAGAAGGGCGTCAAGGTCTCCGTTCCTCGGCTGATCGGACACACCACCACCAACGCCACGGCCTGCCCCGGCCAATACGTGATCCCGAAGCTGCCCGCGCTGCGCACCAATGTGGCCTCCGACGTCAAGAAGCTGGAGACGTCTCAGGTCAAGTGGACCGACAAGAACGTCAAGGACCTCTACGCGCAGACCAAACAGTCCGCTCCGATTTACGCGGTCCCCAGGTCCGGCGTGTCGAAGCTGGCCACCGCGCCGAAGGGTGCCACCGTGACCGTCACTCACCACACTTCCCTCCCCGGGTGGTACAAGGTCAAGTACGGCGCCAAGGTCGGTTACATGGGTGTGGGTCACCTGAACACCGCTCCGCGCTTCGCCATCCAGAACGTGGCCGACTACTACAAGCGACTCAAGCACAACTCCCCCGTATACAAGGGCGCGGATCCCTCGTGGGGTCGGATCACCACGCTGACGAAGGACGTGCGGATCACGGTCACGCACAAGACCACACGTGATGGCTGGTACCGCATCAAGTACTCAGGCGGGACGGGATACCTCTGGAAGTCCCACCTGGATTCCGCTCCGGGCTTCCGCATCACCAACATCAAGGACCAGGCCAAGAAACTGAAGAACACCTCGCCCATCTACAAGGGTGCGGGCACATCGTGGGGACGTGCCGACACGCTGAAGAAGGGCCAGAAGGTCACGATCACGCACAAGACCTCTCGCTCGGGTTGGTACCGGACCAAGTACACGGTCAAGAGCGGGACGAAGACGGTGACGCGGACCGGATACATCTGGCACAGCCACATCTGATCCCGTTCGGGGGGCGGGCACCGCGGTTTCCAACCCGAGGCCTGTCCCTGCTTGGGCCCTCCGTCGTAGGCTCGGCCCCATGGACATCACCGTGGTCAAGGGAGACATCACCGCCCAGAACGTCGACGCGATCGTCAATGCGGCCAATAACGGCATGCGCGGTGGTGGCGGCGTGGACGGGGCCATCCATGCTGCCGGTGGCCCCGCCGTTCTGGCCGACTGCATCGCGCGCTTCCCCAACGGACTGGCCACGGGCGATGCCGGCTGGACCACTGCGGGCGAACTTCCGGCGGACTGGGTGATCCACACCGTGGGTCCCAACTACGCGGCGGGGCAGCGCGACCGGAGCCTCTTGCTGTCCTGTTATCGCAGATGTCTCGAGGTTGCGGACGAACTCGGCGTGCGCAGCATCGCCTTCCCCTTGATCAGCGCCGGGGTCTACGCCTGGCCGTTGGAGGACGCCGTGGATGCGGCCGTCTCCACGCTGGAGACGACGAGCACGCGCGTGCGAGAGTCCAGGATCGTCGCCTTCAGCGACCGCGACTTCCGGGCCGTACGTGCCCGCCTCGGCTGAGAGCCGCAACGGAGCCCAGTCCGCGGGACGCGGACGGGGCTCCGGCCCAGGGCCCACGGCGCAAGGCGACAATGCCCGACGACGCGAGTTGCGTCGTCGGGCATTGTCGCCTTGAGTGGCGTCCCCTACTTGGAGACGAAGTGCAGGCGCTTGTTCACGAACTCACCCATGCCGATGGGGCCCATCTCGCGGCCGAAGCCGGAGCGCTTCACACCGCCGAACGGGATCTCGGCGGCCTCCGCGGCGATGATGTTCACGTGGGTCATGCCGACCTCCAGCTTGGAGGCCACGGCCTCGGCGCGAGCGGTGTCGGTGGAGAACACGGAGCCGCCCAGGCCCAGATCGCAGTCGTTGGCGAGCTCGAGCGCCTCGGCATCGGAGGCCACCTTGTAGACCGTGGCGACGGGGCCGAAGATCTCCTGGCGGTAGGACTCGGAATCACGGGGAACGTCAACCAGCACCGTGGGCGCGTAGTAAGCGGCCGGACCCTCGGAGAGTTCGCCGCCCACGAGCACGCGGCCGCCCTCCTCGACGGCCTTCTTCACCTGAGCGTCCACGGTTTCGGCCGCGGCGCGAGAGGACAGCGGCACGTACTGGCCGTCCTGCAGGTCCAGCTGATCGCCGGGGGTCAGGCCGGTGCCGAGCTTGACCAGCTCCTCCACGAATTCGTCGTAGATGTCATCCATGACGATCAGGCGCTTGTTGGAGTTGCAGACCTGGCCCGCGTTGTAGACGCGGAAGTCCCAGGCGTCCTTGGCCACGGCGGCGACGTCGTCGGCGTCCAGGACCACCATGGGGTCGATGCCGCCGAGCTCCAGCACGGCCTTCTTCAGGTTGGCTCCGGCCTGAGCGCCGATGATGGCGCCTGCCCGCTCGGAACCGGTCAGGGAGACGCCCTGAACGCGAGGGTCCGCCACGATGGTGGCGATCTGATCGTGGTTCGCGTAGAGCGCCTGGTAGCCGCCCACGGGGACGCCGGCCTGGACCATGATGTCCTCGATCAGCTGCGCGGAACGGCCGCAGACGTCGGCGTGCTTGAGCAGGATGGTGTTGCCAAGCACCAGGTTCGGGGCCGCGAAACGCGCCACCTGGTAGTAGGGGAAGTTCCAAGGCATGACGCCCAGCAGCGCGCCGATGGGCAGCGCCTCGATGCGGGCCACGCCGGGAATGGTGGAGGGGATCTGGTAGTCGCCTGCCAGGCTGGGGCCGTGCACACCGTAGTAATCGATGATGTCGGCGGCGAACTGGACCTCTTCCAGGGACTCCTGGACGGACTTGCCCATCTCGGTGGCGATGGTGCGGGCCAACTCGTCGGCACGCTCCACGAAGATCTCCGCGACGCGGCGGACAACGGCGGCACGCTCCTGGATGTCACGGTCCTTCCACTCCACGTACACGGAGTGGGCTGCTGCGAGGGCATCCTCGATCTGAGCGTCGGTGGCCTCAGGGAAGGTCTCCACGACCTCACCGGTGGCGGGGTTCTGGACTCTGTACTTGGACATGGTGACTTCGCTCCTCTTGATGCACTTTGGCCCACGCGGCGGCTGCTCGCCGGATCGACCAGATTCGTTGCTAGTATTCGATCACACTACGGATTCCGTTGCCAACACGCATCTCGTCGAATGATTCGTTCACTTGGTCGAGGTCAATCCGGTTGGTGATCATCGAGTCCAAATCGACTTTTCCCTCCATGTAGAGGTCAAGAATCCGAGGGAAATCGATCACCTGCCGACTGGAGCCGTAATTGGAGCCGATCAGCTTCTTCTCCTGATCACTCATGACGAACGGATCGATACTGATTTTCACACCGTCCGCAACCTGCCCGACCACGACGGCGGTACCGCCACGACGGATGGCCTCGTAAGCCTGCTCGATGGTCCGTGGCAGTCCGATCGCTTCGAAGGCATAATCCACACCTGGGCCGCCGGTGATGTCGCGGACGGCCTGAACCAGGTCCCGTTCCTTGGAGTTCACGGTGTCAGTGGCACCGAACTTCCGTCCGAGCTCCAGTTTCTCCTCGCTCACGTCAGCCACGATGATCTGCCGCGCGCCGGCCAGCCGGGCACCCTGCACCACGTTCAGGCCGACACCACCGCAGCCGACCACGAGCACGGTACTCCCGGCCTCCATCCGAGCGGTATTGATCACTGCACCGATCCCGGTCGTTACAGCACACCCCACTAACGCGGCCTGTGCCAACGGCGCATCCTCACGCACCTTGACGACTGCGGTGGACGGCACCATGGCGTGATCAGCGAAGGTCCCTGCCCCGAGGAAACTCTTGACCGGCGTCTCACCATCGCGGAGCCGGGTCTTCCCGTCGGCCAGAACGTGCCGGTAGGCGGTCTCGTTGGCAACTTCGCAGAGTACCGGGCGGCCCGCCGCACAGTACTCGCACCGACCACACGAGGGAGTCCAGGAGAGGATAACATGGTCACCGGGCTGTACGTTATCCACGCCGCGGCCCACCCTCTGGACCACACCTGCACCCTCATGTCCCAGCACCAGCGGCGCCGGGGTGTCCCACTCGCCGTCCAAAGCGTGAAGATCACTATGGCATACACCCGAGGCGACCATCTGCACCAGAACCTCTCCGTCCCCCGGCTCAGCAGGAAGCTGCAGAGTCTTGATATCGAGAGGTTCGTTGGGACCCGTGAAGACCGCCGCGCGGACCGGGATGGTGTTGGTCATGATGCTCCTTCGAAAGACGATTCAGGTGGGGACGAACCCCAGGTTCAAGGTGAGAATTTGCGGATCCGACGACCGAACCCTGGAGTCACGGCGACAGTTGCGATGCGGCGAGACGGTTGATCCGGCGAAACAGGTCCTGGATCCGACCAATCTCTCCGGGCGGGAACGCGATGGTCTTGAAGACCGGCGGCAGCAGCACCCAGACGAAGGCACCACCCATGGGCGTCAGCGTCAGCCGGACCCCGCCTTCATGACGGGTGGTCCGTGCGTTGAGTATGTCAATCCCGCGGAAGTCGTCGGCGATCACGTCATTGAGCTGTCCTGCTGCCCTACGCGACAGCTCGGAGGTCCCACCGAAACGGGGGCCCTGGCCTCCCGCATAGCTCAATTTCAGCCCCGGCGGCAGTCCGTCCAGAGGCAGGTCCAGGGAGATCTCCAGGTTGTACACCCTGGAGAGAAGGTAGTTGTTGTGGGCGTAATTCAGCGTGAGGTCCAGTCCGTGATCGGTGGTGACGACTACAGAAGTCGTCCCCTGCTTACGCACCCGACCCAGAAGCTTCGCTACGGAGAACAACGATGCTCGCGCACGATTCACCACCGGGCCATCGGACTCCAGCGGATTCTTGTTCTTGCTGCGACGCAAAGACCTCACTTCTCCGTCCCCTCCTGTGCGACGTGCGTCAGCCCCGAATCGAAGTGTTCGTCCGGGTCCACTCCCTCCGACCGGCGCACGATATTCTCCTGGGTGTATTCCAGTTCAGAGGGCTTGAACAGTGGTAGCTTCTGGTGTCGCAGCCACACCACACCGAACACGACGATGGCAGCCACGATGACGCCGGCCACACCCCAGATGACCAAGCGCTGCTCCATGTCGGGGACGATGAACACGATCAGGTAGATGCAGGAGAGAATCCCGAGAATCTGAGGAAGCGGAAACAGAGGCGTCTTGAAAGGTCTCCGCGCCTTGGGGTACTTCCTGCGCAGGATGATCACGTCCAGCTGCGCGATGATGTAGCTGAGCAGCCACGTGGTGCAGGCGATGCTGACCAGGTTCAGGATCAGGTCAATGCCTCCTTGAACCAGGCTCGAGTACAGCAGCACCACGCCCATACATGCTGCGGTGACGAGCATGCCCGCCCATGGGACACGAGATCGGCGACTTACACGCGCAAACCAACGCGGGAGCAGCCCCTCATTGGCCATCCCGTAGAGCATGCGAGGGATGGCGGCCAGGTACGAGTTGCCGGTGGAGAACGACGCGAAGATCGTCACTAGCGTCATGATGAGGCCACCGACCGGTCCGAAGATGGCGGCCGCTCCGACGACGTGTGGGATCGAGGAGGAAGCCATCTCATCGAGATCGGCGAAGTGGGTTGCGCCCCACCCGAAGAGCATGTCCACTGCGAAGATGGAACACACGCCGACGATCATCGCCAGCGGGATGTTCTTCCAGGGCTTCTTGATCTCCTCGGCCAGCGGAGCCACGAACTCCATACCGATGTAGAGCCAGATGGCCACGGACCCCATCGAGGCCAGGGACCCCCAGCTGGTGTTCAGGGTCGGGTTGTCCACCGGGGTCTCCCCAGTGAATCCCAACACGCCCGCCAGACCCATGACGGCGAGAATTCCCATCATGCCGATCACCACCGGAATCTGGATTCGGGCGAAGATGTCCACGCCGGACAGATTGAGGACCAGCAGTACGAGCAGCAGGATCACGGAGAACAACGCGGCAGGGAAATTGGTGAGGGACTCGAAGGAATCCCCCGCAACCATGAGCTGTGTGCCTCCGTCGGCGGAAACCAGCACAAGGTAACCGCCCAGAACGGCGACGATCGCCATGAGCCTGCCCATCGCCGGCATCGTGTACTCGCCGACCATTCCTCCGCCGGGCATCATCGATGCCAACTCGCCATAGGAAATCGCAACCATGACGATAATGACCAGGCCGACGAGAGCCGGGATGGCGAAGGCCACGCCACCTGTACCGAACCCGTTACCGAGGGAGACCATGGCGGTACCCGACACCACCAAACCCGTCGATGCGGCGTAAGCCGCACCGAACCCCAGGCTTCTTTTCAATTTCGGCATCCCGAACCTTTCGCCAACAAGTTGTGCAGATGCCAGCTTGGTTCATGCGTGACCGTCAACACAGTAGACGTTCCGTCCCAGTTCAAGATTCAAACAGACACATCGTTAACAAACATCGACAGATCGCTTGACCGAAATGTCCAAGCATGCATCTCACAGCAGACAAACTGTCCTCCGGTATGCCGTTGGGACAAGCCTCGTCAGGAGGGTAGGTAGCGCAGCGCGAGTCCCAATTCGATCTGTACGTCGAAATCCTCGAGATCCATGTCCACCAGCTCGGCTATCTGACGGATCCGATTCTCCAGGGTGTGGCGGTGCACGCCGAGCTCTCTGGAGGCGGGAGCGACCCTTCCATGATGTCGCAGCCACGTACGCAACGTGCGGATCAGATCGCCATGACCCACCGCGTCGTTCTCCACCAGTGGAGCCAATGAACGGCGAGCCACGTGCGCTGCATCCGAAGCATCAATCAGGTCCGTGACACCATTTCGCCAGATCTCGGTGAACGACATCGCACGGTCCGCCCCATGGCGTAGACCGACTTCCGCTGCACGTCTGGCTTCCTCCAATGCATGGGCAAGCCCTTCCCACGAGGCACAACTGGACCTACCGATAGCTAAGTCGTAGGTTGCCAATGCATTCACCACCGGATCCGCATCGGCATCATGCGCCACGACGGCGATATCTCCGCGGTACGGGGCGAAGAATATTGGGCACGAGACCTCGGTTTGCAGTGCTTCGATGGACCGAAGGTGCTGGGCCATGTCCGCCTTCATCGGGATACCAACCAGAACAGTCAGCGGCAAAGCCGGCAGAGACCCCCACAGCCGTTCCATGATGTGACCCGTCACCGACACATTGCCGGAGAGGATCAGTTGCAGCAATGCCTCCCTCAAGGTCGAGTACATCCGAGAGAGCACCTGGTTCTGTTCGAGCGAGACACTCACCAGGGCAAGGACGCTGGAAAGGACGTTGCGCGAGACGTCATCGAAACCCTTGCTCAACGTCAGGACCAGGACGCCAGTGATGCTCCCGGGTTCTCCCAACAACTGCAGAATCACCTCGGTGCTGCCCACCACAACGGACCGGAAGCGCTGCTCAGCAGACAGGGACTCCTTCACAACATCTGCGAGGCCCGAAGGGGTCTCCACCACGGTTCCGGGAGCGTCGACGCGCGTCACCGCATGGCCCAGCGGGTCGTAAAGCGCGACACCGCAGCCGAGCTGCCTGCCGGTCTCGCGAAGGGTTGCATTGAGACCATCACGGCGAGTGGCAGCATTGGCGATGGCCTTCTGCGCCCGAAGAGATCTGGATGTCCTGGCGGAGTCGTCGCGCTGCATGACCAGCGCGGCCTCTTGGAGAAGGTCCATGAAGGAGATCTCGTATGGCACGTCGAACAGGATCAGCCCATAGCGGCGGCAGGCACGCGTCAGCTCCGCCGCCACTCCGCGATGAACCACGTCAGACCCGAAACCGATCGCGATGACACCGTGGGCAGCCACCAGCCTGACATAGTCGTCGTAAATGCGCTGCAATCGTTCGGCTGGGACGTGTTCTTCGGCGACCGAGCTGGTCGCAGCTTCCGTCACCGGAAACTGCCAGCCCAGAGTCAGAATGACTTCTGCGGGTCCGAGAAAGGGTGTCGGATCGATCATGTCGGTGGCGTGCAACCACGCGAACTCCCTGTCCAGCGCCGGAACTCCCGTACGCTCTTCGTCCTCTATGTCCGTCGAGGAATCGGAAACTGGGCTATCTGCCTCGCCAACCACGAGTCGGAGGTGGAGGGATGGGTTCTGGAGGAGTCTGCGCAGAGAGAGGGACACGCCAACCAGTATGAACTCCGCACAGCGTCAGCGGCGAGTGGGGTTCAGTCCGAGCCCTCATCCGTATCCTGTCCGCCCCAAGCCCGCTGGTAGAACTCCTTGGACCTGGAGTCCAACACGCTCTTGTACGTCTCCGGCTTCAACGACTGTGCGGAGTCCTTGGGCAGCGTCGGCGAGAACACCGAGACGCCGAGTCCGGCCTGACGGTCCTTCAGCTGCACCCCAGCGGCGTCCAGAATGGTCGGGAACAGGTTGAGCTGATCGGCTCCCTCACGCACCTGCAACTGCTCGCGGTCCTGGCCTGCCACCCAGATGCGGTTGAAGATGGAACGGTTCGGGTTCTCGTCCAGCTCCTCGTGGAACTTGTCCGTGACTCCCATGTGCTTCAGATGGTCTCCCATGATCACCACGGAGGTGTCCTCGAGATAACCCTGCTTGTCCATGTAGTCCACGAAGTCCGCCACCTGCTGTACGGAACACTCGAACACTGAGGTCAGCGCCTCCTCGGTGTCCACGTCGCAGTAGTCGTAGATGTGCACCGGCTCGTGGGTGTCCAACGTGAGCATGGAGAGATTGAACGGCTGCCCGGTCTTCTGCGCCTTGGCGTGGAGGCGATCGACCTCGTCCCGCGCGTTGGCCATGAGGCGCTTGTCGCTCAGGCCCCAATCGGAGCGGTACTGGTCTGCTGGCTCGCCCTTGTTGCGCCACGTCTCCAGGTCGTACTCGATGTCGTAGCCATGATCGTGGAGATAGGTCCCCTTACCCGCAAACGCGCCCTTGGCCCCGCCCATGAACACGTTGTCATAGCCCTGGCCCTTGAGCACGTTGCCGAGGCAGACCTGTGAGCCTAGGTAGGTCTCCACGCCGTCCACCTTGTTCATCCCGACCTGCCCGGTCAGGGTGCCGTTGGACTTCAGGGGGATGCCGCACTGGGTGGAGACGATGCCTGCCATGGTCCAGCCGCCACCCTCGTACTGTTGGAAGTTCTCGATGCTCTTCCAACCATCGTCCAAGGCGGCCGACTTCTCCAGCGGCTTGAACGGGTCCTTCTCGAACAACGTGGTGTCCGAGAGCGTGGCCTCGCCGGACTCGATGTAGATCAGCACCAGATTCTTGTGCTCGTCCTTCGCAGCGGCGTTGGTGACCTCGGGCGCCCGATAGTAGTCGGTGATGTCGTACTCGGAGTTGGCGGACTTCACGTACTGCCCCACCCGTACGGTGGAGACAAAGGCCGTGGCCCCACCCACCACCACCAGCGCCACGAGCACGCCGCTGAGGGAGCGCCGCCAGACGGAGGGGCGACGAGGTTGCGTTGCCCCGGCCGTGCGCTCGCGCCTGCGACGCCGCCGGAAGCGGAGGAACCAGATGCCCAAGGTGATCAGGATGGGAAGCAGACCGAATCCCAGGACCGCGATCCACACCACGAGCCCACCACCACCGTCCGCGTTGATGGTCACGATGTTCAGCATCATCTGGTCAACGGAGCTGTCCCCCCACATCAACCGGATGCCGATCCCCGCCAGCAGCAACGTGATGCCGACCCAGAGCGCGATGTAGACCAGCACGATGCCGACCACTCTGGCCGCTCGCCCCACTCTGCTCGTCGCCTCTGAACTCACCCGCGTCACCTCACGTGTCTCTCAACCGCGCCCGGGATCCCCGGATGCACATCCTTGACATCTTAATTCATTGCTTCGGGATGGCCTGGGAGGGATAGGTCACGCTCGGGATCCGGCCGACGGCTCGCAGCCGTGGTTCAGGGCCGTGGTTCAGAGCCGTGACTCAGAGGCTGGTCACACGGAGCAGACTGGATGCAACGTTGCGCAGCACCTCGCTGCGGTGGGGACGGCCGCCGTTCTTCTCCGCGGCAGACCCGGTTGCCGCTTCCAGCATCAGACCATCGATGGTGGGCACCAAAACGTCCACGATCTGTGCGACCGTCAGCTGCGGCGTCCACGTCTGATGTGCCACTCCGTCGGTGATGACGGCGTTCAGCCCCTCACGCCATGCGTTCTGGGTCAGCACCACGTCCGGGCGCAGCTGCGGATGGCGTGAGGCGGCCGCACAGGTCTGGATCCACATGAGGCAGCGATGATCGTCCGCCACGGCCTGATCCAGCAGAGCGCCGAGCCTTCGACCCGGATCCGAGTGTCGGTTTCCCGAGTCGGTCCAGCTGCGCACGCGTTCGCGGCTGGCACTGCTGAGGGTCTCCTGGAGCAGTTCGTCCCGCGACCCGAAATAGTGCTGGATCATGCCGATGGAGACGCCGGCGGCACGGCCCACGTCCCGTAGCCGCACGGCATCGTAGCCTTGCTCGCCGATGAGTTCGCCGGCTGCGGCCATGATCTCTGCCTTACGACGCGTGGCCAGGTCCCCTTGATCACGCGCGTCCCGCAGTTGGTCAGGTCCTGTGTCGTCAGACAACCGCTGTCCCTCCCGTTCTTCTCTTTCGTTGTTGGATGCATGGCTCGCTGTTGGGTGTGGCTGTGTTCTACCGCGTTCAGCCGCGCATGCGCTCACTATCGGGATCATAGAACGCTCGCGCGCTCACGCGCGCGGGGACCTGGGTGCCTGCGCAGTCCACGGTGACCACCGCGCCGTCGGGCACGGACGCCTCCACGCTGGCGAGCCCGCAGGCCGCGCCCAGGGTGTAGCCGTAGCTGCCGCTGGTCAGGCGACCCACGATCCGCCCGCCCAGGACCACGGCCTCGTCATGGACCAACACCACGTCCGGGTCCTCCAGGAGAACGTGGACCATCTTGACGGGCGCTGGTCCCGCGGCCTTGATCCCTTCCAACGCCGTGCGGCCGGTGAAGTGCGCTTCCTTCTTCCAAGACAAGGTGAAGCCGAGGCCGGTCTCGAAGGGATTGTCCGCCGGGCCGATGTCGTGCCCAAGATGCCGATAGCCCTTCTCAGTTCGCAACGAGTCCAGCGCCAGGTAGCCGGCGTGCCGCAACCCCATCTCCTCCCCCGCGGCAACTACGGCGTCGTACACGTTCACCGCCTCGTCTGCGCTCATATAGAGTTCGTAGCCCAACTCGCCGACGTAACTGACCCGCACGGCCAGCGCGTGTCCGTCGGCCACCTCCAGCGTGCGGGCATGCTGGTACGGCAGGGCCTCATCGGAGACGTCGTCCGGGCTGATCCTGCTCAGGAGTTGGCGGGACTCGGGACCCATCAGTCCCAGGGTGGCGTAACCGCTGGTCGCGTCGAACACTGCTGTGGCTGTGCCGCGACAGGCGTGGCGCAGCAGGCCCAAGGTCTTGGACTGGTAGGCGGCCGGGGTGATGATGCAGAAGCGATCCTGGCCCAGCCGCACCACGGTGCCGTCCAACTGGATGCGTCCGTTGGCATCCAGCGCCAGGGTGTAGCGCACGCGGCCCACCTGCATGCTCAGGTTGGCGGTGAACACCTCTTGGAGGACGGTCAGGGCGTCCGGGCCGGCCACCTCCACCTTGGTGAAGGACGAGAGGTCGAACAGCGCCACCGCCTCACGAGCGGCACGATGCTCCTCACCCACGGCGTCGAACCAATTCTGCTTGCCGAAACTGTATTCGTAGCGCGGTTGGGTCGTGTGTGTCCCGTAGAAGTCCGGCCGCTCCCAACCGGACTGTTCGCCGAAGCACGCACCTGCCGCCTCGAGGCGCTGGTGCAGGGGTGAGCGTCTCACGTTACGCGCGGTCGCCGGCTGTTTGTGGGGCCAGTGCATGGCGTAGAGGTTGCCCAGTCCCTCACGCGTGCGCTCATGCAGGAACCTCCGGTTGTTCTGCTGCTTGGCGCAACGCTGAACGTCCACCGCCGAAGCGTCGAAGTCTGGGGATCCGGTGTCCATCCAGACCTGCAGCGCCCGGCCCACTCCGGGTCCGTAGATGATGCCCTGAGAGTTGAAGCCGGCCGCCACCCAGAGCTGCTGAATCTCCGCGGTCTCCCCCAGCAGGAAGTTGGAGTCCGGCGTGAAGGATTCCGGTGCGTTGAGGAAACGCTGGAATTCGGTGTCCGTCAGGACAGGGACGCGCTGTTGCGCCATGCCGCGGACCGGCGCAAAGTGTTCCCAGGCGGGAGGGAACTGGGCGAAGCCGTCCTCGGGGATCCCCTCCGTACTGCGGGGAATCCCGTCTGGTTCGAACGCGCCCACCAGGAGCCGTCCGTTCTCGTGGCGCACGTAGAGGTAGCCGTCCATGTCTCGCAGCACAGCGAGACCCTCATGAGCGCCGTTCACCTCCTCGGTCCTGACATGGACGTGTTCCGCTGCGTAGAGAGGCAGGGTCACACCCGACTCCCTGGCCAGGTCCCGACTCCACAGCCCTCCTGTCAGCACCACTCGTTCGCAGGCAATCACTCCACGTTCGGTCTCCACTCCGACGACCCTGCCGTTGTCATGGAGGATTCGCGTGACCCGCGTGGCTTCGACGAGTTGTACTCCCAGCTCGTGCGCCAGTTTTGCGTAGGCCAAGCAGGCATAACCGGGGTTCACATGCCCGTCCTCCGGCTGCCAAAGAGCCCCCATGAGTTCTTCCGTGGAGGCCAACGGCCACCGCTGCACCACCTCATCCGGAGTGAGCATCTCGGCGGGGATCCCCTTCAAACGGGCGATACCTGCGGTATAGCGCAGTTCCTGAAGCCGCTCCGCCGTCCTGGCCAGAAGCAGGGCACCACACCGGGTGAAGTTCACATCCAACCCCGAGGCCTCCTCCAACCGGGCGTATTCGGAGACCCCGTAACGTGCCAGGTCGGTGAGGGCTGCCGAGGAACGAAGCGAAGAGCACAGGCCTGCTGCGTGCCAGGTGGTTCCGGAGCCGAGTTGATTGGCCTCCACCAGAACCACATGGTGGTCCCCAGCGGCCGCCAGGTGATACGCAGTGGAGGCGCCCATGATCCCGCCGCCGATCACCACGGTGCGGGCAGTAGCAGGCAGCGCTCGGGAGGCGGCCTCCGGGTCGAAGAGGGTCGCGGTGAGGCTGGTGTCCACGAGGCGTTCCATGGGGGCTCCTTCTGTGTTGGGTGAGGCTGTCTGGGACGAGGTTGTCTGGAATCAGGCTGTCCGGGACGAGGTTGTCTGGAATCAGGCTGTCCGGGACGAGGCAAGGGGCAGGTGCGGTGGAGGTGGAGGTGACGTCAGTCGTTGCCGACGACGCCGAGGAGACTCAGCGTCGGTTCCAAAATAATATGGTCATATTGCCGATGATGTGAAGAGGGGAATTCCGGTCGACTAGCGTCCTCACCATGCGGATCTGCATTCTTGACGACTACCAGTCAGCGGCATCGGAGTGCGCCGAATGGGAACGACTCGCGGCCTTGGGCCACCAAGTCGACTTCCTCCATCACCCGGTGACGGACACCGAGGCCCTCGTGGAGGCGGTGGGCGACGCCGAGGTCCTCGTCGCCATGCGGGAACGCACCGGCTTCGACGCGGAACGATTCGGCGCCCTCACCCGATTGAGGCTCCTGGTGACCACAGGCAGGGCCAACGCGAGCATCGACCTCGAGGCCGCCGCAGATCACGGGATCACGGTCTGCAACACGGATTCCCCGGCCTCCGCCACGGTTGAACTGACGTGGTCGTTGATCCTCGGCCTCGTACGCCATCTACCCCACGAGGTCGCGGCGATGCGCCGCGGCCGCTGGCAGTCCACAGTGGGATCGGACCTGGACGGTGCAACTCTGGGCGTGGTGGGTCTGGGCCGCATCGGCTCGCGAGTGGCACAAGTGGGCCAAGCCTTCGGCATGAATGTGGTTGCCTGGAGCCAGAATCTCACCGACGAGGCGGTGTCCACGATCCCTGGCGTCCGCCGGGTGGACCAGGAAGAACTGTTCGCGTCCGCCGATGTGGTCAGCGTGCACTACAAACTCTCCCCCAGAAGTGCCGGCTTGATCGGTGCCGACCAGCTGGGCCTCATGAAACCCTCGGCGATCCTCGTCAACACCGCACGAGGTCCCCTCGTCGACAACGACGCACTGGTCCAGGCGCTGGACAGTGGAGCCGTCGCCGGAGCTGCGCTGGACGTCTACGACCAAGAACCGCTCCCCGCCGACCACCCGCTGCGGGATGCTCCGAACCTGCTCATGACCCCGCACCTGGGCTACGTCACTGACAACACCTACCGCACCTTCTACGGGCAGGCGCTGGAGGACATCGAGGCCTGGTTGAACGGCAGTCCGATCCGCGTACTCGCCTGATCGCTGCCCGCGTCGAGAAGGCGCCGAACACAGAAGAAAACGACCGGTGGCCGGCTTCGAAAAGCCGGCCACCGGCCGTTTCACGTTGGTCGTCTCAGCAGATCACTGGTGCCCTGCGGCGCCCTGATTCACCTTCGAGGCGCCCTGATTCTCCTCGGAATCGCTGTCCGCGGGGTCCTGCTCGGTGCTGTCCTCGGTATCCGAACCGTCCTGCCCCTTCAGCTTCACTTCCTTGTCGAACTTCACTCCCTTGTCCAGGGCGGCCTCATCGCCCCAGGCCAGGTTGTAGAAATCCGACGAACGGGAATCCAGCAGTTCCTTGTAGGTCTTCTCGTCCAGTGCCTGAGCGGAATCCTCAGGGATCTCACTCTCAGAGGCGAACGCCGAGACGCCCAGTCCGGCTTCCCGGTTCTTCACCTCGAAGCCGGTGGCCTCGAGAATGGTGGGGAAGAGGTTGAGCTGGTCGATCCCGGAACGGGTCTTCAGCTTGTTCTCCTCGTCACCCGGAACCCAGATACGGTTGTAGATGGTGCGGTTCTCGTTGTTGTCCAGCTGCTCGTGGAACTGGTAGTTGGGGCTCATGTGCTTGTAGTGATCGCCCATGATGACCACCGTGGTGTCGTCCAGGTAGCCCTTCTTCTTCATGTGGGTGACCAAGGAGGCCACCTGATCATTGGAGCACCGGTACACGGACGTCAACGAGTTCTCGGTCGTGTCCTCGCAGTACGGGTAGATGTGCGAGGGCTCGTGGGTGTCCAGCGTCAACATGGACAGGTTGAACGGCTGCCCGGACTTCTTGGACTCTGCGTGCAGCTTGTCGACCTCGTCCATGCCACGGGTCATCAGCTGGCGATCGCTCAGACCCCAGTCGGAACGGAACTCGTCCGTGGGGATGCCTTCGGTTTCCTGCCAGGTCTTCAGGTCGTACTCGGTGTCGTATCCGTGGGTCTTCAGGAAGACATCCTTGGACGCGAACGAGGCGTTGGCCCCGCCCATGAACACGTTGTTGTAGCCGTTGTCCTTCAGGATGTCACCCAGGCAGGTGATGCCACCGAGGTAGGAGGACACGCCGCCGACCTCGTTCAGGCCGGACTTACCGGAAAGCAGGCCGTTGGACTTCAGCGGGACACCGCAACCGGTGGAGGTGATGCCGGCCATGGTCCAGCCGCCGCCCTCGAACTGTTTGAAGTCGTCGATGGTCTTCCAACCATCCTCTTCCTTGGTGACCTTGTTCAGCGGCTCGTAGGGGTTCTCGTCGAAGAGTTCGGTGTCTTCGAGGGTGCCCTCGCCGGACTCCAGGTAGATCATCACCAGGTTGTGCTTGTTCTTCGTGGCCGTGGCGACGGGCTGCTTGTAGTACTGGCTGGTGCTGTAAGAAGAGGGGGCCGCCTTCACGTAGGAGGGCAGGGAGACCGTGGTGCTGAAGGTGGTGAACCCGGCCACCAACAGCGCCGTCACGAGCGTGGTGCCGATGGCACGCGGGATCCAGCGGGCCCGACGCGGGCGCAGCCGAGAACCGTTCTGACGCACCTTACGGTTGTGGCGCACGTGGAAGAACGCGATGAGCAGCGTCAATGCGATCGGAACCACACCGAGTCCCAGGACGCCGATCCACACGACGATTCCGCCGGAATCGAAGTTGATCGGGAACATGTTGAAGAGAACCTGGTCCACCGGGGTGGGGCCGTAGATCACCAGAATGCCGATGCCGGCGATGAGCAGGAAGATGCCAAGCCAGATCGCAAGGTAGACCAGGAACCAGCCAAGGCCCTTCCCTGAGCGCCGAAGCGCCTTCAGCAGCGTTGCCGCCATACGTTCACCTAACTCTTTCCGACCCAACCATCCCGTTCACTCGTTCCGCAGCAGGTTCATCACCTGCGCTGTGCTTGCCAACCGGTCTTGGGTCTGAGCCGGGGCATACCTCACGGGACGGAGAAGTCCATTTCCTGCAATATTATGTCGCTGTTAACCTCCATGCCACGGTGACGACTCGCACATTCACGTGGATTGTTAGGCTTGTCACCGCCTCTTCCCAGGCCCCCTTCAGGTCTGGTTTGAGGCCTGAGTGTAGCCTCGGTGGCCGCGTTACGCCACGATGGGGGCCGCCGGAGACATCCGCTCGCCTCGATGCGAAAAACGAAAATGCCGGAACACTTTCGTGTTCCGGCATCCAGTTTTTGAGATTTTGGTCGGGCTAGCGGGATTTGAACCCACGACCTCTTGACCCCCAGTCAAGCGCGCTACCAACCTGCGCCATAGCCCGTGATTCCTCATTCCGCCCCGTGCTCAGGGCGGGTGAAGCACCTCCAAAAGACTACCCCATGAAAAGCACGGAAAGCGAATCGGGACGTCCTCTTCCGCAAAGCGTGATGCATGCCTCATCGAAGTACATGAGCCCGCAGCGAACCCGGAGGCGATCTCCCGCGTCACCACTCCTCCGCGCCGCAGGTCGCCGGTTCAAATCCCGCTAGCCTCAGACCATGACCTCCATCGTCACGCCCTTCCCCGACCCGGGCCGCGTCTTCACCGATCAGTCCTGGATGGAACGCGTGCTCGCCTCCATTGCGGTGGTGGAACTCGAGGATGGCACCACGTTCCCCGTGGTGATTCCGTTCGAGCCTGCCGTCGGCCGACTCGGCGAGCGGACCAGGGACGTGCACACGGTCTTCGCATCTGCCGACCGGATGGGGTTCCGGTTGCTACCCAACGGCACGGTCGACTTCTTGGGCGACCCGGAGTTCTTCGAACTGATCCATCGCGCACAACGGAATCAACGCTCCCGAAGTCTGACCGCCTTCTATGAGGACCAGTACGCGGGGTTCCATTCGGCGCGTACTTCGGGCGTACTGCCGGACGGATGCATCGAGGAGTTCGACCCGGACCTGGCGTGGTTGGACCAGGACATGATTGACGACCCCGCCGGCGATGACGGCGATGACGGCGATGACCTCGGCTTCGACGTCAACGCTGCCGTAGCGGCCACCAGGGAGACCATGCCCAACGGGACCCCCTTCACCAAGGTGCTCACGGTGGACCCCAGCGCACTCCTTCCCCGCTCCAACGGGACCTTCACCGTCTGGTGGGAACCAGCCAGTTCCACCGTGCTGGTCACCCGCAACGACTGAGCAACCTCGGCACCCCGACCCTAGTAACCCAGCCCCAGCATCAGCACCCTGGCGGCACACAAGCAGCCAAGCACGTCATACCGCCTCGTCGCCTCCGCCACAGTCGCCGGTGCCGCCGCCGACACATTTCCCGAAGACAGATCATGAAGGAGTAAGGTTCAAAGCGTCTTGTATACAAGATGTATGGAAGAGAACGAAGGACACCACGTGCAGGTCAACCAACCGGCCAAGCAGCCAGCCGCCCAGCGCGCCTACCACCACGTCAAGTCGCTCCTGCTCGACGGTGCGGTGGAGCCAGGACAGATGCTCTCCGAGGGCGACATCGCGGCCAGCCTCGGGATCTCCCGGACTCCGGTCCGTGAGGCCTTCACTCGCCTGCAATCGGAAGGGTGGCTGCGCCTCTATCCACGCCGCGGCGCCCTGGTGGTGCCGGTGGACCCCAACCAAACCCGAGATCTGGTCGATGCCCGCGTGCTCCTGGAATCCGAATCCGTCCGGACCGTGGTCGACAAGGCTCAGGCAACGGATCGAATCGGCGTCATCCAACGCGTCACCGATGACTTGGAGAACATCCTGAAGCAGCAGCGCGAGGCCCTGGATGCCCAGGACCTCGCCGCGTTCAGCCAGGCCGACCTGGCCTTCCACCGCGCCATCATCGAGGCCTCCGGCAACAGCATCTACGCGCGTTTCCAGGACGCGATCGCCGACCAGGAGACACGCATGTCCGTACGGTCCCTGTGGCGTTCGCCGGAGGCCGCCCGGCGGGTGGTGAGCCAGCACGCGGAGCTGCTCACCGCCGTCGGACACAAGGATGTCGACGCATTCCGTGCCACCCTGCGGAACCACCTGATGGACATCCATTCCGACCTGATCACCTGAGACTCCGCACCAGATCACCCGACATCGATACCCGCTCGAAAGAAGCAACTCCCCCTCATGACCGCAATCAAGGTCACCCCGCCCACCGCTCCCCTACCCACGCGACCCTGGTTCCGCGTGGCCTTCGGCGTCTTCGCCGTTGCATGGTCCGGCAACGAATTCACGCCGCTGCTCAACCTCTACCGACAGGTGGACGGTCTTAGCGCCACCGCCGTGTTCATCCTGTTGGGCGTGTACGTGCTCGGGATCGTCCCGGCGCTGTTGGTGGGCGGTCCCGCATCGGACAAATATGGCCGACGACCCGTGCTCGCCTCCGCACCCTTCATCGCCGCCGCCGGCTCCGCCGTGCTCGCCTTCGGCGCGCACTCCATGGCGCTGCTGCTGATCGGCCGCATTCTCTCCGGTATCGCCTTGGGTTTGTGCATGGCCGTGGGCACGTCCTGGATCAAGGAACTCTCGCAGCCGCCCTTCGAGTCAGGCAATGTGCCGGGGACGGGCGCCAAGCGGGCCGGGTTGTCGCTGACCATCGGCTTCGGGCTCGGCGCGGTGATCGCCGCCGCCCTGGCCCAATGGGCTGCGCATCCCACGCTGCTGCCCTTCATCATCTCCGGGCTACTGGGGCTGTTGGCCGGGTTCTGGCAGCTACCCACCCCAGAGACCGCCGGACCGGGGCATTCCTCGCGGGTCCCGGATCGTCTCATCACTGCGCTGAAGGTCCCGTCCTCTGCGGAACGCCGCTTCCTGCTCGTGGTCCTGCCCACCGCGGCCTGGGTTTTCGGAATGTGCGGAGTGGCCTACGCCGTGCTGCCCGCCCTATTGGATGACAAGGTGTCGGCCGCACCCATCGGTTTCTCGGGGCTGATGTGCCTCGTGACGCTCGGCGTCGGATTCGTGACGCAGCAGTTCGCCGGCCGCATGCACCGCACCCGGTCCTCCCACGGACTGCGGGTGGCCATGGCATTGACCGTATTGACGCTGGCGATGGCCGTCGTCAGTGCCGTCACCGTCTCCATCTGGTTCTCCGTGCTCACCGCCGCTGTGGCGGGCGTGGCCTACGGCAGCCTGCTGCAGGGCGGACTGCGTGAGGTACAGAGCATCGCCCGGGCAGACGACCTGGCCGGACTCACCGGCGTCTACTACTCCATCGCCTACGTGGGGTTCTTCCTCCCGATGGTGCTTTCCATGGTCTCGGATTGGCTTCCCTACGCCTGGTCGCTGGCCGTTCTGGCAGTGTTGGCCGTGGCCGAGTTGGTGGTGATCTCGGTCTTCTCCGGGCTGCACCCCAAGGCGCGCTTCGTTCTGGCCCGAGTGCGCCGCGCTGCCGGACGGGCCTGAGCACACCAGTACCATGATGCTTACCGGCCACGGCCACCTATGCCTGCAACGACAACGGAGTCGCTCATGCCCAGACCAGTCGCACTCGCCCCAGCACACCGACTGCGTCCGGTCCCCACGCCACTCGCTCGCGTGCTGACCGGTAGTTGCGTGGCCCTGATGGCCGCCTCGATGCTCGCGTCCTGCGCCAAGGACGAGCCACCCGTGGTGGACCTCGCCCAACCTCCCACGTCACTGAACCAACTCGGTGGAAGGATCGCAGTAGAGAACAGCGCAACAGCGGACCGAGCGATCCCATCCGCCTGTGATCTACTGACCGACGCCACGGTCAAATCGGTGTTCCCCCAGGCCGAGACCGTGTCCCACGTGGCCTCGAGCATCGACCTGGCTCGCCCCTTCTCGGATGAGGAGCCCACCCCGATTCCCGAAGCCCACTGCACCTTCACCATCGACCTTCCGGTGGGATCACTTGAGAAGGATGCCGGGTCCGTCGAGGTCGTCATCGGTCCCCGGGACTCGGTGGTGCAAGACGACGCCTTCACCACAGGAATCGACGACGACCTCGTCGACGGGACCGCAGGGCTGCAGATCCGGCCCGGAAGCTGCTCCAACGCCTCCTCCAGCGCGGTTCAATGCGTGTCTGCCGATGACCTGTTCAGCTTCTGGGTCAAGACCTCACTCCCCCGCCACACCCCGTCCAAGGTCTCCGACGACGACCACTACCGCAGCAACGGGCTGACGGAGAGGTTCCGCTCACACGACAAGGAAGCCAACGAGTTGCGCCGCACCTACCTGGGAGCAGAGGTCTCGCGCCCCTTGGCCATGAGCATTCTCTCCCGGCTGGACGGCAGGGAACGCCACCCCCAGTAGTTCGGCGCGCAGCGCCACCCATGTACGACGACGGGGCTCACCTACCAGCGGTAGGTGAGCCCCGTCGTCGTACAGTGCCCCGAAGGGGCCTGGCGATGTCAGGCCAAAGGTCAGTCCGTGCCGGCGTCGAAGGCCGCTGCGTTGGAGGCCGAGTTCAGCGCGGCGTTGGTGGACTCGCCACCGGCGGCGATGGCCTCGGACTCACCGATCTCCATCTTGCCGACCAACTCCGCGGTCTCACCGGCCACGATGCCCTGCGCAGCGTACTGCTCAAGGCGGGACCGGGAATCGGCGATGTCCAGGTTACGCATGGTCAGCTGACCGATGCGCTCATCCGGGCCGAACGCGGCGTCTCCGACGCGCTCCATGGACAGCTTCTCCGGGTGGTAGGAGAGGTTGGGACCGGTGGTGTCCATGATCGAGTAGTCGTCGCCACGACGCAGGCGCAGCGTGACGGAACCGGTGACGGCGGAGGCGACCCAGCGCACGATGGCCTCGCGCTGCATGAGGGACTGCGGGTCCAGCCAGCGGCCCTCGTACATGAGGCGACCGAGCTTGCGACCCTCGTTGTGGTAGGTCGCGATGGTGTCCTCGTTGTGGATCGCGTTGACGAGGCGCTCGTAGGCAGCGTGCAGCAGCGCCATGCCCGGGGCCTCGTAGATGCCGCGGGACTTGGCCTCGATGATGCGGTTCTCGATCTGGTCGGAGATGCCAAGGCCGTGACGGCCACCGATGCGGTTGGCCTCGTGCACCAGGTCCACAGGCGAGGCGAATTCCTGGCCGTTGATGGACACCGGCACACCCTCGTGGAAGGTGACCGTGACGTCCTCGGTCTTGATCTCGATTGCTTCGTCCCACGGGGCAACACCCATGATGGGTTCAACGATGGTCACGCCTGCGTTGAGGAACTCCAGGTCCTTGGCCTCATGCGTGGCACCCCAGATGTTGGCGTCCGTGGAGTAGGCCTTCTCGGTGGAGTCGCGGTAACCGTAGCCATGGGCCAGGAGCCACTCGGACATCTCCTTGCGGCCACCCAGCTCGGTGACGAAATTGGAGTCCAGCCACGGCTTGTAGATGCGCAGGTTCGGGTTGGCCATCAGGCCGTAGCGGTAGAACCGCTCGATGTCGTTGCCCTTGTACGTGGAGCCGTCGCCCCAGATGTCCACACCGTCTTCCTTCATGGCGCGCACCAGCATGGTGCCGGTGACCGCGCGACCGATGGGCGTGGTGTTGAAGTACGTCTTACCGCCGGAGCGGATGTGGAACGCACCGGTCTGCAGGGCGGCGATACCCTCCTGCACCAGCATCTCCTGGACATCCACCAGGCGGGCGATCTCCGCGCCGTATTCCTTGGCGCGGTCCGGGACGGCGTCGATATCCGGCTCATCGGGCTGGCCGATGTTGGCGGTGTAGGTGCAGGGGATGGCGCCCTTGTCGCGCATCCAGGCAACGGCCACGGAGGTATCGAGGCCACCAGAGAAGGCGATGCCGACACGCTCGCCAATGGGCAGGGAGGAAAGGACCTTGGACATGCTCCCCATGCTATCCGCTGCCGCTGCTCCTCACCGAGTTGGTGAAGCGGGGGTGCGGTGTGATCTGCCGCGCTGAATCCGTACACTCCGGGACACGGCGGCAAGGTCGTACCCGAGCAGTTCAAGGAGGATGCCGCATGTCTAACACATCTGTACTCCTGCTCCCCGGAGCCTGGATGGGCGGCTGGATCTGGGAATCCACGCTCACCTCGCTCCAACACCGTGGTCTGGAGGCCCACACCATGACCCTCGCGGGCCTGGCGCCCGGAACCACACGCGCCCAGGCATCGTCCGTGACGTTGGAGGAACACGTCGAACAGCTGGTGGGTCGGCTCCGCTCCCTCGAGAGCGGCCGGATCGTGGTGGTCTCCCACTCCTATTCCGCGGTGGTCGCGGAGATCGCCTCCCGGCGGACGAACGATGCCGTGGCCGGCGTGGTGCATCTGGGCGGATTCGTCCCACGGCCGGGCCGATCGCTGTTGGACGAATGGGGCGGGTCCGAGGCCGAAAGAGCCCAGGAACTGGCAGACATCCAGGGGTCAGGCAATCTGTGGATGCCACCGACGGCCGAGATGCTGGCTTCCGAACCCGGCCTGTCCCGGGACCAGCGAGCCTGGCTCACCGAACGCTTCATGCCGCATCCAGGATCCACCGTCACGACACCGGTTCCGTCCTCGGCCGGGACCGCGGCGATCCCGACCACGTACGTGACGCTGTCCCCCACGGACGACGCAGAGCAGGCTTGGCGCGACGCCCCGGCCGCAGCCGTGTCCTCACCATGGAACCGGCGGCACCTGAACAGTGGGCACTGGCCCATGCTCTCCTCCCACGAGGACACCGTGGAGCTCTTGGTCCAGGAGATCGATCGATTCACGCGCTAGGTGGCGCGGAGCTCGCTACCGGCCCGGCAGGAAACAAAGGTGCCCGACGGCGGGAGTGGACTCCCGCCGTCGGGCACCTGGGGCTTGCGCTGTCAGCGCTTGTTGCGCCCGCGCTTCTCACGCACGCGCATCTGAATCTCGATCGGCGTGCCACGGAACTCGAAGGTCTCACGCAACCGACGCATGATGAAGCGACGGTAACCCGGGTCCAGGAAGCCCGTGGTGAAGAGCACGAACTTGGGCGGACGCGAGGAAACCTGCGTGCCGAAGAGGATGCGAGGCTGCTTGCCGCCACGCAGCGGGTGCGGATGCGCGGCCACGAGCTCACCCAGGAAGGCGTTGAGCTTACCGGTCGGGATACGACGGTCCCAGGAATCCAGCGCCAACTCCAGGGCGGGAACCAGCTTGTCCTTGTGCCAGCCGGTCTTGGCGGAGATGTTCACGCGCGGCGCCCAGGCCACGTGAGCCAAGTCCTTCTCGATCTCGCGCTCCAGGTAGTGGCGGCGCTCATCATCCATGAGGTCCCACTTGTTGAAGGCCAACACCAGGGAACGCCCGGAGTCGATGACCTGCTGCAGGATGCGCTGATCCTGCTCGGAGAGGACCTCGTCAACGGCCAGCAGCACCACTGCGACCTCGGCCTTGTCCAAAGCGGATGCCGTGCGCAGGGACGCGTAGTAGTCGGCGCCCACGGCCATGTGCTGGCGGCGGCGCAGGCCGGCGGTGTCCACAAAACGCCACGTTTTCCCACCGAGCTCCACGAGTTCGTCCACGGGATCACGTGTGGTGCCTGCAACGTCGTTGACGACCACACGTTCGGAGCCTGCCACCTTGTTCAGCAGCGAGGACTTGCCCACGTTGGGGCGGCCGAGCAGGGCCACGCGGCGCGGGCCACCCTCCGGCAGCGGGTCGCCGTAGGCGGATTCCTCCGGGAGTACCTCCAGTACGGCGTCCAGCGCGTCACCGGTGCCACGACCGTGCAGCGAGGACACGGGCCACGGCTGACCGAAGCCCAGTGACCACAGTGCGGCGGCGTCGGCCTCCTGGGAGGGGCCGTCCACCTTGTTGGCGATCAGCACCACGGGCTTCTTCTTGCGCCGCAGCATCTTCACGACGGCCTCGTCGGTGGCGGTGGCGCCCACGGTGGCATCCACCACGAGCATCACGGCATCGGCCACGTCCACGGCGCGCTCGGCCTGGTCCGCGACCATCTTGTCGATACCCTTGGCGTCGACTTCCCAACCACCGGTGTCCACCAGCGTGAAGTCCTGGCCGGACCATTCGGCCTCGTAGGAGACGCGGTCACGCGTCACGCCGGGGACATCCTCCACCACGGCCTCACGACGGCCGATGATGCGGTTCACCAGAGTGGACTTACCGACGTTGGGCCGGCCCACCACGGCCAACACCGGTGGGATCGGCGCGTCCTCGTACTCGTAGTCCTCCCACGCCTCATCGCTGAGGAGCGCGTCGTCGCCGTCCTCGAGGTCGTAGTCGGCCAAGCCGGCACGGAGGCTCGCGGCGCGGGCGTCGGCCTCCTCATCGCTCATGGCGGCGACGCGCTCCGCGACGTCGTCCTCCTCGTAGCGGAAGTCTTCGCCCTCGTTCTCGGGACGTTGGTTCATGGTGTCCTCCCGGACTGCATGCGGTGAGTGTGACCCATCAGGGTCACGTGAATACTACTTCCCGTTTGGTTCCTACCAATTCTGGTCAGATCGAGCGCCATCGGAGCGTGATTTGACCGATACTGATGAGATTTCAGGAAGGTGTGGGATCTGCACCCCTCAGAGGTGGCCGGCCTGGCTCTCCACCGAAGCGATGACGGCCTGGACCGTCTGCTCAAAGTTCAGGTCGGAGGAATCCACGAGTTCCACGCCGGGCGCGGCCTCGGTGAAGTTCACCACCGAGGAATCCTTCTTGTCGCGATCGGAAACCTGCTTGGCCAGGGCCTCAGCGGACTGCGAGTTGTTCAGCTGCAGGCCACGACGGGCCAAACGCACCTCCTCGCGAGCGGTGAGCAGGATGCGAGCCTCTGCGTCCGGAGCCACCACGGTGGTGATGTCGCGCCCCTCTGCCACGATGCGCCCTGCCGCCACGATGGCGGCACGCTGGCGAGCCACCAGGTTCGCCCGGACCTCCAGATTCGTGGAGACAGCGGACACGGACTCGGAGACGCGCGGTTCGCGGATCTCCCGGGTCACGTCGCGTCCGTTGACCACCACGGTCTGGCCGTCCGGGGTGACGGTCAGGTCGATCTGAGCCGCCCGCACGGCGTCCGCCACTGCTGACTGGTCGTTCAGGTCCAGCCCGGACTCCAGGGCTGCGAAGGTCACGGCACGGTACATGGCACCGGTGTCCAGGAACGCGATGTCCAGGCGACGGGCCACCTCCTTGGAGACGGAGGACTTACCGGACCCTGCGGGGCCGTCGATGGCGACCACGAGGCGCTCGTTGCTCACTTACTTCACTGCCTTTCGAGTGCTGACACACGTACCTGACGCACGGACGGGTTCATGCCCGCTTGTGGACCCGTTGCTGGTCCATGATCTCACCGGCGTCACTGGACGATCTTCCAACCACGCTCGGTGAGCGCGTGCACCAGGTCGTCGCGACGGCCGGGGAGCACCTGCACCTCCACGAGGCCCACCTGGTGACCGGCGGAGTGCTCCATCCGCAGATCCTCCAGGTTGACGCCCTCCTCGCCGATCTCGGCAAGGAGTCTGGCGATCTGACCGGGTTTGTCATCCACGATGATGCCGATGGTCGCGAAGGACTGCGGTGGGGCACCGTGCTTGCCCGGAATGCGGGCTTGACCGGCATTGCCCTCCCCCAGCAGTTCCGCCAGGTCCAGGGCGGATCCGGGGGCCTTCGGAGCGGACAGCGTCGCGATGAGCCGATCAAGGTCCGCGCGCAACCCGGACAGGATCGGCACCAGATTGGTGGCGTTGTGGGCCAGGATCTGGATCCACAAGGCCGGGTCGGAGGCCGCGATGCGAGTCGTGTCCCGCAGCCCGTTGCCTGCCAGCGACAGGGCCGACGCCGGAGCATCCAGCAGTCGCGAGGCCAACAAGGACGAGGCGATCTGCGGGAAGTGGGACACCAGCGCCACGGCTTGATCGTGCGCGTCGGCATCCATGCTGATGACCGACGCCCCGAGGTCGGCCCCCGCGGCCTTGGCCAGGCGCACCGAGCGCTTGGAGGAGGTCGGATGTGCAACGACCACCCACGGCATCGCCGTGAACAGCTCACCGCGCGCCGCGGACGGGCCCGAACGCTCCCGACCGGCCATGGGGTGCGTCCCCACGTACCGGGTCAGGTCGTCCTCCGACACGCTCGGGTCGGCGCGCAGCGCCTCCAGGATGGAGGCCTTGACGGAGGCGATGTCCACCACGGTGGCCTCGGCGAACTCGTGCAGGGCCGCCGCCACCACGGTGGCGGTGACATCCGGCGGGGTCGCGACGATCACCAGTTCTGGTCGGAAGTCCTCATCCTGGCCAACAACGCGTCCGGCACCCAGGTCTTCCGCTACCCGCTGAGCTGTCGGCGAGGCGTCGCGCAGGGCCACGTCCAAGCCGCAGTGCCGCAGGCCCAGGGCCGCGGAGGCACCGAGCAGCCCGGTACCGATCACCAGGACCGGGCCCGAGAGGTAGGTCGCGGCGTCCGCCGGAGAACCGGCGCTCGGGCTGGTCACAGGCCGACCTCTGCGAGCAGGTGACCCACTTCCGTACGACCGAGCTTGCGCAGCGAACCCTGACGCTGGTCACCCAGACGGATGGGGCCGATCTGCATGCGCACCAGGCGCAGCACCGGGAAGCCGACGGCGTCGAACATGCGGCGCACAATACGGTTCTTACCCGAATGGAGCACCACCTCGACGAGCACCTTACCGGGGGTGGAGTCCACGAGGCGGAACGAGTCCACAGAGGAGTAGCCGTCCTCGAGCTGCACACCGTCGCGCAGCTGCTTGCCGACGCCCGCAGGCATCGGTCCACGCACCTGCACCAGGTAGGTCTTGGGCACCTCGAAGGACGGGTGCGTCAGGCGGTGAGCCAGCTCGCCGTCATTGGTCAGCAGCAGAAGGCCCTCGGTCTCGTAGTCCAGACGACCCACGTGATACAGACGCTCGGACTGGCCCTCGCGGAGGAAGTCGGAGATGTCACGGCGGCCCTCGTCGTCGTGCATCGAGGACACCACACCGGCCGGCTTGTTGAACACGAAGTAGACGAGGTCCTCGTTCAGCTGCAGACGCACACCGTCCACGTGCACGGTGTCCTCATCAGGCTTCACGCGCACACCCAGCTCGCGGACCACCTTGCCGTTGACCTCCACACGACCCGTGGCGATCATCTCCTCGCACTCACGACGCGAGGCCACGCCGGCGTGGGCCATGACCTTCTGCAGACGCTCGCCGTCGGGGTTGCTCACTCGCGGGGTCGCGGTGACCGGCTTGGACGGGCCGCGGCGGCGACGCTTGTGATGCGGAACCGGACCCAGGTCCTGGCCGAAGCGCTCGTCCTTGAAGGGCTTCGGACCCTTCGGTGCGCGGCGAGCCTGCTGCTCGGCCGCACGCTGCTCCTTACGCTGGGCGGGAGTGCGGGCCGCGTTGCCGCGACGCACCTGGCCGCGCTGAGGGCCGCGGGGACCCTCATCCTCGAAACGCGGTTCGTCGCGCTTAGGGCGGGGTGCGCTGCTGCGGTAGTCACTACGACGGTTGTCGCGGTAGTCATCGCGACGGTTGCCACCGCGGTTGTCGCGGTTGTCATCGCGACGGTTGCCACCGCGGTTGTCGCGGTTGTCGTCGCGACGGGCCTGCGAGCCGCGCCCACGGCCACCGTCGCGCTCGAAGTTGTCACGGTTCTGGTTGCCGCGGCCGGACTGGTTCCCAGCCTGGTTTCCGCGGCGACGGGGATCATTCGACGAGCCGGGTTTACGGGTCATCTGCCTCAACGTCCTTGCTTGGATATATGGATTCGGGACCGGCGCCACGCCTGCCCTCGATGTGGTGTGTGCGCCATCGTTGTCCGATCGTGAATCGGGTTCCGCGCACTCGTTGGCCCGACCTTGGCGGTGAGCGCAACCCACCTATTCTCCCAGAGCGGTGAATCCAGTCCAAGGGATTCCGGTGGTGATCTCCACTTCACCGCCCCTGTCCGGCTGCACCGCCGCACTCCTTACCGAAAAGTACGGATCGTGTCGGTTGTCAATGGTTCAGAGATCCTCCGCCAGAACCTGATCCAGGTTCTCCACGCCCGGGAGCAACGGGGACAGTTCCGGCAGTTCTTCGATGGAGTCCAGACCGAGATGTTCAAGGAACGCCGCGGTGGTCCCGAAGAGCACCGCACCCGTTGCCTCGTCCTCGCCGCGTTCCTCGATCAGCTTTCGTGTCACCAAGGTTCTCACCACACCATCCACGTTCACCCCGCGGATCGCTGCGATGCGGGAACGAGAGACAGGCTGCCGGTAGGCGATCACCGCCAATGTCTCCAACGCCGCCTGCGAGAGACGCGCCGTCTGCCCCTGCAGCACGAAACGAGACACCGAGGTCTCGTGACCGGCACGGGCTGCGATGCGCCAACCTCCGCCGGCTTGCCGCAGCTCGAAACCGTGCATGCGGCCGCCCTCGCGCAGCGTGCCGTCGTACTCGGCACGCAGGTGATGCAGCATCCGGTCAACGTGGTCAACCGGGCGTTCAAGGGTCTCTGCGAGCTTTTCCACAGAGACGGGGGCATCCACGACCATCAGCACGGCCTCGAGTCCAGCCAGTTCCTCTTCGGTGATCTGCATCAGTCCTCCTCCCCCGCGTTCTGCCCGGATGCGGGAGTTCCTATGTAATCGTCCTCGATCCCGGCTGCGGCGTCCCAGTCCTCGCGCCCGAGCCAGTGCACCACGAGTTCCGTCAGTGGCGCCACTTGTTCGAAGCCCACTGCCCGATCCCGGTACATCTCAAGCAACGCCAGGAACCGGGCGATCACCACGAGGGAGGCCGAGGCGTCTTCTGCGAGGTCGTGGAAGTTGGCGACGCCTGCTTCCCGCAGCCGCGCCGCGATGATGCCGGCCTGTTCCCTCACGGATACGGGTTGAGCGTGGATGTGCTCGATGTTCACGCCATCGGGTTCCTCCGGCTTGCGCGCCAGCGCTTTCTCCGCGATCGCAGCGAAAGCTTCCGGCGTGGTGTTCCACACCAATTCGGGCAAATGCCGCGTGACGTCGGGATCATCCGGAGCCACCTGGCGCGGAATGTGTGTCCGACCGCGATCCAACAGGTCCGCCAGCGTCCGTGCGGCTTCCTTGAACGCCTTGTACTGCAGCAGCCTCGCGAAGAGAAGGTCCCGAGCCTCCAACCGGGCGAGGTCTTCCTCGTCCTCCACCTCACCGCGCGGCAACAGGCGCGCGGCCTTCAGGTCGAGCAACGTGGATGCCATCACCAGGAATTCGGTGGTCTGGTCCAGCACGTCCGCGCCGATCTGCTCAGACAGCGCTTTGACGTGCGCGATGAACTCATCGGTCACAGTCGCCAACGCGACCTCGGTGATGTCGAGGTCGTGCTTGCCGATCAGGTTCAGCAGCAGGTCGAACGGCCCGGTGAAATTGGCGAGGCGGACTTGGAAGCCGGGCACGCCGGCGTCGGGCATGGCAATTTCCGTGCCCGACGACGCTACCTCCTCACCCGCGACCGGCGCCTTCGGCGCCGTCGCAAGCTCCACGAGCGGGTCAGGGAGCTCCGCCACGAGCGATGAGCTCCTTCGCGAGGCGGCGGTAGGCCGCAGCACCCGCGTGCCCCGGGGCGAACGCGGTGATGGGTTCAGCCGCCACGGTCGCGTCGGGGAATTTCACGGTGCGGCGGATGACGGTCTCGAAGAGCTTGTCCCCGAAGGCCTCCTCGAGCCGACCGAGCACCTCGCGGGAGTGCAGGGTTCGCTGGTCGTACATGGTTGCGAGCACACCGTCGATCTGCAGCGAAGGATTGATGCGATCCTGCACCTTGTCGATGGTCTCCGTCAGAAGGGCCACGGCACGAAGGGCAAAGAACTCGGCGGTCAGCGGGATGATCACACCGTGCGAGGCGGCGAGCGCGTTGACGGTCAGCAGGCCCAGAGACGGCTGGCAGTCGATCAGGATGACGTCGTACTGGTCGCTGACCTTGCGCAGTTGGGAGGCCAGGACCTGCTCGCGGGCCACCTCGTTGACCAGCTGGACCTCTGCCGCGGAGAGGTCGATGTTGGCCGGGAGCAGGTCCACGTTCTCCACCTGCGTGTTCAGGATGGCTTCATGGATCTCCGCGTGGCGATCCATCAGCACGTTGTAGACGGTGAAGTCCAAGTCGTGAGGGCTGATGCCGAATCCGGCGGAGGCTGCGCCCTGCGGGTCGAAGTCCACCACCAGTACGCGGCGGCCGAACTCGGCGAGCGCTGCAGCAAGGTTGATGGTGGAGGTGGTCTTGCCGACGCCACCCTTCTGGTTGACCATCGCGATGATGCGGGCAGGGCCGTGCTCCGTGAGCATGGGTGGTTCGGGGAGCTTGGCGAGGGGACGACCGAGGGCGTTGATCTCCTGCATTCCCCCGGGGGCCGGGACACGTCCGAAGGCGTTGGGGTCGCTCACGTTGCTCCTCATCCTTGTCTGCTCGTTTGCTTCGTCTGTTGTGGTGGCTTTGGCGGGGCCTCAGGTGGCGTACTGCCGTGTTCCTGCGTTCCTTGTGTCCGGGGCGGTCGGCGTGACCGGCCGCCGCCGGTTGTGGCTGGTGAGGCGTGATCCCAGATACGTGCTTCGATCTTGCTGAAGCCTGCTGATTCGATTGCCGTACCTGCCGGTACGATGCGGTTTCCAGGGGATTCCGGGTACACCGCTCACCTGGCCTCACTTTAATAGCGTGGACGTGGTGCACGTGGGACTGGTGTGCTTCCCCGGCGAGCCTTTACGTTGAAGTGGAACTCGAGGGTTTGGCGGTTTTCCGTGGTTTCCGGGAGCGTTAGGCACCCCTGCCTGGGGAGCCCTCTCCACGACACACCAGCGCCGTGCTCTGTCCTAATTGATCTCTACCATTCTGATTTGCCCCACCAGAATCGAGTTGCCCCACGATCCTGTATCTCCCCCCGTCCTGCGACGGCGGCAAACGAGGAAACAAGGGGCAATCCTGAGATCACGGGGCAAACTGCTTGCAGGTACTTGTCCACAGCCGCTGAACTTGCTCTGGTCACATTGGGATCACCTGACAATGCTGTTCTGCATGGGAATGAACGATCACGTTTTCAAGCCACCTCAGTTCCGCACGGATGCACTGATCGACCGCGCAGCAACAACCTCCTTCGATCGAGACCTTCGCTCAGGCAGATCTGTGAGACTGGCCGGTGATTGGTGCATCCTCACCTGTGATTGGGAAGCGCTCGCTGCTTGGGAGCGTACGGAGGTCATGGCCGCTGCGCTGGTTCTCGCCAGGCCGCAGACCTACTTCACGGGGCTCACCGCCATGCAGTTACGCGGCTTACCTGGTCCCACTTCTCAGCGTTGGATCCATACCGGAACGTCTGATCGCCACCACGTTGGGCTGCTTCCGGACACCTTTCGGGCTCGCGGAAAGGCGACCAGAACGTGGCGGCCTCCACGTCGCTTTGCGGAACTGTGCAGGCAACCGTGGGACGCCAAGGTGTATCGGGTAGGTGCCGCCTTTCGGGTGGTCTCGCTGGAGTACGCGGTGGTCCAAGCTTGCGTACATGCCGATTTCCACGATGCCTTGACGGGAGTCGATGCCGTTCTTGGTGCCGCAGGAAGCTGTTCGCTTTCTCGTGAGGAATTGCTGGATACAGCTGGAAAATGGCCAGTGGGAACCCAACGGCACCGGGCGTGCAGCATCATCAAGCTGGGGAACGGACTATCGGAATCACCACGGGAATCTCTGGCCCGATCGATGTTCTTGCAACTCGGCGTGCCGATGCCTGTCCTGCAACACGAGTTCATCCATCCGAACGGGAAGAAATCTCGCGTCGATTTCTGGTGGCCGCAGTTGGGACTGATCGTGGAATACGACGGGTGGGGAAAGATGGAGGGGCCGCAGAGCCGTGAAGCGATGCGACGTGAGCGCATCCGGGACGAAATGCTCCTTGCGCGACCGGAGGTCAAGGCCATCGTCCATCTGACTGATGCCGACACCGCCTCTCCCCACCAGCTTCTCAACAGGCTTTCGCGGTACGGGCTGTGGGATGACCCAAGAAATCGTGTCCGGATCCCGGTTTCACGGCGGACCGAAACTCTGAATGACCTGATGAAGACCGGCCAGGCAGCGTGATCACCCCCTGAACACCAGAAAACCCCTGGAAGTCGTTTTTTACCCCCGCGTGGGACGGGGGCATAACAAACAAACAGGGGGGAATACGGGTTGAAGAGGGTTAA
>NZ_JALAGT010000206.1 GCF_022712295.1 Galactobacter sp.
CCACGAGCCGCCCATGAACAACTGGACGATGAACCCGAGGCCGATGGCGATGAGCACGATCTGGGGCGGTGAGAATTTCGGGTCCGCGAACCAGTCGGTGAAGTTGATGGCGGCGTATTCCTTAAGCAGCACCGCTGCCCAGAAGGAAGGCAGTGAGAAGAGGACGAACGCCACGAAAGTGATGATGTAGTCCAGGTCGGAGTACTGGCGAACCGCGGTCAACACGCCGAAGAGGATGCCGAAGATTGCGGCGATGAACACCGAGAGCAGGATCAGTCGCAAGGTCGACGACGCTGCGGCGGCCAGGATGTCGGTCACTTCGTCGCCCTTGATGTTGGTACCAAGGTCGCACTGCCCCGTGAAGCACTGCCCAACGCCGCCCAGCCACTTCAGATACCTGATGGGCCACGGGGTGTCGAGGTCGAGGTTTCGCTCAATGGCGGCCATCTGAGCGGCGACCTTGGGGTCGCTCTGCAGCTCCCGGAGGTTTCCGACCGGGTCGCCCGAGATCGTGGTCAGGAAATAGACCAGGATCGAGGAGATGAACAGCACGATCGCGGAGGCGCCGAGCCGTTTGAGAATGAATTTGATCAATGTGTCTCACATGCCTTACGTGGTGCCGACGATGTCGGGTCGCAACGTTGCGACCCGACATCCGGCGATTCCGGACGGACCGGGCCCGGGACCGTGACCGATCCCGGGCCCGGTTCGTCGCTCGGGTTCACATCACTCGTGGTCGAGCGATGATCACTCGGCGATCTGCCACTGGAAGGCGTTCCAGGTGATGCCGTCCTGCGTCATGGTGTGCTTGACGTTCTCGATCTTGGAGCTGGAGGCGTCAACACCCGGGTGCAGGAAGATCGGGATGCCGAACATGTCGTCCCAGAGCGCCTTCTCGGCGATCTTCTCCTGCTTGATGTGCTCGTCCATGTCCAGCGTGCGCTTGATCTTGTTGAAGGCAGCGTTCACGGTGTCGGACTCGTACTTACCGAAGTTCTGCGGCTGACCGTTGCCGTAGATGTTGGCACCGGAGGCGATCTGGCCGGAGCCTGCCCAGGCGAAGAGGTAGGCGTCGTAGTCGTTCTTCTCGACCGGGCCACCCGGCTGGCCGAAGTCCTCGGACGAGACGTCCTTGACGTCGAAGCCGGCCTTGTCACAGGAGGCCTTGATCAGCTGGACCTCGTCGGAGCGGCGGGGGTTGGGCCCGTTGAAGCCGAGGCGGACGGTGACCTTACCGGACTTGCCTGCCTTCTTGATCAGCTCCTTGGACTTCTCGATGTCCACCTCGTCGTACTCACCGTTGTAGGTGTCCTTGAGGATTTCCTCGTAGCCTTCCTGGCCCGGCAGGGTGTCGCGGGTGTTGAGCACCTCGGCGTCCTCGTTGAGGGGCTTGATGAGGTTGTCCACGATCTGCTGACGCGGGATGCACAGGGCGAAGGCCTTGCGCAGATCGGCGGAATCCTTGAAGACCGAGGTTCCGGCGAAGTTGAAGTCCACGTGCTCCCAGGTGAGGGTGTCACCGGTGTGGATGGTGGCCTGGTCTCCCAGGGCCTCCAGCTGCTTCACGGTGTCGACCGTGGGCTGAGGTGCCATCACGTCGAGGTCGCCGTTCTGCAGGCCCTGAACCATGGCGCCGTTGTCGACGAAGCGGAAGACGAGCTTCTCCACGCCGGCCTTGGCGCCGAAGTAGTTCGGGTTGGCCTTCAGGGTGATGGACTGGCCCTTGTCCCAGGACTCAGGGACGTAGGGACCCGAGGTCACCAGGGTGTCCTCGGCAGGCAGCTTGCCCTTGCCGGGGTTCCAACCGTTGGACCAGAAGTCGCCCGCCTTGGCCAGCTTCTTGGCGTCCTGCTTGCGCAGGGCGTCGACGAGGTCATCGACGCTCATGCCGGACTGCTTGGCGACAACGTGGGCGGGGAAGTCCAGCAAGGTCTGCAGTTCCCAGTCGGGGTTCGGGTCCGTGTAGGTGATGGAGAACTTCTTGCCGTTCGCATCGCCCTCGGGGCCCTTGGGGGCCAGTTCGACCAGGTCGGTGGAGACGTTGTTGAAGACGGGGGTCTCGCCGTCCTCGCCCACCAGCGCTGCGTTCTGTGAACCCCAGGAGAGGACTGCGTCAGCCACGGTGATGGGCGTGCCATCCGACCACTTGGCGTCGTCACTGATGGTGTACTCGATGGTCAGCGGGTCGTCGCTGACCTTCTTGTAGGTACCCAGTTCCTCGTTGGGGTGGATCTTTCCGTCGGTGCCGAAGTAGGCCCAGCCGGACATGTACTGGCCGAACACGGAGGAGGAGTAGGTGTCGTAGGTCAGCGGAGTCATGGCGTTGAACCCGCCGAACTCGGTGCTGCCCACGGAGACCTTGATCTCCTTGCCTTCCTGGGTCTTCACGTCGCCGAGATCGAAGCGGCCGTCGCCGTCGATCTGCTTGGCGCCGTCGGCTCCGGCGGCAGAGGACGAGGACGAGTCGGACTTGCTGTCCTTCTTGTCGTTGGAGCCGCCGGGTGAGCAGGCGGCCAGGGCCAGAGCTGCAGCGGCGCCGATGGCGACAGCTGCGGAAACACGCTTACGTCGCATGTCTCCTCCTTGTTGGGTCTCGAAGGTGCGTTGGCGAAGGATCTGAAGACCCACCGCTGATGACTCACGCTCACCCGGAGACGGAGTGGGCGCGATCACGTGGATATGAGCCTAAGCCCACACTTGCCCCACCGGAATGTAAAAGAGGTCTTTCACAACTGATCGTGATCAAACCGTAACCTTCGGCGCGGTATCGGACCACTCAATCGGTCCACGCCGAAACATCCCTGTCATCTGGGCGTCGAATGGTTCACTCATCGGCCATAACCAATCACTGCGATATCGGGTGGATCCGTGTGATCCATCACGCGGACCGAGCGAACTCGGGCCCGATCCGCGTAGCGTGTAGAGGTTTCCAGTACCCCATCACGTCGGCCCCCGCCGACAAGAGGACTCAAGCCCCATGCCCAACGACTCCACTCAGCACCCCGTTTCCCACGAGGAGATACCGCCCGAAGGGCACCACACACCTGACGTCGCCGCCCCTGGCACGGAGCACCGTAACGAACGTGGCTTCTTTGGCCATCCGTGGGGTCTGGCCAACCTGGCCGGCGTGGAGATGTGGGAACGCTTCTCCTTCTACGGCATGCAGGGCATCCTCGCCTTCTACATCTACTACCAAGTGGTGGACGGCGGGTTGGGGCTCTCCAAGGCCGTCGCGGTCTCGATCGTGGGCGCCTACGGCGGCCTCGTGTACCTGGCCTCCGTGCTGGGTGGCTGGGTTGCCGACCGAGTCCTCGGCGCAGAACGCACCTTGTTGGCTGCGGCCTCCATCATCATGGTGGGGCACATCGCGCTCGCGATCGTCCCCGGCACCGTAGGACTCGGCCTCGGCCTGATCTGCGTTGCCCTGGGATCCGGCTCCTTGAAGACCACCACCTCAACAGTGGTGGGCGATCTTTACACACGCGACGATGTCCGTCGCGATGCGGCCTTCTCGATCTACTACATGGGCGTCAACATCGGCGGCTTCGTGGGTCCGCTGCTGACCTCCTGGCTGTGGAAGTGGCAGGGCTTCCACTGGGGCTTCGGCCTGGCCGCCATCGGCATGGCCATCGGCCTGATCCAGTACGTCGCGATGCGTCGACACACCAAGTCGGATGCCAACTCCCGCGCTCCTCATCCCCTGACCCGTCAGGAATCCATCAAGTGGACCCTAGTGGTCATCGCGGCCGTCCTCGTGATCGTGGTCGCGGCCCTCACCGGCCTGCTGACGGCTGAGAACCTCTCCACGGTGGTCGTGGTCGTCACCATCATCGCGGCAGTGGCCCTCTTCGTCGTCTTGCTTGCCTCCAAGCGCGTCACTGCGCCGGAACGCAAGCGCGTCGCCGCCTTCATTCCGCTGTTCATCGCCTCGACCGTGTTCTGGTCGCTCTTCCAGCAGCAGTTCACGGTGCTCGCCATCTACTCCGATGAGCGCCTGAACCGCCACCTCTTCGGCCTCGAGGTTCCGCCGTCCGTGGTGCAGTCCATCAATCCGGTGTTCATCATCATCTTCGCCGGCGCCTTCGCGGCGCTCTGGACCAAGCTCGGCACTCGCCAGCCCAGTACCCCGGTGAAGTTCTTCCTCGGCAACGCCATCATGGGCCTGGCCTTCCTGGCCTTCATCCCGATCTCCGGCAGCGGGGACAATTCCGTGCCGTTCTGGGTCATCGTGGTCATCCTGCTGCTGTGCACCTTCGCGGAGCTGTGCCTCTCCCCCGTGGGGCAGTCGTTGGCCACCAAGCTGGCCCCCGAGGCCTTCCATTCTCAGATGGTCGCCCTCTACTTCCTGTCCGTGGCACTGGGTACGGCTGCCTCCGGCGCACTGGCTCCCCTGTACTCCGCAGACAACGAGGTTCCCTACTTCCTGTCCATGGGCGTGGCCTCCATCGTGGTCGGCGTCCTCCTGCTGCTGATGCGCAAGCCCGTCCTGAAGTTGATGGGTGGCCTGCGCTGAGCAAGCCCTGCTGAACATTGACTCAAGACCGGGCCGGGGCCCCCCGATGGACAGGGTGGGGCCCCGCGCCGGCTCAG
>NZ_JALAGT010000207.1 GCF_022712295.1 Galactobacter sp.
CCTCCATTCTCACCGACCGGCTGCGACGACGCATGCCACATCGGTGCGGATGTGCTGTGGGTGAACTAACAGCCGAAACTCCCCGTGAAACCGATTGGGAACTATCAATCGGTGTAGAAGAAGGGATAAGATCGTGACTCCCTGCGCGTACCTCAGCGGCCCGCCCCACCCACATCGGCGGACCCGCCTTCCACGCGTCAGGACGGCATCAACGCAGAAGGAACCCTTCAGTGCTGCTCAAGCTCATTGCCAAACACTCACGCCCCTATGTGTGGTGGATCGTGCTGGTCCTGGTTTTCCAGCTGGCCTCCACCATCACCCAGCTCTACCTACCCTCCCTGAACGCGCGCATCATCGACGAGGGTGTCGTCAAGGGTGACGTGGGCAGGATCTGGGATCTGGGCGGCGTCATGCTCGTGGTCGCCTTCGTCCAGGTCGCGGTCGCGGTGGCTGCCGTCTGGTGCGGCTCCCGCGTCGCCATGGCCGTGGGCCGTGATCTGCGTGCTCGCGTCTATGCACAGGTGTCCGCATTCTCGGCCCGCGAGGTCAACCACTTCGGCGCGGCCACCCTCATCACGCGTGGCACCAACGATGTGCAGCAGATCCAGATGCTGACTCTGCTGACCCTGAACCTCATGATCACCGCGCCCATCATGTGCGTCGGTGGCATCATCATGGCCCTGCGTGAGGACGCCGGCCTGTCCTGGCTGGTGTGGGTCTCCGTTCCCGCACTGTTCGCCATCGTCATTTTCCTGGTCTTCAAGTTGATGCCGCTGTTCCAGCAGAACCAGGACCGCCTGGACGCCATCAACGGCGTGCTGCGGGAACAGATCACCGGCATCCGCGTGGTTCGTGCGTTCACCCGCGAGCAGCACGAGACCGAGCGTTTCGGCACCGCCAATGACGGTCTCACCAAGATCGGCGTGCGGGTCGGCAATCTCTTCGTGCTCATGTTCCCGCTGATCATGCTGGTCCTCGAGGGCGCCACCACGGCCGTGCTCTGGTTCGGCGGCCACCGTGTGGATGCCGGGCACATGGAGGTCGGCTCACTGACCGCCTTCATGCAGTACCTCATGCAGATCCTGACCTCGGTGATGATGGGCACCTTCATGGCCATGATGGTCCCGCGCGCCATGGTCTCGGCGAACCGTATCGGGGAGGTCCTGGACACCGAGCCTTCCGTGTCCGACGCCGTGGCGAACGACCCAGCGCCCGTGCCGGGTGCGCCTGCTGTGGAGTTCCGTGGGGTCGCCTTCGGCTACCCGGGTGCGGAGAAGAATGTGGTGCAGGGCTTGGACTTCGTGGCCGAGGCCGGGAAGACCACGGCCATCATCGGTTCCACCGGCGCCGGCAAGACCACTCTGTTGAACCTGATCCCGAGGCTGTACGACCCGGATCGGGGGGAGGTGCTCATCCATGGCGTTCCGACCTCGGAACTCTCCCGGGCACGGTTGGCCGACGCCGTGGCGGCGGTGCCGCAGAAGCCCTTCCTCTTCTCAGGCTCGGTGGCTTCCAACCTCCGCTTCGGCGACGAGGACGCCACCGACGAGACGCTCTGGGAGGCACTGCGCGTGGCGCAGGCCGATGACTTCGTGAGCCAACGCGACGGCGGCCTGGACTCCGGGGTCTCGCAGGGCGGCACCAACGTCTCCGGCGGTCAGCGGCAGCGACTGTGCATCGCCAGGGCCCTCGTCGCGCGGCCGGATGTCTACCTCTTCGACGACTCGTTCTCCGCACTCGACGTGGCCACCGACGCGCGGCTGCGGGAGGCGCTGAAGCCTTACACCGAGGACGCCGCCGTGATCCTCGTGGCCCAGCGCGTCTCCACCATCACCGATGCCGACCAGATCCTGGTCCTGGACCACGGGGAGATCGTGGCCCGGGGGACTCACGAACAGTTGCTGGAAACCAGCGAGACCTACCAAGAGATCGTCCGATCCCAGATCAGTGCGGAGGAGGTGGCCTGATGCCGAAGAACAAGAAACGTGACCGGGCGGCCGAGGCGCCGCAGGCCGCCGAGGCGGTCACCGCCGTCGGCCATGAGAGCGACGGCGACGCGACCGAGGCCATGAGCACCGACGACGGCTTCGGCGGTTCGCAGGACCTGCGCAAGGCCCAGCACTTCTGGGGTTCGGCCAAACGTCTGCTCGGCCTGCTCTCCCCGTACAAGATCGCCATGATCGTGGTGTTCGTGCTGGTGGCGGCCTCCGTGGTGTTCAACGTGATCGCCCCCAAGGTGTTGGGGCGGGCCATGGACGTGATCCTGGGCGGCATCGTGGGCCGCTCCATGCCCGAGGGCATGACCAAGGAACAGGCCGTGGAGGCCGCCCGTGCGGCGGAGGGTGCCGAAGCCGCGGATCGACTGGAGAAGATGCACCTGGTCCCCGGCCAGGGTGTGGACTTCGTGGAGCTCGGCCACATCATTGCGACCGTTTTGGTGCTCTACTTCGCTGCGGCGTTCTTCATGTGGTTGCAGGGTTGGCTGCTCAACCGTCTGGTGATGCGCGTGGTGCGCAACCTCCGCGAGCGCGTTGAGGAGAAGCTCAACCGGCTGCCACTGAATTACTTCGACACCCGCCAACGCGGCGACGTGCTCTCCCGCGTCACCAACGACGTGGACAACATCCAGCAGGGCCTGCAGCAGGCGCTCTCGCAGCTGGTCTCCTCCATCATGACCGTGATCGGCATCGTGGTGATGATGTTCGTGGTCTCCTGGCAGCTGGCACTGATCGCTCTCATCGCGCTGCCGTTGACCGGCGTCATCATGGGCCTGATCGGCAAGCCGTCGCAGAAGCGCTTCGTGGCGCAGTGGAAGTCCACCGGCGCGCTGAACGGGCACGTGGAGGAGTCCTTCTCCGGCCACGAACTCGTGAAGATCTTCGGCCGAGAGGATGTCATGCGTCAGCGCTTCGACGAGCGCAACGAATCGCTTTTCAAGGCCGCCTACGGCGCGCAGGGGCTGTCGATGTCGATGATGCCCATCATGATGTTCGTGTCGTATTTGTCCTACGTGGGCATCGCCGTGGCCGGCGGGCTGAAGGTGGCCTCCGGCACCATGAGCCTGGGCGACGCGACGGCGTTCATCCAGTACTCGCGTCAGTTCACGCAGCCGCTGTCGGAGATGGCCGGTGTGTTCAACCAGATGCAGTCCGCCGTGGCCGCCGCGGAACGGACCTTCGAGCTGTTGGACGCGGAGGAGGAGGAACCCGACAACGAGACCTCCACCCTGCCGGAACGTGCAGAGGGGCGCGTGGAGTTCAAGGACGTGGACTTCTCCTACCTGCCTGACACGCCGCTGATCGAGGACCTGGACCTGGTCGTGGAACCCGGCCACACGGTCGCGATCGTTGGACCAACCGGCGCGGGCAAGACCACGCTGGTGAATCTGGTGATGCGCTTCTACGAGATCGACTCCGGCGCCATCCTGCTGGACGGCGTGGACACCACGACCTTGTCGAGGCAGCACCTGCGTGAGCAGGTGGGCATGGTGCTCCAGGATGCGTGGCTCTTCGGCGGGACCATCATGGAGAACATCCGCTATGGACGTCTGGACGCCACGGACGAGGAGGTCATCGCCGCGGCGAAGGCCACGTACGTGGACAGATTCGTGTCGTCACTGCCGGATGGTTATCAGACCGTGTTGGACGAGGACGCCACCAACGTCTCGGCGGGCGAGCGGCAGCTCATCACGATTGCGCGGGCCTTCGTTTCAGACCCGTCGCTGCTGATCCTCGACGAGGCCACCTCTTCGGTGGACACCCGCACCGAGCTGCTGGTGCAGGAGGCCATGAACGCCCTGCGCGCCGACCGCACCAGCTTCGTGATCGCTCACCGTCTCTCCACGATCCGCGACGCCGACACCATCTTGGTGATGGAGGCCGGCCACATCGTGGAACAGGGCAACCACGAGGCACTGCTGGCCAAGAAGGGCGCCTACTACCGCCTCTACATGGCGCAGTTCCAGGGGCCGGCCGTGGACGAGGAGGCCGAGGCTGCGGCGGCGGAGCCGCCCGGAACCGGGGCGCTGCCCATGGTGAGTGACCCGCAGGCGTCGGGTACCGAGTCGTCGGACACTGGTGAGGCGCCAGGAAACGAGTCCGGCGCGTGAGCGCGCCCGTCGCCCCACGCGTCCCGCTCGGTGACCCCTCGGTCACCGGGCGGGACGGCGCCTGGGGCGACTTCGGCCTCGGCGGGGAGTTCGACGGCGTCCGCCTGAGCGGCCGCGCGGCGGACGCGCTTGGGCCTGGGCCTGACGGCGGTGCCGCCGACCTCACGGATGTCACCTTCCGTGATTGCGTCCTGGCGGGCGCCGACCTGTCGCAGCTGCGGTTGGACCGCTGCCGCTGGGAGGGGAGCCTTCTGGAGGACGTGTTCGCAGACCGGCTGGCCGCGGCCCGCTCGGGGTGGCGGCACATGGTGGTGAGGCGGATGCGGGCCGGGCTGCTGGACCTGGTGGATGCCAAGGTCAACGGGCTGTACGTGACTCAGGCGAAGATCGGATCGCTTGACCTGCGCCGGGCCTCGGTCTCGGACGTCCTGATCGAGGATGCTTCCATCGAGGACCTGGACCTGTCCGAGGCGCGCGTTACCCGGCTGGCTTTGCGAGATGTGAGGGTAGCGCGGCTGGTCGTGGCCGGTGCCGTGCTGCGTGATGTGGACCTACGCTCTGCGGACCTGCGCACAGTGGGCCCGGTCGCGGGACTACGCGGCGCGGTGATCAGCGCCCGCCAACTTGAGGCGCTCGCACCGGCCTTCGCTGAGGAGTTCGGACTGAGGGTGCTGTAGCTTCTGCCGACCCTGTCCACCGGCACCGACCCGAATCATGTCGACGCCGTTGACGTCGCTGAGGTCGGGATCGTGTCGGTGGAGTTCGCCGCGGCACCACGCTTGAGCCGCCCGGTGCGCTCCATCCACACGTCGAACGGGATGGTCATGAACGGCAGCACCGACATCACCAACCCCACCGGGACCAGCCACCAGGACCACCGGAAGCGGAACGCCACGTTGAGACCGGCCACACAGAAGCCGATCCAGGCGAGGCCGTGGACCCAGCCCCAGACCGTCACCAGCACCGGCGTGCCGTCCAGCGGATACTTCACCACCAAGGCGATGATCATCCCCACCCAGCTCACCGCCTCGATGATGGACATGGTGCGGAAGAACAGGGCGGACGCGCGGTCGAGGCGACCGGTGGTGAGGGGCACGGTGGGCTCCGGATCAAATGAGAGGCACAGGACAAAACGCTGCATGAACTCTATCCGGGATGTCTCGGATGCTTAAGGTGGAGTCCATGACCTATCTCCCTCCGGAACAGCGCCCTCACCTAGAGCACCCGCTTCCTCCGGTGGGTCCTCCACAGCAGTACTACGTTCCGGGTTCGCAAGACCAGGGCCAGTATCCGGGGCCGCAGCCGCCGGGCATGCGTCGCAGACGTAGGCACCCTCAGGCGCAGCTGGAACGGTTCACCTGGATGGACCTGGCCACGGTTCTGACCTACTTCGTCGTGATGATGGTGGGCGTGGTGGGGCTGCTCGCCCCGCTCTTCGTGTCCCCTGACGTGCTCAGAGACAACCTGGACGTGGCCGGATTCGTCCTCAACTTCGTCTCCTACGTCATCTGTGTCGTCATGGTGGTCCTCAGCCTGAAGAAGGAATTGTGGAAGTCGTTCAAGACCTTCCTCTGGTACCCGTGGGCCAAATTCCCGTCCGTGCCGGGGGCCTGGTTCGTGTGCATCATGCTCACGGCCTTCTTGGTCAGCCTTTTCGCCGCGTCCCAAGGTATCGGTCCGAAGGACATCACCCAGAGCGAGAACCAACAGGCCGCAAACTCGATGATGAACGCGGTCGCCTTCTTTCCGATGCTGTTGATGGTGGTGGTGATGGGGCCACTCGTGGAGGAGTACCTGTTCCGTCACCTGCTGATCGGCAAGTTGTCCGGAGTTCTGAGCCGTCGCCTGCCACGCGTGGCCAGGGTGCTGAACCCGTGGGTTCTCATGGTGATCGCCGCTGTCGCCTTCTGCGGCCTGCACTTCATCGGTTCCGGCGAAGTCCCCACCCTCATCACGGGTACCCCCTATCTGCTGATGGGGATCTCCTTCGGCACCGGGTACCTGCTCTCCGGGAAGTCGATCGGCTTCTCCTACAGCATGCACGCTTTCAGCAATCTGATGGCCCTGATCGTCGGCTATGCCCTGGGCACTGACCTGCTTGGCTGGGGTCCGGTGGGGGCCTGATGGCCGACGTGTGGCACGGCCACGCCCGCGGTTCCTCTGGTTACCGCCGCATGATCCTCGCCCTGTTCTGTGCTGGCATCGCCACCTTTGCGCAGTTGTACTCGGTGCAAGGCACGCTTCCTGCCTTGGCAGCGGCAGAGAACATCAGCGAGTCGCGGGCTGCATTGGCGGTCTCCGCGGCGACCCTGGGCCTGGCGGTCGCGGTGATCCCGTGGTCACGCGTGGCCGACCGACATGGCCGTCGTTCCACCATGCGTCTGGCCATCAGCGCCGCCGTGATCCTGGGACTGGCCGTTCCGTTCGCCCCGACCTTCGAGGTGCTGCTCGGGCTACGCTTCGTGGAGGGGCTGGCTCTGGGTGGGATCCCTGCCGTGGCCATGGCCTACCTGACGGAAGAGATCTCTCCGGTGGCCGCTGCCGTGGCAGGCGGTACCTATGTCTCCGGAACCAGCCTGGGTGGCCTGATGGGTCGGCTGCTGGCCGGCCCCCTCGGGGACGTGTTCACGTGGCGGGTGGGGACGTTCGCCGTCTCAGCGCTGGCCGCGTTGGCGGCAGTTGCGTTCTTCCTGCTGGCTCCTCGGCCGCGCGGTTTCGTGCCGGTGGTGAAGCATTCGGAGCGCGACCTCCCTCTGCTGAGCAAGCTC
>NZ_JALAGT010000208.1 GCF_022712295.1 Galactobacter sp.
CTCCGCAGCAGGCTTGACGGAACCAATGAGCTTGAATGCCTTCATGAAAGCCGGCTTCAAGGCCGCTGTCGTAGCGTGAGACGTCACGGCGGACGCACCTCCTCAGGTGGAGGTGTTGCAACCACCACTGGAGCCCGCCGTACTCACACCCCAGTGAGCACCGACGTTGTGCTTTTCTGCCGTAATTGCGGCTTTGCAAGGACCTCGACCACAGCGTGATACCCATCTCACCGTCTCACATCTTGAGACCATGCGATCACAGTGCGGACAACAGGCGTACTTTTGAACGTAGCAATTCATCTACGTAAACCGTAAGGTCACCAAGTCATGTCCACCACCGCACCCGCCCGGGAAGGCTCAGCGCACGATCCGCTGAAGGTTCCGCGCTCCCGGGTCATCCTGGCGTCCCTGATCGGGACGACCATCGAGTTCTACGACTTCTACGTCTACGCCACTGCGGCCGTTGCCGTGTTCCCCGCCCTGTTCTTCGCAGGCGACGGTGGAGACAACACCGCACTGCTGGCCTCCATGGCCACCTTCGGTGCAGCCTTCGTGGCCCGCCCCGTGGGCTCCCTGATCTTCGGTCACTACGGCGACCGGATCGGCCGCAAGGCCACCCTGATCGGCGCACTGCTGACCATGGGTATCGCGACCTTCATCATCGGCTTGCTGCCCACCTACCAGCAGATCGGCATCTGGGCTCCGGCCATGCTGACCATCATGCGCTTCTGCCAGGGCCTCGGCCTGGGCGGCGAGTGGTCCGGCGCTTCGCTGCTGGCCACCGAGTACGCGGACAAGAAGAAGCGTGCCTTCGCCGGCATGTGGCCCCAGTTGGGTGCCCCGATCGGCTTCCTGATGGCCAACGGCTTCATGCTGCTGCTGACCAACTGGTTCGACTTCGATTCCCAGCTGCACGGCACCGACCACGCCTTCCTGGTGTGGGGCTGGCGCCTGCCCTTCCTCTTCTCCATCGTGATCGTGGCCATCGGCCTCTGGGTCCGTTTCAAGCTGGAGGAGACTCCAGTCTTCCAGCAGGCCGTGAAGGAAGACAAGAAGGTCAAGGCCCCCATCGCCGAGGTCTTCAAGACCTCGTGGGTGCAGCTCATCCAGGGCACCTTCATCATGTTGGCCACCTACGTGCTCTTCTACCTGATGACCACGTGGATCCTGTCCTTCGGTACCGGCGCACTGAAGATCCAGTACAAGGACTTCCTGGTCATCCAGCTGATCACCATCGTGCTCTTCGGCCTGTTCGTGCCGGTTTCCGGCTGGGTCGCTGACAAGTGGGGCCGCCGCTCCTCGCAGCTGGTCATCACCACGGCCATCGCCCTGTTCGGCCTGACGTTCGCCGTCATGGATCCCTCCAACGTGGGCACCGGCTCCGGCGCCAACACCGGCCTGATCATCACCTTCATGGCTGTTGGCATGATGCTGATGGGGCTGACCTTCGGTTCGATGTCCGCGATCTTGCCCGAGCTCTTCCCCACCAACGTGCGGTACACGGGCTCCGGCATCGCCTACAACGTCTCCTCGATCCTGGGTGCCGCGCTGACTCCGTTCGTGGCGGTGTTCCTGACGGACAAGTGGGGCGTGTACATGGTGGGTCTGTACCTGACCTTCGCGGCAGTGCTGACCATCATCGCCCTGTTCTTCTCCCCGGTGACCACCACCCGGGTCCTGGCCCCCCTCGGCCCTGGGGGGCATCCAAGGCCTAGCGGCGGGGGGCGGGCTTTCGTACGAAAGCCGGCCCCGCGCCGTTCGGCAGCCTTGCACCCAACACACCTTCCGGTGCGAAAACACACGCGTCGGTGTGGATCAGCTGATCCGCACCGACGCGTGTGTTTTCATACCGACGCGTGGGCGCAGCGGCGAGGCAGTATGGGTCAGGGGTTGGGGGTCACCGGCTCCTCATCGGACCATGGGAACACGATCCACTCATCCGTGCGCTTCCAAACGTAGTCCGGGTCGATCACCGAGACCGGCTTGGCGTAGATGACGGCGGACTTGCACTCCGCGCCCTGCTCCTCCAGCAGCTCCAGGACCAGCTTCAGGGTGCGGCCGGAGTCGGCCACATCGTCGACGACCAGCAGCTTCTTGCCCTTGATCGCGTTGGAGTCCAGCAGCGGCTCCAGCAGCACCGGATCCGGAAGAGTCTTGTGCACGTCGGTGTAGAACTCCACGTTGATGGCGTCGGAGAGCTTCACCCCCAGCGCATACGACAGGTGCCCAGCGGGCAACAGGCCGCCACGGGCCACGGCGATGATGATGTCTGGGACGTAGCCGGAGTCCGCGATCTGCTGAGCCAGCTCGCGGCCGGCTGAGCCGAAGCGGTCCCAGGTCAGGACCTCCTTCGTGACGAGGTCCTTTGAGTCTGCGTGATAAGCCATGGGTGGAATCCTATGCCGAGGTGAGAATCAGGCGTGCTGGTGCAGGCGGCGCGCGGCCTCGGACACCGAGCCGGACAGCGACGGGTACACCGTGAACGTGTCCGCGAGGTCGTCCACGTGCAGGCGCTTGTGCACGGCCAACGCCAAGGGGTAGATGAGTTCAGAGGCACGTGGTGCCACGACCACTCCCCCGATCACGGTCCCAGATCCCTTGCGGGCCAGGATCTTCACGAAGCCGGCCTGCACGTTCATCATCTTGGCGCGCGGGTTGGAGGGTAGCGGGAGGGTGAGGATGTCGGCTTGGTACTTCCCGTCCGCCACCTGCGCCTCGGTGACGCCCACGGTGGCGATCTCCGGGGAGGTGAAGATGTTGGAGGAGACCTCGTGCAGCTTCAGCGGCGTCACCGTGTCGCCCATCAGGTGAGCAATAGCGATGCGGCCCTGCATGGCGGCCACGGAGGCCAGGGCGAAGACCCCGGTGCAGTCGCCGGCTGCGTAGATGTTGGGGGCGGTGGTGCGGGAGACGCCGTCGGTGACGATGTGCCCGGAGTCCTTCAGGCGGACGCCGGCCTCTTCCAGGCCAAGATCCGCGGTGTTGGGGATGGCACCCACGGCCACGAGGCAGTGACTGCCCTCGATGGTGCGGCCATCAGCCAAGGTGACCACCACGCCGTCGCCGGTATTCTCCACCGCCTGCGCGCGGGCCCGGGAGACCACTTCCACACCGTTGGTCTGGAACACGGTCTCCAGCAACTCTGCGGCGTCCTTGTCCTCACCGGGGAGCACGCGGTCGCGGGAGGAGACCAGGGTGACCTGGGAGCCCAGCAGGTTGTAGGCGGAGGCGAATTCGGCGCCGGTGACGCCGGAACCGATGACCACCAGGTGTTCCGGGAGCTCGGTCATGGAGTAGAGCTGCTTCCACGTGAAGATGCGTTCGCCGTCCGGCACCGCGGTGGGCAGCGTGCGGGGGTGGGCGCCCACAGCCAGCAGCACGGCGTCCGCGGGGAGCTCGGTCACGCCGTTGGTGGTGGTGACCTCGACCCGGTTGGGGCTGAGCAGGCGGCCTCGACCGATCAGCACCTTCACGCCCGCACGCTCCACGGAGGCGCGCGTGTCGTCCGACTGGGTGTGGGCCAGGTCCATGAGGCGTTCGTTGACGTAGCCCAGGTCGACACGGCCCTCGCCTGCATCCGCGTTGACCATGCGCACGCCGAGTTCGGCGGAACCGAGCACGCGACGCACCGAGTCCGCGGCGCCGATGAGCGACTTGGAGGGGACCACGTCGGTGAGCACTGCGGAGCCGCCCACCCCGTTGTCCTCGACGAGGGTCACCTTGGCGCCCAGGTGGGCCGCGACGATGGCGGCCTCATAGCCGCCGGGGCCGCCGCCCAGGATCACGAGACGGGGGGCAGAAAAATCCACTGAGGTACTCACGGTCCCCCATTGTTCCGTATTTTGCGCGTGTGCTGGTGTCGACGCCCGGGTTTGGTTTGTGAATCTCACATGACGGTTTATGCCCGACGGCACGGGTCGGGTTCTCCGCGCTCGGCACCAAAGGCGCCACGGGCTTCATCGGCGCCATCGGCGCGATCGGCGCGATCGGCGCCGGACGTGCCAGCGCCGCTCACACGGCGTCGGGCCTGGGTACCGCCCCGGCGGGGTTCAACGGAGCAGGTGCGCCACGACGTCGGCCGTGAAGGACGCGGTGGTGGCGGTCCCACCCAGATCCGGGGTGGACACACCGGAGGCCAGCACGGCCTCGAAGGCCGCGGTCAAGGCCGTCGCGGCGGCGCTCTCCCCGAGGTGCTCCAGCATCATGGACGCCGCCCACAGCGCACCCACGGGGTTGGCGATCCCCTGCCCGGCGATGTCCGGCGCCGAGCCGTGCACGGGCTCGAACATGGACGGGTACTTGTGCTCGGGGTTGAGGTTCCCGCTTGGCGCGATCCCGATGGAACCGGCCACGCCCGCCACCAGGTCGGAGAGGATGTCGCCGAAGAGGTTGGAGGCCACGATGGTGGACAGCGATGTGGGCTTCATGACCACACGAGCGGCGAGAGCGTCGATGAGAACCTTGTCCACGGTGATGTCCGGGGCGTGCTGGGCCACGGTCTCGGCGACCACCTCATCCCAGAACGGCATGGTGTGGATGATCCCGTTGGACTTGGTGGCGGACACCAGGGTCCCGCCACGCCGCTGAGCCAGGTCTGCGGCGTAGCTGGCCACGCGGGAGATCCCGGCCCGGGTGAAGACGGCTTCCTGAATGGCGGTCTCCGAGTTGCCGGTGCCGAAGCGCCCGCCCACGGTGGAGTACTCACCCTCCACGTTCTCCCGGACCACCACCACGTCCAGGTTCTCCAGTCCGGGTTGGGTTCCTTGCACCCCGGGCAGCAGGCGCATGGGGCGCAGGTTGACGTACTGGTCGAACTCGCGGCGGATGGGGATGAGCAGCCCCCACAGGGTGACGTCGTCCGGGACGTCCGGCGTGCCGACCGCGCCGAGGAAGGTGGCGTCGCCGCTGGCGAGTTGCTCGATGCCGTCCACCGGCATCATCCGCCCCGTGCGGCGATACAGGTCAGAGTTCCAGTCGCGTTCCCGCCAGGTGACGGAGAACCCGTGGGTCTCCGCGAGCGTGTTCACGACCCGGACTGCGGATTCGGTCACGTCCACGCCGATCCCGTCGCCGGGGATCGCGTCAATCACATAGGAACTCATCACTGACTTTCTGTTTGTTCGGTTTCCGGTTACGAGGCCGCAGAAGCGGCGGCACACGTATCCCAACTTACGTCCATGCCGCGGTTCCGTGGTGGTGGCTGCGCATAGGACTGTTCCCAGAGACTGCCCCGTCACAACCCCGAGGACGGGGAATCGGCAGCCCGGGAGTCAGCGGCGGTTCAGCGTTAAACTCGTGTCTGTGAGCCAGTTCGAGAATGCAGCCGCCCAGATGCCCCAGCCCTTCGCCGACGCTTCCGCCTCCGCGGCGGCCATTGCCGAGGCCACTGGCGTGCAGAAACACGACATCGCCCTGGTGCTCGGCTCCGGGTGGGGTGAGGCCGCCGAGTTGATCGGTGAGACCACCCACACCATTCCCGCCGACCAGCTCCCGGGATTCCATGCCCCCGCCGTGGCCGGTCACCCCGGCACCATCCGTTCCATCCTGACGCATGAGGGCAAGCGCGCGCTCGTGATCGCCGCCCGCACCCATTACTACGAGGGTCGTGGCGTGCGCGCCGTGGCTCACGGGGTTCGCACCGCTGCGGCGGCCGGCTGCGAGACTGTGGTGCTCACCAACGGGTGTGGCGGCCTGCGTGAGGAGTACGGCGCGGGGTCTCCGGTGCTGATCAGCGACCACCTGAACCTGACCGGCGCCTCCTCCCTGGAGGGCGCCACGTTCGTGGACCTCACGGACCTGTACTCGTCTCGCCTCCGCGACATAGCACGCTCGGTTGATTCTTCACTGCCCGACGGCGTGTACGCCCAGTTCCCCGGTCCCCACTACGAGACCCCGGCCGAGGTGCAGATGGCCAAGACCCTGGGCGCGGACCTGGTGGGCATGTCCACCGCGTTGGAGGCCATCGCCGCCCGTCACGCGGGCCTCGAGGTGCTGGGCATCTCCCTGGTCACCAACCTGGCCGCGGGCATCTCCCCCGTGCCGCTGAGCCACGCCGAGGTCATCGAGGCCGGCCAGGAGGCCGGACCGCGGATCTCCCGGCTGCTGGCGGAGATCGTCGCCAAGCTCTGACGCTCCGCCGCACCGTACTCCGCACCAACCCCACCGTCTTCTCACACCGTCTCCTCAAACCAGGAGGAATCCAGATGACCCAGCAGGATGCAGCTGCTTTGATCGCACGAGCCACCAAGTGGGCGGCCGCGGACCCGGATCCGGCCACGCAGGCCGAGTTGCGGGACCTGCTGGCTCAGGTGGAACGCGGTGAGAATGGCGCCCTTGAGGACCTTTCCTCTCGCTTCGACGGCCCGCTGACCTTCGGCACGGCCGGGCTGCGCGCCCGCATCGAGGCCGGCGAGTCCCGTATGAACATCGCCGTGGTCCGCCGGGCTGCGGCGGGCATCGCCCGTTTCCTGACCGCCAAGGCGGACGGCGAGTGGACGCCGCGGGTGGTGATCGGGCACGACGCCCGCTACCGCAGCCACGACTTCGCCGTCGACTCCGCCCGCGTCTTCACGGCCGCAGGCTTCGAGGTGCTGCTCATGCCAGAGGCCCTGCCCACACCCGTGCTGTCCTGGGCCGTGCGCGCCCTGGACGCCGACGCAGGAGTGATGGTCACGGCCTCCCACAACCCCAAGTGGGACAACGGCTACAAGGTGTACGTGGGTGGGAGCATCGAGCCCGGTGACGGCCGCGGCGCCCAGATCGTGCCGCCCGTGGACACGGAGATCGCCCAGGCCATCCGGTGGGACGAGCCCTTCGAGGACATCGCCCTGGCCGACGGCGGTTGGACCGTCCTACCGGCGGCGGGCGCGGAAGGCGACGTCGAGCAGCAATACGTGAGTGACGTCGTCGGGCTTTCCCCCGCGCCGGATGCGAGCGCGCCTGCGCGCGACCTGCGTTTGGTCACCACGGCCATGCATGGCGTGGGTGGGCACACGCTGGCGGCGGTGCTGCGCCAGGCCGGGTACGCGGATGTGCATGTGGTTCAGGAGCAGGAGCAGCCCGATCCGGACTTCCCCACGGTGGAATTCCCCAACCCTGAGGAGAAGGGCGCCATCGATCTGGCGGTCGCGCTGGCCGAGCGCGTCGATGCGGATTTGGTGGTCGCCAACGATCCCGACGCCGACCGCTGCTCCGCCGCGATTCCCACGCCGGACGGGTGGCGGCAGCTCAGGGGCGACGAGGTGGGTGTCCTCTTGGGTGAGCATGTGCTGGATCGTGCGGTGGCCGACGGCGTGACGAACCCGGTCCTCGCCAATTCCATTGTTTCCTCCCGCCAGTTGTCGGCGCTGTGCGCCGCGCGCGGCGTAGAACATGAGGCCACACTCACCGGCTTCAAGTGGATCGCCCGCGTTCCCGGCCTCGTGTTCGGTTACGAGGAGGCGCTGGGTTATTGCGTGGCGCCGGAGCTGACGCATGACAAGGACGGGATCTCCGCGACGGTGGTCCTGGCCGAGCTGGCCCAGGGGCTGAAGCATCGCGGCTCCTCCGTGCTGGAGGCGTTGGACGCCGCTGCCGTGCGGGACGGCGTGTACCTGACCGAGCAGGTCGCCATCCGCGTGGCCGAGCTCTCGGAGCGGGACGTGCTGCTGGGACGGCTGCTGTCCTCCACGCCCGCTGCCTTGGGCGGCTCCCCCGTGGTAGCCGCGGAGAACATGGAGGACGGCCTGGACGGGCTGGCCCCAACCGCCGGGCTGCGGCTGCTGCTGGAGGACAACACCCGTGTGATCGTGCGGCCCTCCGGCACCGAGCCCAAGCTGAAGTCCTACCTCGAGGTGATCGAGCCCGTTTCCGGTGCTGGTGATCTGGCCCGTGCCCGTGCCGCTGCGGCCGAGAAGATCGCGGCCGTCAAGGCGGATCTGGCCGCCGCGATGGGGCTTTGAGTCCCTCCCCGTTCAACCGAACTTCCATCCCGATATTGATTTAAGGACACCTCGTGACCTCCTCCCTTTCTCCCGCCGACCTGGCCGGCTTCATTGACCACACGCTGCTCAAGCCCGAGGCTTCACGTGAGCAGATCCTGAACCTCTGCTCCGAGGCCGATAAGTACGGCTTCGCGTCCGTGTGCGTGACGCCCGTGTGGGTTTCCACCGCGGCTGCTGCTCTGAAGGATTCCAAGTCCAAGACGTGCACGGTGATCGGCTTCCCGCTGGGCGCCACCACCACCGCCACCAAGGTCTTCGAGGCCACCAAGGCCGCCGACGATGGCGCCGACGAGCTGGACATGGTCATCAACATCGCCGCCGCCCGTGCCGGGGATCGTTCGCGACTGGTCGAGGACATCCGCGCCGTGGCCGAGGTGGCTCACGCCAAGGACAAGCTGCTGAAGGTCATCATCGAGACCTGCCTGTTGGACCACGACGCCAAGGTGCTTGCCTGCGAGGCTTCCGTGGAGGCCGGCGCCGATTTCGTGAAGACCTCCACCGGTTTCAACGGCCCCGGCGCCACCGTCGAGGATGTCGCTTTGATGCGTGCCACGGTGGGGCCCGACCTGGGTGTGAAGGCCTCCGGAGGGGTTCGCAGCCGTGAGGATGCTCTCGCGATGATCGAAGCTGGTGCAACACGCATCGGGGCGAGCTCAGGGATTGCTATTGTTGAGGGTGGAACTTCGAGCGCGTCCTACTGACACCCACTCATCACTTGACCTGGGACGCACCGGCTGGCCGGTCGTCTCGGGGAAGACAGCTTTAGAGGAGAAATACCGTGTACTCAGGTGACGGCAAGAATCGCAATCACTCCGGCGAGGGGCACCTCGTCTCCAACATCATCACGTTCGTGATCTTCTTCGTCGTGCTTGTTGCCGGCTTCTACGCCACGAGCTTCACCAAGTTCGGCGGCGCCTGGCACGCTTGGTGGCCCATGCTCGCCGTGATCTTGGGCTCCGGCGTGATCGTCTACGGTGGCGCCATGGCCCTGTCCCGCCGCACGGAGAACCACCCGGACGCTGTGGCCAACGAGGCCCACGCGCAGGACCTGGTGGACGCCGAGTACGAGTCCGCGCTGAAGGGCTCCAAGCACTGAGCCTGTCCTGAACTGGCTTGTGAAGCGGCCGCCCACCCTGTGATGGGGTGGGCGGCCGCTTTCGTGTTTGGTGGGATATGCCCGACGGCCAGAGATTGCGGCGGACGCTCACGGACAAGACACACTGGCATGCCTACCGTTCGCTTCTTTGTTGACACCCCCGACGTTTACGGCACCAGGTGAACCTCGCCGTCTTTGAAATGCACTGCTTTGCCATGCGCCGCGAAGGCGGCCTGTAACGAAGCCGTTGAAATTGTGCCGCCACGTCGCACACCAGTATTGGCCTCCAACACGCGTTTCGACGCAATGTCCAGTTTGAACAACGTAAGCGGATAATCAGCTTCTGGCCGCACTTTGAACCACGGAACCGGGCGGATCGTCTGCGAGTTGACTCCTGCAGGTGCCGCGCGAGTCTCGCCAGCGACGCCTTCCTGGGTTTGCACCCATTCAACTTGGTAGACGTCAATCTCGTACCTCCCATGCGCGTTGCGCGTTTGACCTGCCCTGTACAAGGCCAGGTAGTTAGGACGTCGATTGCCGATATGACCCGACGACTGCGCCGGACAGACATAGGACTCGAGGTTTAGAAGCTCGTCGGCACCGAGAACCGGGTCAATCGGCGCGTAAGCCGATTGCGCCGGCTGAAGAGTAGCGAAATAACTCTCGATGTCACTTTCACTCCAAACAGGCTTTGTGCCCCGGCGGGCAAACGGCTGCGGCAAAGTACCCTCGTCTGCCATCCGTAGGAGCCCGTTGGGCGCAAGCCCCAGGGTCTTGCCGAAAGCCGCCTCCAGGACGATGTTCGGCAGGGATGAGACATCCATGCGAATCCTCCAAAACTATAGGTGTACATGAGTAGGTCGAATTCTCTACCTACTGAATCGTAGCTGCTAGTCGGTAGTTCGTCAACCATCGCAGCCACCTCGACTGACCACCTTGGGTTCAGGTAAGCCCCTTCTTGACGACCTTGAGCTTCCACCTGGCCGATGATTCTGAGGCTTCAACATGCCTGCCGCTTGCATCCCGGGCCACGTCAACGGGGTGACGTTCACTGACGAGGACATCGAGGGGTGGGCCGCTGTCAGCGATTCCAACGACAGTTACACCGGTGGACATCTTGACTCCTCCCACCCCGGACACCCCATTAGCGTTGGAATCGACGTCCGCCAAGGACCGTGCGCTGCGACGCCGCCTTGCGCGCGCGAAGCTGGAGGAACTGACCCGCGCCCACCACACCGGCATTTCCCAGACAGTCCGCGAACTGATCGACGCCGTCTAAACGTCTGCGATGGGCAACGCCACCCATACGACGTTGACCGACATTCCTACTACGTCGCCACGACATTGGCAGGCCCTATTGATTGTTCCTCCATTGCATCATGAGCACGCCATCCTTCACTGTCGCAGTCCCATGTCCGTCCGGGCCGGTCGTCTCACGTGCCCGGATCTCCTGAATGACGGTCTCCCACTCAGATTCGTCGAGGGCCAGCTCGGCGACCTCGTCCTCGGGCGTCAACAAGACCTCCGTGCGAGCTTGAAGGTCGGTTCCATCCGCGCCTGCTACCCCGTGGGAGTGCAAAGCCCACGGCGGGATGCCCTCCACCGATTCGAACACGTGGGAAACCACCAGAAGATGCCCGCCCGGACAAATACGTCCGGCAGCACGGCGCAGGATCTCCGTCCTCGGAAGATTCACGGTGGAGTGGAAGAAGGACGCCGTCACCAGGTCGAAGGTCTCCTCGGTCTTCCACGTGGACAGGTCATGGTTGACCCACGTGATGGCATCAGCCACACCCCTGTCTTGCGCGCCCTCGTTGCCACGGGCGATGGCGGTGGCGGAGATGTCGACGGCGGTCACCGTCCAGCCCTGCTCGGCCAGCCACACGGCGTCGCCTCCCTCACCGCACCCGAGATCAAGGGCGCGTCCGGCTGGTAGGTGGCTCACGACGCTAGCCATAGTCGCGTTCACGCGACCCGACCAGCGTCGCGGCTGCTCGGCGTACTGCTCCTCCCAATACTGCGCGGACTCTCCCCCGTTGGCCACGGCCCGGTCAAAGTCCTCGGTCACCAACGCCATGTTCACCGCGCCGCCGGTCGCAGCACCGGCACCCATGCTCACCGGCACGTTCGCGGCCGGGTCAACGACGTTGCCGATGGCCCAGATCCGCAGATGGCTGGTCCGGCCGGATGCGTCCACGCGGATGTAGCTTCCCACCGGAGACTCGCCACGCTCCAACTCCATTGACGCCAAGAACTCATCATTGGGACTCATGGCGGACGCGACGAACACCGCGTCCAGTCCGACCTCCTCGCCGCTGGCCAGGCGCACTCCGGTGAGGCGACCGCCGTCCGAGAGGACCTCCGCCACAGGTGTATCCACCAGCTCGACGCCGCGAGCCCGCAGGCGATCGGTCTGCTCCGCGGAGAGCGTGTCGCAACCGGCCGTGAAGAAGGTGAGCCGGTCACTCCATTGGCGGATCAGTTCGGCCTGGTGCAGTGATATCGGCGAGGTGCCGAGCACGGCGAGACGCTGGCCGCGTACCTCCCAACCGTGGCAGTACGGGCAGTGCAGCACTCCGGTGCCCCACAGCTCCGCGAGTCCAGGAACCTCGGGCAGGCCGTCGGTCAGGCCAGTGGCGACGACCAGCGCCCGTGCTCGCGTCGCCTCACCGTCTGCCAAATGCACGACGACGCCGCCCTCGGCGTCCGCGACGCGCTCGACATGGTCAGCTCGAAGCGTCACGTCGTAGGTTTCCAGTTCCTTGCGGCCGCGCGTTAGCAGGTCCGTCGGATCGACGCCCTCATGGCCCAGCACGCCATGCATATGCGAGGCGAACCGGTTGCGCGGCCGGCCGGCGTCGATCACCAGCACCCGGCGACGCGCACGCCCCAACATGAGGGCGGCTGACAGGCCTGCGGCTCCTCCCCCGACGACGATGACATCCCACTGATCATTTCCATGCTGTTGGCTCATGTGACCAGTTCAGTGGCAGAGTACGTTTATGGCAAACATTCTTGCGATATTGGCAAACTAGGAGGCGGGATGGTTCAGGAACTCAAGCAGATCGGCGCGCGACTACGCGCACTGCGGCACAGCCGCGGGTGGACGTTGGGCGAACTTGCAAACAAGGCGGACATGTCCACCAGCACGCTCTCACGCTTGGAATCCGGGAAACGGCAGGCGACGCTCGAGCTCCTGATCCCCCTCACCCGCCAGCTCGGTATTGGGCTCGACGACCTGGTGACGCCTCCGGTGTCCGATCCACGGGTGCACAGGCCCGTGGTGCGCAGGGACGGGCTCGTGATCGCGCCGCTGACACCGAAGGACGCACCGATCGCCACCTACAAGATCACCTACCCACCCACCAGTACCGCCCCCGAACCAAGGATCCACGACGGCTACGAATGGCTCTACGTCCTCGCCGGCAAGCTCCGGCTGGTCCTGGGCGACCAGGATCTGACCCTCACGCGCGGCGAGGCGGCCGAGTTCGACACACGCATCCCCCACAGCATGTCGGCGTCCGGGTCACGACCCGCCCAGATCATCAGCATCTTCAACGACGAGGGAATCCGCATGCACACGCACGTCGGCACGATCGACGAGGACGTGGACTCTCCCGGCCACGATTGATCCGCGGCGCAGCAGCTCCAACACGTTCATACGCCCTTCCTTGACGTCGCCCTAAGCGTGACCAAGGATGTCATCGGACTCACCTTCGTTCTACACTGAGTTATGTCCTACAAAAAGATGCAACAGGTGTCACATGCGGGTACGCGTACATCCGCGAGTACATGCGAAACATCCTGACGTCGACGCACAAGACGCGATTCACGCGTTCGAGAACACGCTCAGGTGCAGGGCTCGCAGCACAGTTCCAGTCCAATGGGTCGGGATTGGTGCTGATTCGACGGGCCGTCTCATCGAATACGTTGCCGTGGAAGACGAACCCGACGGCTGGTTCATCTACCACGCGATGACCGCGACCACGAAAGTACTCATCGAAGTCGGACTTCAATCAAGGAGGCAGAAAGTGGCCAACTACACCGACGTCAACGGGGTGCCGTTCACGGACGAGGACATCGAACGCTGGGCCGCCGTGGACGAATCCGAAGAGGGCTACACAGGCGAACACCTTGGGCCGTCACGGCCGGGCAGGCCCGTCAGTGTCGGTGCCGATGTCCGCCCTGTGACCGTGCGCCTCGACGCCTCGCGCCGAGCAAAGCTAGAAGAGTTGGCGCGAGACCACCAGACCAGCATTTCGCAGGCGATCAGGGAACTGATCGACGCGATCTGACCACCGCCTGGTCGGCAACACGCGGACCACCCTGGATCCCCACCGAAATGGGCAGCGGAACCGGTCTTGTTGGCAGTCAAACCACCACGCCCCGGCGACAAATCACCTACTTCGCAGGCACCTCAGGCGCCTGGCCCTCCGCGAAGATCACGTCGATCACGTGCTGCACCCACGCCAGTAGTTCCCGGTCCTCCAGGCGCTTGGCGCCGATGCCCGTCTTCTTCGGGAACGGCACCAGCGCACAGTTCAATGCTGGCTTCACCTGCGCCCCCTTGAACATGCGCTGCAACCGCATGCGACGCGATTCGGGCAGGTCCGCCGGGGCGAACTTGATGAAGTTGCCCTGCGCCGCGATGTCCGTGATGCCGGCTGAGCGGGCGCTCATGCGCAGGCGGGCGATGTCCACCAGCATCTGAGCCGGATCGGGCAGCTCGCCGTAGCGGTCCTTCAACTCGTCCACGGCCTCCCCGATCGCCTCCTCCGTGGCGGCCTGCGCCATCATCCGGTAGGCCTCCAAACGCAACCGCTCCCCCGGCACATAATCCTCGGGCAGGTGCGCATTCACCGGCAGCTCGATCTTCATCTCCGCGGGCGCGGCATCTTCTTCACCCTTGAAGTCCGCCACGGCCTCGCCCACCAGCCGCAGGTACAGGTCAAAGCCCACGCCGGCAATGTGGCCGGACTGCTCGCCGCCCAGCAAGTTACCGGCACCTCGGATCTCCAGATCCTTCATCGCCAACTGGTAACCCGAACCCAGCTCGTTGTTCGCGGCCACGGCCTTCAGACGCTCCAGCGCGACCTCGCCCAGAGGTTTCTCGGCGTTCCAGAGGAAGTAGGCATAGGCGCGCTCACGCCCACGACCCACACGACCACGCAACTGGTGCAGCTGGGACAGGCCATACATATCGGCCCGATCCACGATCAAGGTGTTTGCGTTCGCGATATCCAGACCGGTCTCGATGATGGTCGTGGAGACCAGCACGTCGAACTTCCGCTCCCAGAAGTCCTGCATGATCTTCTCCAGCCGAGCCTCCCCCATCTTGCCGTGCGCCACGGCGATACGCGCCTCGGGAACGAGTTCGGCCAGCTGGGAGGCCACCTTCTCGATGGAGGACACCCGGTTGTGCACGTAGAACACCTGGCCCTCACGCATCAGCTCACGCCGGATCGCGGCGACCACCTGCTTGTCCGTGTACGGCCCAACGTAGGTCAGAACAGGGTGGCGCTCCTCGGGAGGCGTCGCCAACGTGGATGTCTCCCGGATGCCCGTCATGGACATCTCCAACGTACGGGGAATCGGGGTCGCGGACATGGCCAGCACATCCACGTTGGTCCGCAGCTTCTTCAGCGCCTCCTTGTGCTCCACACCGAAGCGCTGCTCCTCATCGATGATCACCAGGCCCAGATCCTTGAACTGCACCTTGTCGGACAGCAGCCGGTGCGTACCGATCACCATGTCCACGGCACCGCTCTTCAGGCCCTCGATGGTGTCCTTGGACTCGGCGGCCGACTGGAAGCGGGACAGCGCCCGCACGCGCACGGGGAACCCGGCGTAGCGCTCGGTGAAGGTGTCGAAGTGCTGCGAGGCCAACAGTGTAGTGGGCACCAGAACAGCCACCTGCTTACCGTCCTGAATCGCCTTGAACGCGGCACGCACGGCAATCTCCGTCTTACCGAAGCCCACGTCACCGGAGATCAACCGATCCATGGGGACGGGCCGCTGCATGTCCCGCTTGACCTCGTCGATGGTGGTCAGCTGGTCCGGCGTCTCCACATAGGGGAACGCCTCCTCCAGCTCGTGCTGCCACGGGGTGTCATGCGCAAAGGCGTGCCCCTTGGACGCCATGCGCGCCGAGTAGAGCCGGATCAACTCCCCGGCGATCTCCTTGACCGCCCGCTTCGCCTTGGACTTGGTCTGCGACCAGTCGGAGCCACCCATCTTGGACAGCGCGGGCGCATCCGCACCCACGTACCGGGTGATCTGATCCAGCTGATCCGTGGGAACGAACAGCCGGTCCCCGGGAGCCCCACGCTTGGACGGCGCGTACTCCACCACCAGGTACTCGCGCTGCCCCGCCCCGGACTTACGCGACGTCAGCTCGATGAAGCGCCCGATCCCGTGCTGGTCGTGCACGATGTAGTCGCCCTTGGTCAGGCTCAGCGGGTCCACCGCATTGCGGCGGCGGGCCGCGAGCTTCTTGCCCTTACGGGCCACGGAAGACGTGGTGCGGCCCAGGACGTCCGCCTCGGTCAGCAACCCCAGCTTCAGGGAATCCAGCGCGAAACCGTGCCCGGCCGACGCCTGGGTGATCTGGATCAGCCCGGTGGGCGGCTCCGAGTCCAGGGTGGACACCTGCTCACACGGCACATTGGCCTCATGGAACAACTCGGCCAGACGCTGCGCCGGACCGGGGCCGTCGGTGACCAGCACCAGCCGCCAGTCGTCCTTCATGCGGGAGTCCACGAACTCCAGCATCTGCTTGACGTCGCCCCGCCACGCCTGCGGCTCCCGCGCCTTGATGCGCGTGGTGGTGCCCTCCTGCGTCAGCTCCTCATCCGCTCCCAGCGCGGTCAGCGTCCACCAACCCACGCCTGCGGCCAGCAGGTCGGAGCGCGCCTCACCGAGCGTGGCGAAACCAGTGGAGACACCATGATCGTCGGGCATCCCCTGCGACAGGTCCACGGGGGCGGCGGCACCATCCGAGGCCGACGACCACGCCGCCTCCAAGAACTCGTGGTTGGTCTGGATCAGGTCCTGCGCACGCGCTGACACCCGCTCCGGATCCACGATCACGGCCACGGACCCTGCCGGGAACAACGACCCGACGGGGTCCATTTTCTCCACGAGCAGCGGTGCCAGGGACTCCATGCCCTCCACCGCCAGGCCGTTCGCGATCTTCTCCAGCATGTCGGCCGACGCCGGCATCGATTCTTTGAGCGAAGCAGCGTGCGCCCGCACGTGATCGGTCAGCAGCATCTCCCGGCACGGCGGGCACACCAGTCGGTCCAGGGCCGCGTCCTCACCGGTGAGCGATCGCTGGTCCCCCACCGAGAAGGGCGTGATGGTGTCCACCTCGTCACCGAAGAAATCGATGCGCACCGGATGATCCTCGGTGGGCGGGAACACGTCGATGATCCCGCCGCGCACCGCGAACTCGCCGCGGTGCCCCACCAGATCCACGCGCGTGTAAGCGGCGTCGGCGAGCGCCGCCACGGCGTCGTCGAACTCCAAGTCCTCGCCGCGCACGAAGGTGACGGGTTCCAGTTCGCCGAGCCCGTGGACCACTGGCTGCAGCAGCGAGCGCACGGGCATGGTGACGACGCGCAGCGTCGGGTCCGCGGTGTGCAGGCGCCGCAGCACGTGCAGGCGCCGCCCCACGGTGTCGGAGCGCGGCGAGAGCCGCTCGTGCGGCAGGGTCTCCCAGCTCGGGAACTCCTCCACTGCGTCGTCGGGCAGATATGCCCTGAGTCCCTGCGCCAGGTCCTCCGAGGCGCGCCCGGTGGGCGTGACCACGATGGTGAGGGGCGCAATGCCCGACGGTCCGTGCTCACCTTCCGCCAGCCCGTCGGCCATTTCCGCGATCAGCGGGGGCCGCAGGCCCTCCGGTGCGGCGATCTCCCGGTCGTCATCCGTGGCGACCCCGCGTTTGGCGGCCGCACGGATGCGGGCGTAGTCAGGATCATCCGCAAGCGCGGCGCGCAGGCCGTTGAGCGACATGGAGGGCCTTTCGGAACGAGGCAGACGCCTAGCCGGGCTAGACGCTCTGGACAACACGAGCGCCCGATCACGTGCAACACGTGGACCGGGTGAGGGTTCCCAGTCTACGAGAGGCGGGCGCGCTCAGGCGGCCTGCAGCTTGCGCTCCTTGTGAACGGCGCTCAGGTTGATGAGCAGGGTGAGGCCCAACGCGACCGCAAGGGCCACCAGCATCGAGAGGATCATGCCGATCGCGGTAGTGGAAATGAACGGTGCCACGAACGCGGGCAGGTAGGCGGAGGCCTCTGCACCGGTCATGCCGACCACGGCGCCACCGGCCGCGGCGGCCACCAGCGCGGTCCCGAAGACGCGCTTGTCGCCGAACATGAACGGGTAGGACGCCTCCACGAAGGTGCCGAAGAACAGGTTCACGGCCGCGCCGGAGCCGGCCAGCGCGCGTTCGCCGGAGGTGCGCGGACGGATGATGTTGGCCAGCGTGATGCCCAGGGACACCATCACCAGGGAGACCATGTCGATGGCGCCGAAGAAGCTGTGGCCCTTCTCCCCCATCTCCAGGAGCACCAGGGGCAGGATCACCGAGTGGTAGACGCCACCCATCAGCGCGGGCCACATGACCAGGCCCGCCAGCGCGCCCGCCAGGATCGGATTCACGCCCACGGTCCACTCGATGCCGGTCCTGACCCAGTCGCCCAGGAGTTTGGTGAAGGGCGCCAGCAGGAAGTATACGAGGAGGCCGGGGATGAGCCCGGCGACGGCACCGGTGACGATATTGGCCGTGGTGGCGGGGAAACGCCAGGCCAGGGTCTGCTTGATGAGCCAGGACGCGGCGAGACCGGCCAGGATGCCGCCCACCAGGCCACCCAGGATGCCACCGGGGGCGGAAAGGATGCCCGCCACGGCGCCGGCCACGAGGCCCACCTCGTCGAGGCCGCTGATGCGTCGGGCGGCGACGGCCGCGACCACGATGGGAAGGGAGTCGATCAGGAGGTCGAACACCGGGCTGAGGCCGGAGAGCCATGGAATCTTGCTGACCGCCAGGACGAGGGCCAGCGCGATGAACGCCGGGATGGAGCCCACCATGATGCCCCGGATGCTGATGCGCTTCCAGGCGGACTGGTTGCTGTTGGCGGTGTTGTTGTTTTTGTCGCTGCTGCTGCCGCCGAGGGACGGGCGGTACTTCACGCCCCAGTGATGTGCCAGGCCGGAGACGTAGGCCACCGCGCGAGTCTTCGAGGTGGTACCCGTGGTCCCCGAGGCGGAGACCAGGTTCAGGCCCAACTGCTGGGCCTTGGCGATGGAGGTGCCGCCGGTGCCGGCTGCTGGAATGTTTGCCGCAGCGCCGGCCGTCACGGAGGCGTGGTTTGTGTCCTCCGGGTCGGCGCTCATGAGGATCAGGCCGGTGATTTCCCCGTCTTCGATGCGTTGGGCGATGCGGGCGTCCTCCTGGCGGGCGTGGTCGTTGACCTCGTCCAGGGTCCCTGCAGCGAGGGTTGTGGGTTCGCCGTCGCGCCAGCCCCACAACATGGCCTGCGTCCTGGAGGACGCGGAGTCCATGGAGGCCTCCGCCGCGACGAACTGCACGTCCGCCAACTCGAAGTCTGCAGCCTCCACCTGCCGCTGGACGTCACGGAGCAGACCTTCCGGGTCGTCACCGCCGTGGCTGCGCAGGTTGCCTCCGCTGCTACCCAGCACCGCGATGCGTTGTGTGTTCTCCCCCATGGCTGTCCGCGTTCTCCCGTTGTGGTGTCGTTGGTGCTTGGTGATTCGCGACGCGCGGTGCGCTCGTGATGCGAGTGGCCATGCGAACCGACCGCCATGCAGACTACGTCCATCGATGCCGTAGTAGGGAGTTCATGACCGCGGATCCATGCGGTGCGTGGGCGGTCGCTCTCACACAACGCACATCCTCGGCAGGTACCCTGGTTTCTGATCGTCAAGACCCTCTCAAGAAGTTGGAGACCACATGGCTCTGTCCTCGTCCCGTTCCATCAACGCCGCCCCCGCAGCCGTCTTCGAGGCCCTGACGTCCAAGGCCAACGCCGAAGCCGTGGCCGGACGCGTCAATGGCAGCCTCGAGGCTCACACCACCACGGAGGAGAACGGTGGCCTGCGCACGTCCTCCACGTTCGTGCTGCCCTCCGACCGCCTGCCCGACGTTGCCAAGAAGCTCATGAAGGACGGCGTCACGCTGATCCTGGAAGAGGCCTGGAGCGCACCGGCTGCCGACGGCTCCCGCACGTCCGAGCTCGTGGCCAACGTGAAGTCCGCACCCATCAAGGTCAACGGCGGCCAGCAGCTCACCGCAGCCGGCGAAGGAACCACCCTGTCGCTGACGGGCGAGGTCTCCTCCTCCATCCCGTTCCTGGGCGGCAAGATCTCCAAGGCTGCCGAGCCCATGATGGACCGCCTGCTGGAGGTCCGCTGCCAGATCGTGGAAGCTCAGCTGGGCTGACCTTCAGCTGACGCTGCTTTCTCCCGGATCCCGGTCGCCTGGTTTGTCTCAGGTGGCCGGGATCCGTTGCACCTGGAAGAGTTGAGAACGTGCGCGCCGATCCCCCATCCACGTCCCCGCCCTCCGAGACGGAGGAACAGTTGCCCCGTCTGCGCATCGCGTGCACGGCGCTGCTGGTCGTGGTGATCGGGTTGATCGTGTTCTGGCCCAACCCGGTTGACCTTGGGGAGGAAACAGGGCTCACCGCGTGGCTGCGGGACTTCCACGCCGCAGGAGGTCCCGGGTGGATCACGGAGCCGCTCATCGAGTTCACCGCCAACATCATCATGTTCCTGCCGGTGGGCGCCGTGGCCTGGTGGTGGAAGACCTCCGTGGTGCGCAACACCTTGTTCGGGTTCGGTGCCACGATCTTCATCGAGGTGATGCAGGCGGTGGCCGTCCCGGGTCGCGTGTCCGACTTCCGCGACATCATCGCCAACACCTTGGGAGCGCTGATCGGTTCAGGCTTCTGCGCGCTGCTGGAACATGGCTGGAAG
>NZ_JALAGT010000209.1 GCF_022712295.1 Galactobacter sp.
CCCAACTCGGCATAGCGTTTCCGCCACTTCCACACGCTCGTGGTCGTCGTGCCCACTTCAGTGGCGATGTGGGCGTTGGGCACACCCTCGGCGGCCAGCAACACGATCTTCGCCCGCTGCACCAGCCCTGAGCGCATCGCCATGGACCTCGTCCACGACCTCAATACATCTTTGTCGCCAACCCGTAGAGGCAACGCCGGAGCAGGAGAATTCGCCATACCCAATTCTCCCAAACCACCAACCATTTAGGCACTAACGACACGCGACACTAGGTCCCGCGCGAACCTGGGGGCAGCCGAACTACACGGGCACCTCTGGCGGTCGGCACGAACACAGAGCAGGATGTCAGTCATGCCACATCTGACGCCGCGCTCTCACGACACGACACACGAGACAACGCAAGACATCGAGATCGATCCGGTCTTCGTCCGACCTGGCGAATCGACGTCGTTCCCCCGGCACAAACTCCCCGCAGGGGAGTCGCTCCCGGAAACCGCATACCAACTGGTCCACGACGAGGCGATGCTGGACGGCAACGCCCGCATGAACCTGGCCACCTTCGTGGGCACCTGGATGGACGATCATGCCCAACGCCTCCTGACCGAGGCCGCGGACAAGAACATGATCGACAAGGACGAGTATCCGGCTACGGCAGAGATCGAGGAACGCTGCTGGCGGATGCTTGCCGACCTGTGGAACGCGCCGCACCCCACCGGGAGCATCGGCGCCTCCACCATCGGCTCGTCCGAGGCCGCCATGTTGGGAGGGCTTGCGCTGAAGCGACGTTGGCAACATCGACGCCAGGAGCAGGGCCTCTCCACCAAGAATCCGAACCTGATCCTCTCCTCAGCGGTGCAGGTGTGTTGGGAGAAGTTCTGCAATTACTTCGAGGTGGAGCCGCGTTATGTGCCCGTCAACGAGGGACACCCGGTCCTGGACGGTGACGACCTGAGCGGATACGTGGATGAGAACACCATCGGGGTGGTTGCGATCATGGGCGTCACGTACACCGGGTCCTACGAACCGGTGGAGGCGATCTCGGAGGCCCTGGACCGGATCCAGGAGGCGACCGGGTTCGATGTCCCCATTCACGTGGACGCGGCGTCCGGCGGGATGATCGCGCCGTTCCTGCAACCGGACCTGGTCTGGGACTTCCGCCTACCCCGCGTGAAATCCATCAACGTCTCGGGACACAAGTACGGACTGGTCTATCCGGGGCTGGGTTGGATCGTCTGGCGGGAGGAAGAGGATCTTCCGGAGGAGTTGGTCTTTCGGGTCAGCTACCTCGGAGGGTCCACTCCCACATTCGCGCTGAACTTCTCACGTCCGGGCACTCAAGTGCTGCTGCAGTACTACGTCTTCCTCCGGTTGGGCTTCGACGGTTTCAAGCGGGTACAGCAAAACACCATCGATGTGGCGCGCTTCCTCGCTGAGCACATCGGGAAGATGCCCGAGTTCACGCTGTGGAATCGAGCCGAGGACATTCCCGTCTTCGCCTGGCGGCTGAGGGACCCCCAGGCCACTGGATGGAGTCTCTACGATCTGTCGGATCAGCTGCGCATGCGCGGCTGGCAGGTTCCGGCCTATCCCCTGCCGGCCGACCTGGAACACATCACCGTCCAGCGGATCGTGGTCCGGAACGGGTTCAGCAGAGACCTCGCGTCCTTCCTGATCCGTGACATCCGCAAGGCCGTGAAGGATCTCAACGCCGGTCTGCGCACCGGACACGTCAGCGAGGAGCAGTCCGCCGGGTTCCACCACTGAGTCCACCGGCGCACTGTCCGCAACCCCGAATAACCCGCTGAATCAGAGCATCAGGAGCATCCCATGCCAGTCATCGACATCAGCAGCGACCCGGAAGCCCTGACCATGACGGTCACGGCGGAGTTCACCCACCCGCTGGAACGCGTATGGGCCGCGTACACCGATCCTCGACAACTGGAACGATTCTGGGGACCTCACGGTTATCCGGCCACGTTCCGCACCTGGGACCCCACACCCGGCGGCCTGGCCCAGTACCACATGACCTCCCCCAAGGGAGAGCGCTACAACGGCGTCTGGGAGTTCCTCAGCATCGAGCCACCGAATCGTTTGGAGGTCCTGGACCTCTTTGCCGGTGACGACGGCGAGCCTTTGCCGGACATGCCTTCCCAGCGCATGGTTCTGACCCTGAAAGCCACGGACGAGGGTTCCCGCATGGTCATGACCTCACATCTGGACTCGTTGGAGGCCCTGCAGCAGGTCATCGACATGGGCCAGGCGGAGGGCGTCAGAGACGCATTGGGACAGATCGAACTGGTCCTGACCGGATTGCGAGCCACCGCACAGGGCAGGGGTACCGACGTGGAGATTCTCGACGACACGCACGTGCGTATCACCCGCATGGTCGAGGGCTCACGCGAGATCGTGTGGCGTGCCTACCATGATCCGGACCTGCTCAGGCAATGGATGCTGGGTCCGGACGGGTGGAGCATGACCGAGTGTGCGCCGCCCGGTCCGGTCGGCAGCACCTACCACTGGGCGTGGGCCCCGGATCCCGGCACTGAGGGGGAGCCCTTCGGCTTCGAAGGCAAGGTCCTGCTCACCGGACAGCCGGGCCGTGAATCCGTCACGGAGTCCATGATCGGTATGGATTCGCCCGTCACGACGAATGACACGACGCTGTTCGAGGAGGACGGCGCCACCCTGATCACCACGTTGATCGAGTACCCGGACGCCGAGACACGCGACATGATCCTCGGCACAGGCATGGCCGATGGTATGGAGGCCTCCTACTCGAGGTTGGAGACGCTGCTCGCCGGGCTATGAGGCGGCGTCACAGCCCCAGTCTCTCGGCTTCGGCCAGGAACTCCTGGACGTCGCCGTCCATCAACGGCAGGAACTCGTTGATGGCCTCATCCGGCCAGTCCCACCAGGCCACGGCCAGCAACCGCTGGATCGTGGCGTCATCGAAGCGGAAGCCGGTGATCCGGGCCGGTACGCCCTCCACGATGGCATACGGCGGCACGTCCTCACGGACCACGGACTGTTCGCCGATGATCGCACCGTCACCGATAGTCACGCCTGCCGTGATGATGGACCGGGATCCGATCCGCACGTCGTTGCCGATCGTCACGTGCTTGCGTTCACGATCCGTGGTCTCGGCACCGTTGGGCCACCACTTCCGTAGCGCCTGGAAGGGGTATGAGGAGGCAGAGTCCGTTCGCCGCTGGGCCATCTTGATGATCACCCCGGCGTCCATGGACACGAACTTCCCGATCGTCAACCCCGGCCGAGGATCCGAGACGGCCGGCTTTCCGTAGGTGTGATCGCCGATCTCCCAGCGATGTTTGGAGGCCAGTTCCTCGAGATGGATACCGGTGAGGTTGGACCAGCGCGGGCGTTCTTCCCAGGTGGTGGGTATCAAGGCGAGCGTGATGGCCTTGTTGGCGCTCAGTGGGCCCTCGTAACTGCCGTCCTCCCGGTGTTCCAGAACGCCATTGACCTTGCCGTGGTGGTCCATGAGACGCAGTTTCCCGTCCTGGACATCCCAGCGGGAGCGGACGGCCTTGTCGTAACCGAGGATCTGTCCGTCGCGTAAGAACGTCACGGCGGAGGAGAGCACGTGCTTCTGAGTGCGAAGCACCCACGCTCCGCCGGTCAGGTCATGGATTTCTGGCATCTCAGGCATCACCTTCAGCTGGAAGACGCCGCGCTAGGGGGCAGTCCACGGGCCAAGCACGACGAGGAGAAGCAGCCCGTGGAGGTCGAGTCGCAAGCTGTGATGATGCGATCGCCAGCCAAGATCATACCGTGGTCTGATGGCGCCTGACCCGCGGCTCATCCTGACGCCGGACGCCGTGCGCGGGCGCTTTCCATAGTCTTGGATGTATGAGCCATCCTTCTTCCTCATCGCAGCATCCCTCGGCCCCACTGCCCCGCACCGGCGGATCCCCAGCGGTCAGTGCGCACAACCTGACCAAGACCTACGGATCGAGCGACGAAACCGAGGTCCATGCCCTGGACAACGTCTCCGTGAGCTTCGAAGCCGGGCACTTCACCGCCATCATGGGCCCCTCGGGCTCCGGCAAGTCCACCCTTATGCATTGCCTGGCCACACTGGACACCCCCACGTCCGGCGAGATCGTCCTTGGCGGCACTCCCGTGGCCGGCCTCAACGACGATCAGCTCACCGAACTGCGTCGGCAGAGGGTCGGCTTCGTCTTCCAGGCCTTCAACCTGGTTCCGACCCTCACCGCCCAGCAGAACATCGTGCTTCCGTTGGAGTTGGCCAACGCCAAGTACAACGAGGCGTGGCTGGACGAGCTGGTCACCCGGCTCGGACTCACGGGCCGGCTGACCCACAAACCGCATCAGCTCTCGGGCGGTCAGCAGCAGCGTGTGGCCGTGGCCCGTGCCCTGCTCTCCCGCCCGGATGTGGTCTTCGGTGACGAGCCCACCGGCAACCTGGACTCGGCCTCCGGGTCCGAGGTGCTGAGCTTGCTCTCCCGCTCCGCGCATGAGGACGGCCAGACCGTCATCATGGTGACGCACGACCCCGTGGCCGCAGCGGCGGCTGACCGCGTGGTGCTGCTCAAGGACGGCCGTCTGGCAGGCGAGATCCTGAATCCGCAGGTGGATCAGGTGGCCGAGGCCCTCGCCGTACTAGGTTCCGCCAACGCCGCCGAAGGTGCCGCGGGCACGCGTACCGGCCACCGGCCGTCGGGCATGGGCGAGGCACAGGGCGGGGCCGCATGAGCTCCTTGATCCGTTCCAATGTGGTGGCCTACCGCCGCCGCTACACGGCAGTGATCGCGGCCATCGCTATCGGCGTCGCCTTCCTGACCGCGACCCTGCTGGTGTCCTCCACGCTGCGTGCCACCCTCGGCGCCAGCATCGGCGACGATTACCACCGCGCCGACCTCGTGGTCACGGTGCAGGACAACGAGAAGATTCCCAGCGGCGAGCGCGACGACCGCTTGCTCGAGGGAATCGGTTCCTTGCCGGGCGTTGAGCGTTCGTTGGCTCTGAACGAGGGTTCGCTGGAGGCAACCGTCGGTGGTGAGACCGAGTACGTGCAGTCCACCATGACCAGTGGAGACGCGGGTCTGCTCGGTCAGAAGCTCGTCAGTGGTGTGGCTCCGGGTGATGGCGCCATCACCGTGTCGGAGAGTGCTGCCAAGGCTCTGCATCTGAAGCCCGGAGCCTCTCTGACTCTGGAGGGTTTTTCCGAGGACGGGGAGACCGTTCGGTCCAAGGTGACGGTCAGCGGTATCCGGGAGGATTCCAGTAATCCGTTGACGGCCGGTTCCCCCACCGTCCAGTTGAATGAACTGGAGGCTTCCAAACTGGGTCTGGAGACGAACCCGCAGCAGATCCTCGTCAGCACGTCCGGGAACACGTCCGGCGTCAAGCAGGATCTGGAGACGCTGCTGGAGGACCAGCACTTTGCGGGGTCCACCGTACAGTCCCCACAGGAGAAGACGGCGGACACAGTCACCGAGTTCTCCGGTGGCACGGATGTGCTCTCGTGGGTTCTGGGACTCTTCGCGGCGATCGCCCTGGTGGTCACCGTTCTGGTGGTGGCCAATACCTTCACGGTGGTGTTGGCGCAGCGGACGCGGGAACTCGCCCTGTTGCGGACCTTGGGGGCCAAGCGCTCCCAGGTGCGGCGCATGGTCACCGGCGAGTCGCTGTTGATCGGGTTGGTCGGTTCCGTGGTCGGCGTCGCGGTGGCCTTGCTGGTGGTGTGGGGCGGTTGCGCCGTCCTCTCCCCCGTACTCGATCTGCCGTATCTGACGTTCGGCATGAGCTGGACCGCGGTGGTGGTGGGCATCGTGGTGGGCGTGCTGGTCACGTGGTTCGCCTCGCTGCGCCCGGCACAGGCCGCGACGCGGGTGGCCCCGTTGGCCGCACTGCGTCCGCAGGAGACCGTCACCGCGGGCTCGAAGCGCGGGCGCGGCCGGATCGTGGTCGGGGCCGTCCTTGCCCTGATCGGCGCTGCCCTGTTGATCACGGGCACCCTGGGTATGTTCGGGGACACCGGCAGCCTGCTTGCCGCTTTTGCGGGTGGATTGACCAGCTTCATCGGCGTCTTGATGCTGGGGACGTTGCTCATCCCGTGGGCCGTGCGGATGCTGGCGAAGCCATTCGGTTCGAGGGTCGCCGGCAGGCTGGCAGGGTTGAACGCGCTGCGCCACCCTCAGCGCACCGCCGCGATCGGTACGGCACTGCTGTTGGGAGTCACCCTGGTGTGCATGATGGCCGCCGGTGCCCAGTCCGCTCGCTCCACCCTCAACAAGGAACTGGCCGCACACTTCCCCGTGGACCTCACCGTCCAGAGTTCGTCCGAGAACGCGGAGACGGACGGGGCCTCGTCCACCAAGCAGCTGGGCTCCGCACAGGCCACGTCCGTTGAGAGGCTGGACGGGGTGGACCGCGTGGAACTGGTCAAGCCGGTGGCCGTGGCGGGTGAGTGCGCCGCGCCCACGACCGCGGATCAGGCATGGGGCTCTCGAGACTGCTACCCCGTGACGGCGCTGGAGCGCGATGACCTCGAGGCGGTGCTGACCACGGGCGCCCATCTGCCTGCGCCCGGCAAGATCGCCATGGGAATGGACGCCTACTCCGGGGATGCCGCGCCATCCTCCGTCTCCGTACTGGACGCCCAGGGCGGCAAACACGAGGTGGAGGTGGATGCGGACGCCGCCGCCCCCGATTCCGCGGGCTACGTGATGACCCGTCAAACGGCCCTGGACCTTGGCCTCACGCAGCCCACCACTGAGCAGCTCGACCGTTCCTTCGCGGCGCCGAGCCTGTGGATCAAGGCCACCGATGATGTGGCGGCCAACGAGCTGATCAAGAACGTGGCCACGGCAGCCGGCGTGGACCAGGACAGCATCGACGGCGCGCTGCCGATCCGTCAGGCCCTGAGCCAGGTGATCGACGCCCTCCTGCTGGTTGTGTCTGCCCTACTGGCGGTGGCCGTGGTGATCGCGCTGATCGGTGTGAGCAACACGCTCTCGCTGTCCGTCATCGAACGCACCAGGGAGAATTCCCTGCTGCGGGCGTTGGGCCTGAAGAAGCGTCAGCTGCGCGGCATGTTGGCCCTGGAAGCCGGCTTGATCGCCGCAGCCGCGTCCGTCCTCGGCATCGTGCTCGGCACCGTCTACGGTGCGGCCGGAGCCAAGGCCGTCCTGACGAGCCTGGGTGTGTTCTCGCTGGGGATCCCGTGGCTGTGGCTCGGTGTGGTTCTCGTGGTGGCGGTGGGCGCATCGGTCCTGGCCAGCGTGTGGCCTGCCCGCCGTGCGGCGAAGCTGTCGCCGGTGGAGGGGCTCGCGATGGAGTGACCACGCGGTTCGTATATGCGGCCACCGGCCGCGCCGTACTCGGCCCGACGGGCGGTGACGCACCTCTGCGTGGTGCGTCACCGCCCGTCGGGCATGGAAGCGGTCACGACGGCGCAACGGACCGGTGCACCCAGCGGCACCGCGGCTAAGGTGACAGTGACGACTGCATCGATGTCCTTTAGTGAGGTCCCCATCCCCATGTCACGCACCTTGACTCACGACGACGGTCTGGCGGCAGTTTACGGCGGCGGCATCCTCGGCGGAGGCGGTGGAGGCCATCTGGCCGACGGCCTGGCCCGCGTGGAGTCGATCTTCAACGGCGAGTACGCCGACCCCGAGCTGGTCTCCGTGGAGGAGCTCGCTCCCGACGACGTCGTGGCCTGCGTGGCCATGGTCGGTGCGCCGTCCGCCGAGTCGGCCTTCATCAGCGACGAGCAGTACATCAGCACGGTGCATCTTCTCAAGCAGGCCATCGGCGGCGAGTTGGCTGCGGTGATGACCAACGAGAACGGTCCTGCGACCACCATCAACGGCTGGCTCCAGGCCGCAGCTCTTGGCCTGCCCGTGCTGGATGCCCCGGCCAATGGCCGCGCGCACCCCACCGGCGTGATGGGTGCACTGCAACTGCACCAGGAACCGGACTACGTCTCCTATCAGGCCTTCGCGGGCGGACGCGGTCGTGAGAAGCTGGCCGGTGTACTGAACGGCCCGCTGGACGGGGTCGCCGGGGCGATCCGGGCACTCTCGGTGCGCGGAGGCGGCATGATCGGCGTGTGTCGGAACCAGGTACCGGTGTCCCGTGCGGCCGCGTATGGGGCCGTGGGCGGCATCAGCTTCGCCATCGACCTCGGCACGGCGTTCCTTCGGGGGTCCACCGGAGCCGAACGCATCGCCAACGCCGTGGAGTTCCTGGGCGGAGACATCATCGCCCACGGAACCGTGAAGGAGATCGATCTTCGACGAGACGGTGGTTTCGATGTGGGACGGGTCGCGATCGGCGGCCCGCGCCGCCTGGAGCTGAGCTTCTGGAACGAATACATGAGTGCGGAGATGGACGGCGAGCGCCTGGCCACCTTCCCTGACCTCATCATGACCATGGACTCCGAATCCGGCGATCCGATCCTGTCGGCCAAGATCCGTCCTGGTCAGCGGGTCACGGTGATCGTTGCCTCGAAGTCGAGACTGGTGCTCGGTGCCTCCATGTTCGATCGTGAGCAGCTGGCAGGGATCGAGCCGATCCTGGGTCTGCCGATTCTGGAACATCAGTGAGCGGGGCACCAGTGAGCGGGGTACCAGCGAGTGGCGCCCGCATGGGGCAGCAGACCCGATCGGGGCGGCCCACGGTCGGCATGTTGACCATCGGCCAGGCTCCCCGACCCGACATCGTCGGGGCGTTCGATGACCTCGACGCTGACATCCTTGAGGGTGGCGCATTGGATGGGCTCACGGCGGCCCAGGTGCAAGCTGAGGCCTCCCCCACGCCGGACGATGTGGCCGGCGACCGTACCGTCTACGTGACGCGCTTGGCCGACGGCACCGAAGTGAAGGTGCTCAAGAGTTACGTGACCAATGGCCTGCAGCAGCGGATCGACGAATTGGCCCCACGCTGCGACCTCATCGCGGTGCTGTGTACCGGCACCTTCCCGACGTTGGAATCTCCGGTTCCCTTGGTGCTCCCTGACCAGGTGTTGCAGGAGCGCGTTGAGGAGTTGGGAGCCACCGACCGTCTCCATGTGGTGATGCCCGCACCCGAACAACGGGAGTTCATGGAAGGCAAATGGGCACCCGTGGTGCGTTCGCTGTCCTTGGACAGCGCGTCTCCGTACCAGCCCTTTGACGCCGCCGCGATCGTTGCCGCCGCTGTGTCGGGGCCGGTTGCACCCCAAGCCATCGCGCTGGATTGCATGGGTTTCCGTGCCGAACACCGGCAGGCACTCGAAGTTGCGCTGGTGCGTGCCGGGCACCAGGACATCCCGGTGGTTCTCTCGCAGGAGGCCGTGGCCCATGCCGTGCAGCACGCACTCGGCAACGTTGATTGATGCCTAACAGCGGGGACCAGGTTTTCATGGCACTCGCACCGCATCGGCGCAGGTTCCACGAAAACCTGGTCCCGCTCGAGGGGCGGAAACCGACCGGGCGCTGGTCTGGTTCAGGTCAGCGCCCGGTCTCGCACCAGGGCCCGTTTTCAGCCCAGGTGCAGTTTCTGCTCCCAGTATTGGTCTGACGTCATGGTCTCGTAGCCCTTGCGCCAGGCACGTCCCAACTGCCGGTACATCTTGCGCAGTCGCAGGGTGTTCTTCAGCAGCCGTTTGCTCTCCGCCCAGAAACGCTGTTGATCACGTTCCACCACGTAGTACTGGCTCTGGTCCGCGTTCAGGAACGTGACGCGCTTGGCGCCACACGTGCCACGCCAGTCCTCACGGTCCGGAGCCCTCAGCACCAGCGTGGACCCCAGCGCACCGAAGGGCGGGAAGTGCCCATTACCCGTGAGCCAGATGAGCTTGCGTAGCGGACCGGCCCCCAGACGGGACTTGCGCTCGGCCGGTGGGCGGCCGTGGACGGGTTTCCACGCCTCGGTCACCGTCATGGCCTTGAGGTCCGCGCGACGCGTCGACATGTCAGCGTTGGCGTCGAAGAATTCCGGCCCGGCCAGAACATCCTCCAGCGCCAGATTCACGGCCGAGAGGCTGTCGTAGTGGAAGCGCAAGGTGGTGCGCAGGTAGAAGCTCAGCACCATCTTCTGCAGCTGCTTCCACGACCGCTGCTTCTTGGGAAGGCTCAGGTGGTGCACCAGGTGGGAGCGGAAGTCCAGGTACCAGGTCTGCGGTGATGCCTTGTCCACGAAGCTCTCCTGCATGGAGGCCACACCGGGCAGCGTCACGATGTCGAAGTCATTGACCAGGGAGAAGCTGACGTCGTCACCGCGGACGAAAAACGGGAACGGAAGATGCTCCACCCGGTCCACGGGGAAGGCGAAGAACCACCAGCCCCCGTAGAAGTCGTCGGGCGCGGCTTGGGTGGTCTCGAACTCCATGTCGAAGACCTGGTGATAGTCCCGCAGATCGGTACCACCGTAGAGGGCATGACAACCGAGGTCGAACGTGGCTCCGTTCTCCCCCATGCGCCAGCGGTGCAGACCATCCACGACGGCGCCGGCCACGGCCGTGCGGGGGTCGACGGCATAAGCCAGGAACCACCACGTCCGGGTGATCGCCTCCATCTGGATGGAGGCGTCGTCGTCCATGAACAGGCAGTGGGAGGCACCTGTGCGCTGGGCCTCGATGAGGCCGCGGGTGAAGCCGCCCGCCCCTCCGAGGTTCTCGTTGGGGATGACCTTCACGCCGTCGCCTTCAGTGACATCCACCGAGTTCCCGTTGTCCACGATGAGCATGCGGACGTGCTCCCGTAGCTCGGCGGTCTCCCGGTACTCCCGGAAGCGCCGCACCGTGTTCTCCACGGCAGCCTCCCGGCGAAAGGTCGTCACCGACAGCATGAGATCCGGCGTCTGACGCGGTGGCTGAGCCGTGGCCCAGGCGAAGTCGTCCAGGCGGCCCTCTTCCAGTGCAGTCAGCTTGAAATACAGCACCGCTTGATCGTTCTCCGCAGGGTCCCGCGGAACGGGCAACCGCAGCAGACCGTCGAGCCGGATCTCCTCGTTGTAGAGCTGCGACTCGGACATGCCCTGGGAGCCCTGCCGTATCGAGAGCAGGAAGCGGCCGTGTCCACTCAGCTGCAGTTCCCACGGCAGTTCTCCCGCGCTGCGGCGCCACTTCCCGAGGTTGAACACGTTGTAGTACGGGTTCGTGGCCAGGGTGCCGCCTGGCCCGAAGATCGCACCGGCGTGGTCCACGGACAGGCCCACCGGCCCATCCACAGTGAAATGCGCGTGGACCTCGGTGCTCACCTCACGGGAGGGCCAAATGGCCGGTTGCACCGCATAGGTTTCCGTTCGTTCCGACGCGAGCGACGTCGTTTCCCTGGGGCTTGCCTCGGTCACACTCATGCGCTCACCCCACCAGCGATCAGGGCCGACGGGCTCGGAGCCGTTGCCTGCTCGCTGTCTGCTCCGTGCTTGGTCAGGACCATGCCCGGTTCCACGCGCTTGGAACGTGGGACCAGCACATCGCCGTCGTAGTGACCCACCGCGATGAACGAGATGAACACCTCGTGGTCCGGGATGTCGATCAGTTGACGGATGGCGGCCTCCTTCTTGGTCCCCATCGCCGTGTTGAGTGAGCAGGAGCCCAGCCCCACCTCGGTGAGGCCAAGCAGAAGCGACATCATGAACAACCCGCCATCCACGAAGGCCTGGTTCCGCTCGGTGGCGAACAAGAAGGCGTCCAGATCGGAGCTGACCAGCAGCAGACGAGGAGGCATCTCGTAGCCGGAGAAGCCACCCTGCAAGTCCAGGACAGCCTTGATGAGAGCAGGGTCCTCGAACTGGTGCACACGTGCGGCCTGCCGGTTGCAGACCGACGGAGATTGCATGGCGATCTCCACGGCACGAGCGATCTCGGCGTCCGAGACGGGCTGATCCGTGTACTCCCTGACGCTGCGGCGACCGTACATCACGTCGAGGAAGTCCCGGTCCTGGGTGATCACATCATCTGATTCCCGTACGTCGGTGGCGCGAAGCACCCCGCCCTCACGGAGGTGGGCATGGTTGATGACGTGCTGCGCTTGTTCCCCGAACAAGGACCAGAAGTGGGACACGTCCACGCCCAGGTCCTGGTGACGCTGGAGGTAGTTGCGCATCACTCCGGCAGAACTGATCAAGAACGTGTCATCCGTGCTCCGGCCCGCCGCCAGCCAGGCGTTGATCTCCTTGGCCAGTCCGGGGACGGCGATCTTGCCGAATCCCGGCCGGAAGTTGCTGCGGCTGAGCCCCTTCTCGATGGCGTGGGCATGGAAGATCATGCGCGCCCGCGCGCCTGAGAGGCCGTCGTCCGAACGGGCGTGACGGAACGAGCGCACTTGGCGTTCGTAATCCTTCAGCGCCAGGGTCCTGGCCTGGGCGGCGAACCCGGACTTCGGCTTGCCGGGCTTCTTTGCGGCCCCGGCGGCACTGGGCGACTTCAGCAGATCGACGGAATGGATCACCGCACCGGCATCGTTCCCGGTGAAGTGCATGCCCCCGAACATGATCTGGCTGAATTCGCCTCTGGGGGTCACGAAGGAGACGGAGTCCTGGCGACGGCCACCGTTGGCATCACCGACCGAGACGGACCCGATGACCCGGAACTCGCCGGACTTCGGGTTACGGGCGTGAATGTTGACGGTGCGGGCATCGGTCCGCGGTTCCCAGTCCAAGGTCAGCGTGTACCCGACGTCCTGGCCAAGCGGTGCCGGCAGGTCGAACCAGGCGTGGCTGCCCTTGACACCGGCCTCCGGACTCGCCCGGAAGCTGGAAACATTCTCGTCGCGATCGAGTCTCCAACCGGCGTGATTGGAATGGAACTCGGGTGCGGTGAGGGTGACCAGGCTATTGGGGTCGGTGGACGCAGACCCCGGCGTTGATGGATCCAGTGCGTCGCGTAGCCACTGCGTGGAGCTCTGGCGGCGCTCCTCGATGACCCGCCTTGCCTCGGTGAAGTCCAGGTCTCGACTGACGTGCTCGTTGGCGAGGATGTCCTCCGCGGTGTCCGTCTCGTAGATGCGGCGGGTCTCGCCGAATCCGAGCCACTCCAGCAGGTTGGCGAAGCGGCCGGCTCCACGGACCTTGTTGTAGATGGAGGAGAACGGAACGCCGAAGATCACCGCGAACGCGGAGCCGTGGAAGCTGTCCGTCACCACATACCCGGCGTCACGGTAGGTGCGCAAGAAGTTCTCTGGGGCGTCCTCCGCGATGACCTCGGCCCGGGGCTCGTCTCGCCAGAGTTCCTCGGCATAGCCGCGACCACCATCGGGGTTGGGGATCACCACGATCCTCTCGAAGCCGAGCTTGTTCGCCACCTCCAGCACCACGGCCTTCTTCTCCGGCGTGGGATCCAGGTAGAAGACGGCCAGGTAGTCACCCTCTGGTTGCACGGTGGCCTGATCCGCCAGCTTCGCGTAGTGCTCCTCGGGGAGCAGGAAGACCGGGTCGGCGGTGACCTCCGCCTTGGCGCCGAAAACGTCCCTGGCGGTGTCGACGGCGTAGTCCTCACGCACGGAGATCGCCTTGAAACGCTGCAGATTCACGGAATGCTTGGCAACGAAGCCCGGCTTGAACTTCTCGGTTCCGCGGTTGCCGAACGAGGTGGAGTAGGCCACGCGATCATTGGCCGGTTCCACGAAATCCAGGAACAGATCGTCGTTCACGCGTCCGATCAGCGGGTTCCAGAGTTGGTCACTACCCACCACGAACGTTCGGGCGGCCGTGTTCAGCCACGGAAGCTCGTGGTAGTCCATCTGCTCCGTGTACTCGTACCCCATGCGGCGGGCGAATTCGAGGGAGAGGATGTCATCCGGCCACTTCACACGGTAGCCGTTGTAGCCCAAGGGCTCGTGCACCATCAGCACCGAGTGCCCCAGGTTCTTGATGGCCTGGTGAAGGCCGTAGTAGGTGAGGATGGAACCGTAGTTCTTGCCGTACCACCAACCGAGAACGGCGACGTCGTAAGACGGGTCGTGATCAGTCACAGTCAGTACTCCTTAAACGTAACGATTGAAGATGATCCGGTGCGCGTCAGCCGCGCAGGAGGTCCTTGAGTTTGTTGTCAGCCGCGCTCAACGCCGAGCCGATGGCCATGTGCATGTCCAGGTATTGGTACGTTCCCAGGCGGCCACCGAAGTGGGTGCGGGGCTCTGCCGCCGCGCGTTCACGGTACCTCAGCAACGTGTCCCGGTCCTGAGATGAATTCACGGGGTAGTAGGGCTCATCGCCACGCTGCGCAAAACGCGAATACTCCCGCTGAATCAGCGTCTTCTCCCGGGTGTAATCCCGCTCAGGGTGGAAGTGCCTCGGCTCGATGATGCGGGTGAAGGGCACCGACTCGTCGGCGTAATTCATCACCGACGTGCCCTGGAAATCCCCCACATCCAGGCGCTGGGTCTCCAGGTCGATGGTTCGCCAGCCCAACTCGCCCAGGTCGTAGTCGAAGTACCGGTCAACCGGCCCCGTATAGACCACCGGCAGGTTGCCCCGAACCGCGTCCCTGTTGAACTCCTGGTTCGCATCGAAGTAGTCGGTGTCCAAACGGATCTCGATATTCGGGTGATCCGCCATCCGCTCGAGCCACGCCGTGTACCCGTCCCGCGGCAGACCTTCGTAGGTGTCATTGAAGTAGCGGTTGTCGTACGTGTACCGCACCGGCAAGCGACTGATGATGGAGGCCGGCAAATCCTTCGGATCCGTCTGCCACTGCTTGCCCGTGTAGTGCTTGATGAACGCCTCGTAGAGTGGCCGCCCGATCAAGGAAATGCCCTTGTCGTTCAGGTTCGTGGGATCCGTGCCCGCGAGTTCCCCTGCCTGCTCCTGGACCAGGGCCCGGGCTTCGTCCGGCCGGTACGCCGCACCGAAGAACTGGTTGATGGTGCCCAGATTGATCGGCATCGGATACACGACGCCTTGGTGGGTCGTATAGACCTTGTGTACATACGGGGTGAACGCCGTGAAGCGGTTCACGTAGTCCCAGACCCGTTCGTTCGACGTATGGAACAGGTGAGCCCCGTACTTGTGCACCTCGATCCCGGTCTCAGCATCGGTCTCCGAGTAGGCGTTACCGCCAAGATGTGGCCGACGTTCGATGATCGTGACCCGGGCGTCGTGGTCCTCCGCGGCCTGCCGGGCCAACGTCAGACCGTACAGGCCTGCTCCGACGACGAGAAGATCAGGTTGTGCCACGAGGGCCGTCCTTCCAGGAGGGGGTGGGGGTAGGTAACGAACGAGGTGCGCTGTTGCACCCGTTCAAGATTCTTCGACGAACAATCGGTAGCCGAGTCGCCTGATGGACACCGGGCAAATCCGGTAACCACCACGCAGAATCAGGTTGCGTACAAAACGCGGGCGGGTGATCATGCCGTCGTTCAGCAGGACTTTCTGCATGAAGTAGTCCGACTTGAACAGCTTCAGCCCGCCACGGCGTTCGAAGAGGTCTGCGTCGACTCGGTAATCCACCAGGATCTCCGACACATTGGCGCTCTTGGCCCCGGAGGCAAGCATGCGCTGCCAGAGCCAGTAGTCCTCCATGCGATCCAGCTCCTGGTAGCCCCCGACAGCCAGTGCCACCTCACGCCGAAAGACGACGGTGGGGTGGTGGAACGGAGTGTGCTTGGGCAGGTAGTCCAGGATGTCCTGATGCCCGAGCGGCCGGCGTCGCAGGATCCCCTGCCCCAGGTTGGATTCATCGGAGAACTCCTGCATGGTGCATCCGAGCAGGTCCAGGTCCTCCCGGGCCATGATCTCCAACTGTTTGGCCAGGCGTTGCGGCCGATAGTGATCGTCCGAGTCCGCCCGGGCAACGATTTCACCCTTGGCGGCCAGGAGGCCCATCTGCAAGGTTTTGGCAGCCCCCTGATGCCGAGGCGACCGTATAACCCTGGCCGGGCCGTAAGCCCCGCGCTCGACCTTGTCCACGATGTCTTGCAGTTCAGGGATCAGCTCCCCGTCCACTGCGACGATGAGTTCGTCCGGCGGACGGGTCTGTTCCACCGTCGCCGAACGCAGCGCCAGCCGGAAACGTTCCGGACGTTCACCTCGCCAGACCGGCATCAGAACGGTGACTTTTGCCATGGCCTGGGTAAGACCTCCAGATCGTTGATGAGATGGGCAACCGACGGATCCGCAGCGAACACCGCGTCCGAACCGCGTGGGGCGGCGATGATCGCGTGCCAAAGTCCTTTGGCTCCAGGACGCAGAAGTCCCGGGTGCTTCAGCAACTGCTGAATCCAGCCTAAACACGTTTTTGAACCATAGATCACCCGTTCCCAAACTCTGAATGAACGGGATCTGAACAAAACCCACAGCCGGTTTCGAACATCGAAGTAGAAACGATTCCCGGGTGATTCTTGTGCATTCCCGAAGGCCTTGGTGCGGTGCTCCACGACCGAAGCAGGAACGTGCAACCCGAATCCGTTGCGCAGCAGTCGGCCGGTGTGCTCGAAGTCGTCCGACCAAATGAAATAGTCGGCCATCGGCAACCCCTGCAACCGCACATCGGATGCCCGCAACAGAGCAGAGACGTAGCTCGCCGTCCGGATCGGGCGGCCGCCGAGACGCGACGCGTTGGCGGCCTCCCGCGTACGGGCGCGCATCCGGGTGCGGGGCCGGTTCATGGGGTGGTCGCGTCCATCGGTCCAGACTGCGCGGGAGCTGAGGACCGATAGGGGCAACGCCGAATCCGACGCCGCGGACAGTAACGCCTCCAACGCATCCGCCCGAGGGATGGTGTCGTCGTCCATGACCCAGATCCAATCCGGGTCGTGATGGGTCAGGGCATAGGCCATGCCTGCAGCGAAACCGCCTGCGCCGCCGACGTTCTCACTCAGATACAACGCCTCGGGGTGAACTGGGTGATCCGCCAGCAGGCCCGCGGTGCCGTCAGTTGATGCGTTGTCCACGACCACGATCGCAGACAAGGGCTGCGTTTGGGAGGCGAGCGCTGCCAGGCATTGCTTGAGCAACTCGCGCCGGTTATATGTCACCACGACGGCGACGACGGTACTGTCCCGCTGCGAGACTGTCTGTAAAGGCACACTTGCACCTTAACGCCGATCCTAAAACTCCAGGGGCCAATTTCATCGAGGTCAGAGGAAGTCCTTGGCGAATTCAAAGGCTGTTCAAGCGCTCTTCACTTGGGGATCATTTGCGGGCACGATAACACTGTCAGATGTGAATTTCAACCGCCGCGGAGTCTGGACCTGAAGTTTCTCCTGCCAGTATTTGTCAGTGGTCATTAACTCATACCCGTTGCGCCACTCACGCAAGAGTCTGGGGTAGATCCGTCGCAGCCGTAGGACGTTCTTGATCAGCCGCCGGGTCTCCGTCCAGAAACGCTCCCGATCACGGATCACCATGTAGGACTGGGTCTCGTCGGCATTGAGGTACGTCACTTGCCTGGCGCCGTAGGTGGCCACGTAGTCCTCGCGGCGCCCTGATGGCAGCACCAGGTCGCTTCCCGTTCCTGTACCCAAGGGCAGCAAGTGCCCGTTCAGGGTCCACCTCATGAGTTTGCGTCCGCGCCGGCCCAGGTGGCTCTCCCGCTCGCGTGGCACTGTCGATCGGATCGGCAGCCAGGTCTCCATGATCGAGGAACGCTTCAGAAGATCCCTTCGTTGGGCCATGTCTGCGTTCTCGTCGAAGAATCGGGGGCTGGCCATGACGTCCTCAAGGGCCAGGTTCACGGCCGCAAGACTGTCGTAGTGGAAGCGCATGACTGTACGCACATAGAAGCTACGCACCATGCGGGCCACCTCTCTCCACGAGCGTTCCTTCTGCGGAAGGCTCAGATGGTGAGCCAGGTGTGAGCGGAAGTCCAGGTACCAGGTCTGCGGCGACGCCTTGTCGGTGAAGCCCTCTTGCACGGACGCGATCCCGGGCAGGGTCACGATCCGGAAGTCGTTGGCCAGGGAGAAGCTCACGTCGTCGCCGCGCACAAAGAAGGGGAAGGGCATGGCGTCGACTGACGCGACGGGGAAGGCGAAGAACCACCATCCTCCATAGAGGTCGTCGGCCTCCTGCCACGTGCTCTCGAACTCCATGCCGAAAACCATTCCGCGGTCTCGCATGTCCAGTCCTGCGTAGAGCGGGTGGCAGCCGAGCTCGAACCTGGCTCCGTTCTCTCCGAGCCGCCACCGATGACTGGCGTCCACGACGGCGCCGGCCACAGCCGTGGACGGGTCTTCGGCGTATGCCAGGAACCACCATGTCCGCTCGATCGCTTCCATCTGGATCATCGCGTCGTCATCCATGAACAGGCAGTGTGTGGCCCCAGAGTGTTTGGCTTCCAACAATCCACGAGCGAACCCACCGGCTCCGCCCAGATTTGCGTTGGGGATCACGGTGACTCCCCTGCCACCGGACACGTCACAGCTCTGACCGTTGTCCACGATCACCATGCGTACATTCGCGGCCAGGTCGCTGTTCGCGAAGAACGCACGGAATCGCGCCGCTGCCGCCGCCACCTGGGCCTCTCGCCTGAAGGTGGTCACTGACAGCACCAAGTTCGGTTGGCGCAGTGGGGCCGCAGTGGTGACCCAGGCGAAATCGTCCAACCGAGCATCTGCCAAGGCGGTCAGTTCGAAGAAGACCAGTGCCTCTCGCGGCACCGTCTCCCCCAGGTCCACTGCTCTGCGTAAGGTACCGTGCAGCTGGATTTCCTCGCTGATCAGCTGCTGCTCAGACTTGTTGGGACTGGCCAACCGGACCGAGAGCAAGAAGCGACCTTGACCTTCCAGCTGCAACTGAAGAGGCATCCGGCCCGCGTGCCTGCTCCATTTCCCCAGATTGAAGATGTTGTAGTACGGGCTGGTCGCCAGGTATCCGCCTGGACCGAACTCCGCGCCGCTTTCATCGAGTTTGAGTCCTACTGGGCCCGTCAGGAAGAAGTGCGCTGGGACCTCGGTCGAGATTTCACGTTGTGGCCAGATGGCAGGTTGCACGGGATACATGGTCGTTGTGCCAGGGACAGTTGTGTCCACAGTGGTCTCCTGGTTGGGGTTAGCTGATGGCGCCGCCCTTTCACGCTACCGACCAATCACACGCCGTTACGAAACCAGAAGGTAAACATCACGTATCCAGAACGCTCCCGTCTGTGGTGGCATGCAAGGCGTGGTCTTTCTACACGCCGCAAACGGGACCGGCCGTATCGCGTTCCGAGGAGGAACGCGATACGGCCGATTTCATATCGCAGAGCAGACGATCAAGCGAGAGTTGGTTCCTCGAACTTGGGGAACACAGGCTCGGGCTTGGGCAGCTGCGTGCCCACGGGCACCTCGTCGTCGAAGGCGTCGAAGGTCCGGGCCCCACCGCTGGGAACGCCCAGCGCGTCCAAGAGCTTCGCGGAGGCATCCGGCATGACTGGCTGAGTCAGCAGCACCACGCGACGGAGAACCTCCATGGTGACCCACAGGACGTCTGCCATCCGTGCCGGGTCCGTCTTGCGCAGCACCCACGGCTGCTGTTCGGCAAAGTACTGGTTGGCAGAATGCAGCACGGTCCAGGTGGCCTCCAACGCCAGCGAGAATTCCTGTCGCGAATAGTGGTCGCGGCTGGTCTCCAGCAGTGCCGTGGCCGCCGCGAGCAACGCCTGGTCCTCCGCCGTCAGGTCGCCGTGCTCGGGGACCTTGCCCTCCAGGTTCTTCGCGACCATGGACAGCGAACGCTGCGCCAGGTTGCCCAAGTTGTTGGCGAGGTCAGCGTTCATACGGCCCACGATGGCCTCGTGGGAGTAGGAGCCGTCAGCGCCGAAGGGCACCTCACGCAGGAAGAAGAAGCGGGACTGGTCCAACCCATAGGTCTGGACGAAATCCTCAGGGGAGACCACGTTGCCCAAGGACTTGGACATCTTCTCGCCGTTGTTGTTGAGGAAGCCGTGGATCATGATCCGCTGGGGCAGCTCGAGGCCTGCGGACATGAGGAATGCCGGCCAGTAGATGGCGTGGAAGCGCGAGATGTCCTTGCCGATCACGTGCACATCGGCGGGCCAGTAACGCTGGAACGCAGCAGACTCCGTATCGGGGAAGCCCACGCCGGTGAGGTAGTTGGTCAGTGCATCCACCCACACGTACATCACATGCTTGGGATCCCCCGGAACCGGGATCCCCCAGTCGAAGGTGGTGCGGGAGACGGACAGGTCCGTCAGGCCGCGTTCCACGAAGCGGATGACCTCGTTGAAGCGTGATCGCGGTGCGGCGAAGTCCGGGTGCTGCTCGTACCAGGCCAACAGCTTGTCCTGGTATGCGGAGAGCCGGAAGAAGTAGGACTCCTCTTCGGTCCAGGTCAGCTCGGTGTCAGTCTCCTTGGAGTAGCGGACGCCGTCGCGGACCTCGATCTCGTCATCGCCATAGAACGCCTCGTCACGCACGGAGTACCAGCCGGAGTACTTGTCCAGGTAGATGTCCCCGTTGGCCTCCATCCGCTTCCAGAGCGCCTGCGCGGCCGCATGATGGTCGGCGTCGGTGGTGCGGATGAAGCGGTCGTAGCTGATGCCGAGTTCGTCCTGGCAGGCCTGGAACCGGTCGGAGTTCTTGCGCGCGAGCTCGGCTGCAGTGATGCCCTGCTTCTCTGCCGTCTGCAACATCTTCTGACCGTGCTCATCGGTTCCCGTCAGGAAGAAGACGTCCTTCCCGTCCAGGCGCTTGAATCGAGCCATGGCATCGGTGGCGATGTACTCATATGCATGCCCGATGTGCGGGTCACCATTCGGATACGAGATCGCCGTGGTGATGTAGAAGGACTGGTTCTCTGGCGTTGCACTCACGAGTCTCAAGTCTACCGGTTGCACATGCCTGCACCACTCGTGTCACGCACTCAATCCAGCTTGTGATCCTTCACGAACGCATCCATGTCATCCTTCTTCAACGCCTCGGAGAAGTCCGAGATGGCGTCCATGTCCGGCTGCACAATCGACTGGCCGCCGGCCCAGCCGGTGCCGAGGTTCGGCAGCGTGAACATCTTGACGCTGTCTCCGCCACCGCGCAGCCCCCATCCCAGCTTGGCGATCTCCGTGCCCGAGAAATCCTCGTCAACGCCGATGTAGGGGCTGAAATCATCCACCACGTTGTTCAACTTCACCGGGTTGGCCAGCGTGGACGGCGTTGCCGCCTTGGACATGATGGCTTTGATCAGGATCTGCTGGTCCTGCACCCGCTGATAGTCGCCGGTCTTGAACGACTTCCGTTCCCTGGCGAAGGTCAGCGCCTGGTCGCCGTTCAAGGTCATGCTTCCCTCGAACTTGGTCCCGTCCTTCTCGAACGGGACGGGGACGTCCACCTTCACTCCGCCCAATGCATCCACCAGGCCCTTGAAGCCCGAGAAGTCGATGGTCGCCACGTGATCGATCCGGGTGTCGAGCAACTGCTCCACCGTCTGCGCTGCCAAAGGAACTCCCCCGTAGGCGAAGGCCGCATTGATCTTGGCCTCGCCATGGCCCGGGATCGGCACCCAGGTGTCTCGCATGATGGACGTCACGGTGACGTTTCCGCCGCCCTTGGGAACGTGGACGAACATCATGGTGTCGGTACGGCCGGATGCGGCGGCCGCTTCACCCGCACTGCCGGACTCCGCCCGGGTGTCTGAGCCCAACAGCAAGATGTTGGTCCCCGGCCCTCCAGCCGGCCTGCCTTCATAGTCCGGCAAGGCGTTCTCGATGGTTTGCGACTGTGAGTCGAACTTGTGCAGCAGCCACCACCCATAACCGGCGCCGGCGGCCAGCAGCACCAGCAGGATGATCAACAGCGTCACGAAGAACTTGCGGACCGGATGGCGTTTCTTGGGGCGCCGCGGCGGCTGTTCGGGCTGGCCGGGCTGCCCCGGACCACCTGGATACCCGCCCGCGCCGCCACCGTTGTTCTGAGGAGTCTGTGGCTGAGCAGCATAGGTCTCCGGGACGGACTGCGGCTGAGGCTGTTGCTCGTAGGCTGGTCGTTCCGACCGGGCCTGCACCACCGGCAGTTCCTGGGTGTCCGGAGGTGGACGCAATCCGAAGACGTCCTCGTCGCGATCCTTGCCCATGACTTACTCCTGTAGCTGCGCTGGGGAAGAACCTCCAGGACCGCACAGAAAAGCCCCGGAGCTGATGAACTCTCCTAGCCACAGTATGCACTGTGTCTGGGAAGTCCCATCATCCCCGGGGCTGATCTTGGCTGGCCCCGATCATCCCGTGGTTGCGACCACAGGGCGAGCAGATCAGTCCTCCAGGTTCACCTCACGTGCGGAGGAGGCGCCGACGGCCTCGGAAACATGCTCGAGCACACCCTCGGGGAGGGCGTTGTCGATGGTCACGACGGCCACGGCTTCGCCGCCCTGCGAAGAGCGGGAGACCTGCATGCCTGCAATGTTCACGTCGGCCTCGCCCAAGGCCTGGCCCAGGGTGCCGATCACGCCCGGACGGTCGGTGTAGCGGATCACGAGCAGGTGCTCGGAGAGCTCGATCTCCACCGCGTAGCCCTGGACACCCACGAGCTTCTGGATCTGCTTGGGCCCGGTGAGGGTGCCCGCCACGGAGATCTGTTCTCCAGAGGTCAGAGCACCGGACACGGTGAGCTGGTTGCGGTAGTCCTCGGACTCCTCGGTGGTGGTCAGTCGGGTCTCCACACCGCGCTGCTCTGCGAGCACCGGAGCGTTGACGTAAGAAACCTGATCGGAGACCACGTCCTTGAAGACGCCCTTCAGCGCTGCCAGCTTCAGGCTGGTGACGTCCTTGACGGCGATCTCACCTGCCACGTTGAGGGCAACGGACTCGAGGCGTTCCCCCTGGCCGAGGGCGGAGAAGATCCGGCCGAGCTTCTCGGCCAGCGGGATCCCCGGACGCACGTCTTGGTCGATGACGCCACCGGCGACGTTCACGGCGTCGGGCACGAGTTCGCCCGCCAGGGCGAGTCGGACGGACTTGGCGACGGCGACGCCGGCCTTCTCCTGGGCCTCGGCAGTGGAGGCGCCAAGGTGCGGGGTGACGTTGACGTTGTCCAGCCCGATGAAGTCCAGCTCGTGCGGGGGCTCGGTGGTGTACACGTCGATGCCCGCACCCGCGATGGTGTGCTCGGACAGCGCCGTGTAGAGCGCTTGCTCGTCGATGAGGCCGCCGCGGGCCACGTTGAACACGAACGCGGAGGGCTTCATCTTCGCGAACTGCTCGGTGGAGATCATGCCCGTGGTCTCGGGGGTCTTGGGCATGTGGATGGTGATGAAGTCCGCCGTGGCGAGCAGCTCGTCGAGGGTGAGCAGCTTGACGCCGAGCTGCTGTGCGCGCGCCGGGGTCACGTAGGGGTCGTAAGCCACGACGCTGACGCCGAAGGCCTGCAAGCGAGCTGCAACGAGGGCACCGATGCGGCCCAGACCGATGACGCCCAGGGTCTTCTCGTAGAGTTCCACGCCGGAGAACCTGGAGCGCTTCCACTCACCGGCCTTCAGGGAGGCGGAGGCCGCCGGGATGTTACGGGCGGCGGCGAGGATGTGACCCACCGTGAGCTCGGCAGCGGAAATCACGTTGGAGGTGGGCGCGTTGACGACCATCACGCCGGCCTGAGTGGCGGCCTTGATGTCCACGTTGTCCAGGCCCACACCAGCGCGCGCGATGACCTTGAGGTTCTTGGCTGCGGAGATGGCCTCGGCATCGACCTTGGTGGCGGAACGGACCAGGATGGCGTCCACGTCCGCGATGGCCGGCAGCAGCTCGGACCGATCGGCACCGTTGGTGTGGCGGATCTCGAAGTCGGGGCCAAGGGCCTCGACAGTGGCGGGCGAGAGTTCCTCGGCGATGAGTACGACGGGCTTGGTCTGCGGCACAGCACAACCTTCGTGATCGGTGGGGCCCTTGTAGGCCTCGTGAGAGTAAAAGTGGGTGCCAGCCTCGGTGCTCCCAGAAACTGACAGGTGCCAGGCTACCGGCCGGTCGTTGGATCACCGCGTGCGTGAAGAAGGCGTTACGAGCAGGTCACTTCTTGTGTGCCTTGGCCGCCCTCTTGATGAAGTTCGCTGACGCCGCGGAGTACCTGTAGCAGACCGGATACTGCGGAGTGAGGGAACATCCCAGGATCTGATGTCCATTTGAGTTGATGACCGCGGTGTACTCCACGAAGCTCAGCTGCGGCGAGGACTCGCATCTGCGTTCCAGATCGGCGACGAGCGCGTCCCAACCGTTGATCGTGGTGCGCAGAGGCTGCTGTGTCACAGGGTGGAGGATGTATTCATACAACTCCGTGCCGACCATGGCCCTACCTGACTCCACGCGTCCGGTCTCCGGATAGATACGCCCCACCAGGTCCACACCACCCAGATCACGGAGGCCCTCCGGCCACACCTCCACGCCCGCGCGCCGACCCGCGGTCATATGCGCCTCGGCCGCCTCGTGACTGGTGTCCCGATTCCGGTACATGGTCGACGCCCCGGGCCACCTGGTCTGTTCGGTACCGACCAATTGCCCCGCCTTGCGGAACTCCTTCCGGTACCTGCGGTGGTGGTGGCCCACTACGAAGGCATCTGCCACGTAAGGCTTCTCCCCCTGTTCGCGGATCATGGTCACCCGGATCTGGACCGAGTCATCCGTGGAGAAATGTTGTGGGGTGGCACCCCTGCCCCCGCCTGCGCTCAAGGTCACTGGTTGTTCCGCGGCCATCGCGCGCAGCAGCAGTTCGAACTCGTCGGCCGAGTACCCGATGCCGTTGACCAAGACGTCCGCACGTGCAGAATCGCCGGCCGCGTCAGGAACATCCACTCGCCACAGGGACGCCGGATTCCACACCGCCGGGCCCAACATCGCCCCGCTGACTCGATGCACTGCGTCCACCACGTCGCTGACTGCTTCGTCGCTGCGTGTGTACGGACCCGCCAACGGACGAATGCGCAGTATCTTGCCCTCCTGCCGGATGGAATACAGTGCCTCCGCCGGGCAATGCCCCCCGTCCGCACCCAAACGGTTCAAGGCCCTGTCCGCCGCTGGATCGTTGAACGGCTGGGCCCCGAGGTAGTCACGTTCGGAAACGTATCTATGGACGTTGTCGCGGTCGATGCCGAAACGGCGCACGGTGTCCGGCGAGAATCCGTGACGCTGGGCAAACCTGCGTTCCGCGGATGTCACCGGCTCCGGTGCGTCCTGCAGCTCGCGAGCCAGCTCCAGTTCGCGTTCGCGTCGGCGCCGTGCCCGCTGGCCAAGGAAACGCCTGGCCTGTTCCGTGAATCCCTGGTCGGGGTACCTCGGCTCAGTGGCGAGGTCCTCCAAAGACCATGTCCCGTCCGATTCCACCAGCAGATCAGCGCTGATGAATCGGAAGCGAGCCTCTGGGTCGCTGAAGACGTCTTCCACAGTGCGAACCAGCCCCAACGGGAGCGAGGCCGTGTCTGCCTGCTGATCGTGCCGATCCTCGGCTGCGACCAGCATGCCCATCTGCAACACCGTTGCGCGGTGCTTGGCTCGGCCCAGGTACACCCTCACGAGGTCCCGTGGCGGTGTGCGCACCCGTTCGGTCGTGATGACACAACGTTGAGCGGCGGACATGATCCGGACGACTGACAGAACGTCTCGAGCGGTGGCTTCCCGCCCGTCAACGCGATATCCGTCCTCGTTGGCCTCCAGCCGTTGCCCCTCGGCCGTCCCCCAAGCTACCGGCCGGATCCGCAAGCTTCCCAAGGCCTGTAAGAGATGCAGTATGGCGTCGGGACCTGCCGGCGTACCCGCTGGGCAGTCCGGCAGCCGGGTCACACGTAGACCGGCTGCCTCCAGAGACACGGTGCACAGCTGCGTGGGCATGCGCTCGGCGAGGGCCGGAACCATACGTGTTGCGCTGATCCTGTTGATGAGCCAGCGATGACGCTTGTTCAGCGGATGCAGCCGTTTGTACTCCTGCGCTGACAATGGTGCAGGAGTCCGGACGCGTTCGATGGTCTGTTCCACGGTGTCCACCATGACATCCCCAACAGTCCGCCCGGCAGACCTGACGTGAAACCTGGGTGAACTCCGTGCCGGTCACTCGTCGTCAGCCACCAAGAACGACGCCCCGCCCAGGCGACGGCCGGAGCCGGTCCCGAGCGGGGCGACGGACGCGAGTGCGGTCAGTCCTGCTGGTGTTTGTCCGCGCTGCGGCGGTAGTACATGGCCAGCACGGCGCCGGAGAGGTTGTGCCAGATGGAGAACACGGCGCCGGGTAGGGCGGCCTCCGGAGCGAAGTACTTCGCTGCCAGGCCTGCGGCCAGACCTGAGTTCTGCATGCCGACCTCGATGGAGGTGGTGCGGGCGGAACGGACCGGAACGCGGCACAGGCGAGCAACCCAGTAGCCGAGCAGGTAGCCCAGACCGTTGTGCAACACCACGGCCAGCAACACGATGAGACCAGCGTCGACGACCTTGTCGGCGCTACCGGAGACCACAGCGATCACCACGAGCGAGATGCCCACCACGGACAACCAAGGCAGGCCGGGCAGGATCTTGTCCACGAGCTTGCCGAAGAGCAGACGGATGACCAGGCCGGCAATCACAGGGATCAGCACGATCTTCACGATGGACAGCGCCATGTCCCCGGCATCCACGGGCATGTACTGACCAGCCAGCCACAGCGTCAGCAGCGGGGTGAAGATCGGGGCAAGCAGCGTGGAGATGGACGTCATCGTCACCGAGAGGGCGGTATCAGCCTTGGACAGGTACGTGATGACGTTCGAGGACGTGCCACCTGGCGCACAACCAACCAGGATCACACCAGCGGCGAGCGCCGGGTCCAGCTGCAGTGCCCAACTCACACCGAAGCCGAGCAGCGGCATGATCACGTACTGCGCCACCACGCCGATGAGGACCGGGATGGGGCGCTTGGCCACCAGGGCGAAGTCGGGCAGGGTCAGGGTCAGACCCATGGCGAACATGATGATGCCGAGGTAAGTGTTCACTCCCGGGGCCAGCTTCTGGCCGAAGTCCGGAAGGAAGAACCCGATGGCTGCGGCGACCAGGATGAGCAGGGGGAAGACCGTGACGGCCACGCGGGCCGAGCGATCCTCGGTGCTCAGGGAGGGCTTGGTACTCGTCGACGTCGACGATGGATGGTTGGATGACATGGTTGCAGGTTATTGCAGACGCCGTCGGGCACCCCAGAAAGTTAACACCGTGTCACCAGCTGATTACGACCTCCGGGTCGCCAGTGACAACGGAATCAGCTGCGTAGCCGACACGGCCACCGCGATCACGAGCGGAACGGTGGCGCCGAAGGTTTGCGCTGCAAGGGCACCGAGCAGTCCGCCGACCACCACGGCACCTTGCGTGAAGGTCCTGCGGGTGGACGAGACCCTGGCCAACAACCGCTTCGGCGTGAGCCTGGCGGTGAGGCCGGCGCTGGACACCCCGAAGAGCCCGATGCACAGGCCGAATCCGAACATGGACAGCGACGCGCAACCGATGGCCCATCCGTACCCCAGCTGCAGTGCCACGCCTGAGAGGGGAAGCAGTGCAAAGAAGAGCGGCATCATGCAAGCCCCGGTGAGCAGGGTCCGGAATGGTCCCCAAGCGCGCCCCAGACGCGGGGTGATCACGGCGCCCAAGATACCGCCAACCCCGGATACGGCCGTCACGACACCATAGGCCAACGTGGAGAAACCCAGGTCCCGAAGGAGGAATACCGCCTCCGAGGCGCCAAAGAATCCGGCCGCCGCATTGTTCAGCGACGCGGCCAGGGCAATGGCCCCGATCCATCTGGCGCGCACCAGGAAGCGAAGCCCGGTCCTCACCGATTCACGGAACCCCTCGGGCTGCTGCGTGGACGGAACGGGTTGGTCACGAGGAATCCTGCGCAGCCCAGCCGCAGCGACCAACTGCCCGACGGCCGAAGCAACGAGCAGCATGGGAGCAGCCACCCACTTCACGAGTGCCCCCGCCAGCGACGGTCCCAGCAGCCAGATGACTTGATCGGTGGCCTGAAGGCGGGCGGAGCCGTCGGCCACCCTGGCCCGGCCCACCACGGCGGGCAAGACCGCCGAATGCGCGGCCGAATAGAAGGTGTCCGCGATCGAGGCGAGCAGGACGCACGCCAGCAACTGCCACCCGGCCAGCCACCCCATCCACCAGGCCATCAGCGGGATCGCGTAGGCGATGAACCTGACCCACACGCCACCGATCAGGGTGCGCCTGCTCCCCCACCGGTCCACGAAGGTGCCGGCCACCAACCCGAATATCAGCGCGCCTGCGTTGGACAGCGGACTCGCCAAACCGACTTCGAAGGCCGAGGCCCCCAAGGTCACGGTCAGAATGACCGACGTGGCGAAGAGCGCCACCTGCCTCGCGGCATCTCCCGCGGCTGTCGCCAACCACAGACCGCGGAACGCTGGAACGGCGGTCACGGAGTCACGAGTTGGCACCAGCTCAGCCTAGCCACCACTGGACGTTGCCCCCGACTCGCCGTGCGGACACCAAACCAAGCTGAACGGGGCAAGCCGCCCCGCGGCGTCGGGCATGGGGAGTGAGCCACCGACGTGAGAATCACCGGTGGCGCAATACACACGCAGAGGGGGCTGACAGACCCCCGGGGCACGGCTCTAGACTTGGTGGACGCGTACGCGCGAAGGACAACGACGCCCACTTGACCGACTGTCCACCCGCACATCACAGGAGTTGCCCTGTGTCACGTTCAAACGCGAACCCACCCAAGCCCATCACTCCCAGCGGGACCGCTGTGCCCAAGTCCGCCGCAGCCAAAAAGGGCTCCTGGACCGGACTGTACATCCTGGCCGTGGCCGTCTTCGCTGCCATCACCACCGAGATGGCGCCTGTAGGCATGATGCCCGTGGTCAGCGACTCCCTCGGGATCGCCGAGCACACCGCTGGCCTGTTGGTCACCCTGTACGCCGCGCTCGTGGCGTTCGGGTCGGTACCTCTGACCCTGCTGACCTACGCCATCGGCCGCAAGCAGCTGCTGCTGACCACCATGGCCGTCTTCGTGGTCTCCAACCTGGTGGCGACGGTGGCACCCAACTTCGGATGGCTGGTCCTGGCTCGCGCGATCGGTGGAACGGCACATGCTCTGTTCTTCGCCCTGTCCATCGGGTACTCGTCGCGTATTGCGCCCAAGGGCCAGATCGGCCGCGCCATGGCCATCGTCGCCGTCGGCGGATCCGCCGGTCAGATCCTGGGCGTTCCCGCTGGGACGTTGTTGGCGTCCTTGTTCGGCTGGCGGGTCACCTTCGCCACGCTGGCTCTCATCATGGCCGGGGCATTCCTGGCCGCCCTGGTGTACCTGCCCAAGATCGAGCACGATCCTGTGGGTGCGCCAGAACTCGTCCCGGGCGGCGGCAAGCTCATGACCGTGGTGGGGCTGAACGGGTTGGTGTTCCTGGGCCACTACACGCTCTACACCTACGTCTCCCCCATGCTGCTCTCGTCCGGCCTGGCGTCCGGATGGCTGAGCCCCGTCCTGGTGGTCTTCGGCCTCGCCGGGCTGATCGGCATCCAGGTCACCGCACGGCATCTGGACGCCCACCCCTACAGGTGGCTCGTGATCATCCCGTCGTCACTGTGCGTGGGATTGGTCCTCACGGCCGTTGGCGCAGGGTTCCTGTGGCCGCTGCTGGTTCTGGCCACCATGTGGGTCGCAGCGTTCGGCCCCGTGGGATCCGTCTACCAGTCCGCTCTGGTGCGCATCGGGAAGAAGAATCCCGAGATGGCCGGCGCGTGGATCAACGCCTCCTCCAACGTGGGCATCTCAGCCGGTTCCTTCCTTGGCGGCATGGTCGTCACCGGCGTGGGCTACTCCGCTACCGCCTGGGTCGGTGCGGCCTTGATGCTGTTGACCGTCGGGCTGACCTTGCTGGCACGTAAGGCGCTGCAGCCCGTGGTGGATGCGGCCGAGCCGCGCACCGAGGCCGTTCCGCTGTTCACCTCCTCGATTCCCGCGCTCACGGGGGCCATGGCCGTGGTGCAGTCCGAATACCGGGCCTCGGAGGATCACGACGCGCCGAGCGCATCAACCCCCGTTGACAGCGATGATTCCGAAGGTCTTGCCGTGGTCGGCGGCTCAGCTGCAGACGCCGCACAGACCGGTTCCATTCCGTCCCCGGGGCTGGCCTCCCTGCACGAAGCCCAGGCGTTCGATCCGGCGGAGGACACCGCCACCGAGGTCACGGCATCCGAGGACACGTGGGCCGCCCCGGTGGGGCTACCGGTCATCACTGCGTCCACGCCCCAGGCTTCCCACGAGGACGACGCGCCTGACGAGTCCGATGACTCGGACGCACGGCAGGCCGTCACCACCGACGCACGGCAGGCCGTCACCACGGGCGCGCGCCGGGGCTGAAACCGCACGCCTCGGATGCGGTCACCCTTTGGGTGGGCCGCAGCCCCACCACCACGACGAATGCGCCCCCGGAACTCGGTCGAGTTCCGGGGGCGCATTCGTCAACAACACGGCCTCAGCGGGCCAGTCACAGGAGAATCAGCGAACGGCGTGACCCTCGGTGTAGTCGTCGTCGTTGGCGATCCAGGAGAAGAGCTTGCGCAGCTCGCGGCCGGTGGCCTCGATCGGGTGGATCTCGCCCTCCTCGCGCAGCTTCTTGAACTCGGGAGCGCCAGCGGCCTGATCGTCCATGAAGCGCTTGGCGAAGTTGCCGTTCTGGATGTCCGCGAGGACCTCCTTCATGTGCTCCTTCACATCCGGGGTGATGACGCGGGGGCCGGACACGTAGTCGCCGTACTCAGCGGTGTCGGAGACGGACCAGCGCTGCTTGGTGATGCCACCCTCGTTGATGAGGTCGACGATGAGCTTCAGCTCGTGCAGCACCTCGAAGTAGGCGATCTCCGGGGCGTAGCCGGCCTCGGTGAGGACCTCGAAGCCGTACTGGATCAGCTTGGACGTACCACCGCAGAGCACGGCCTGCTCGCCGAAGAGATCGGACTCGGTCTCCTCGGTGAAGGTGGTCTCGATGACGCCCGCACGGGTGCCGCCGATGCCCTTGGCCCAAGCCAGAGCGATCTGCTTGGCGTCGCCGGTGGCGTCCTGCTCCACAGCGATCAGGTCCGGCACACCACGGCCTGCCTCGAACTCGCGGCGCACCACATGGCCCGGGCCCTTGGGGGCGATCATGATGACGTTGACGTTTTCAGGAGCCTTGATGTAGCCGAAGCGAACATTGAAGCCGTGGCCGAACGCGATGGTGTCGCCGGCCTTCAGGTTGTCCTTGATGGACTCCTCGTAGATCTTGGCCTGCACCTGGTCGGGAGCCAGGATCATGATGACGTCGGCCTCGGCAGCGGCCTCGGCCGTGGGGAGGACGCGCAGGCCCTGGGCCTCGGCCTTCTCCTTGGACTTGGAGCCCTCGGCCAGGCCGATGCGCACATCGATGCCGGAGTCGCGCAGGCTCAGCGCGTGGGCGTGACCCTGGGAGCCGAAGCCGATCACGGCGACCTTCTTGTCCTGCAGGAAGCTCAGGTCGGCGTCGTCCTCGTAGTACATCGTTGCAGTCACGTGGGATTCCTCTTTCTGACTGTATGTTCCCGCAGGCCGCGGACGCGACCTACGGAAGGGGGCTTGGGTGGGGTGCCCGACGGCCGGTGGTCACCGACCGTCGAACATGGTACTTGGGTTGGTTGCTCTAAGCGGAGACCGCGCGCAGAGCGCGCTCCGACATCGACTTGTGGCCGCGGCCGATGGCCAGCGTCCCGGACTCGACGATCTCACGGATCCCGAAGGGCTCCAGCACGTCGAGAAGCGCCTTGATCTTGTCCGAGGCACCGGTGGCCTCCAGGACCACGGAGTCCGGGGACACGTCCACGACTCTGGCGCGGAAGAAGTCCGCCGCCTGAGTGACCTGGATGCGGGTCGCAGCATCAGCCTTGACCTTGACCAGGACGTGGTCGCGCTGCACCGAGGAATCGGGGGCCAGCTCCACGATCTTGATGACGTTGACCAGCTTGTTCAGCTGTTTGGTCACCTGTTCAAGGAGATCACCCTCTGCGTCCACGACCACGGTCATGCGGGAGAGCCCGTCCACCTCGGTGGGACCCACGGCGAGCGAGTCGATGTTGAAGGCGCGGCGGGCAAAGAGCCCGGCCACGCGGGTGAGGGCGCCGGGGACGTCCTCGACCAGCACGGAAAGCGTATGGCGAGACACGTCTCAGTCCTCCTCGTCCCACTCGGGGGTGAGTCCCCGAGCGATTTGAATGGCGTCGTTGCTGACCCCCGAGGGGACCATGGGCCACACCATGGCGTCCTTCGACACCACGAAGTCCACGATCACCGGGCGGTCGTTGATGGCCAGGGCCTGTTCGATCACCGAGTCCAGATCCTCCTCGCGCTCACAGCGCAGACCCACGCATCCGTAGGCGTCCGCCATCTTCACGAAGTCGGGAACGCGGATGGAGTCCTTGCCGGTGTTGAGCTCGGTGTTGGAGTAGCGGCCGTCGTAGAAGAGGGTCTGCCACTGGCGCACCATGCCCA
>NZ_JALAGT010000210.1 GCF_022712295.1 Galactobacter sp.
GGCTTTGGGGTGCCTCCTCTGTCAGGTCCCATCCAGCCATTCACCGGCGGGGCGTCACACCCATTTTTGGGGTTAGGCCCCGACGTCTTTATTGCTCATCCGATTCACTACCCTGGATGTCATGCCCGATTCAGCGCAGTACCCCCCAGTCGTCCCCGGAGAGACCCCTCCTGCCTACCTTCCACGCGAGGAAGACGCGCCGAGCGACGCGGAGCCGGGTACCGCGGAGCCGGGTACGGGGCCGTCGGACACAGCTGCCCCTCAAGGCATCGCGGCCACCGGCCGCTCTACAAAGGGGGAGGACGGGCGCAGGCGCAAGCTGGTGTACCCGCCGGCTCCGGAGCCGTTGCCCGTCCCGGTGGTGGACAACCACACGCACCTGGACTTCCGTGACGGGCTGGTGGAGGTCTCCGCGGCAGACGCTCTGGACGCGGCCGCCGCCGTGGGCGTGGAGGGCGTGATCCAGGTGGGCTGCGACGTGGAGTCCTCCCGCTGGGCCGTGCAGGCAGCCAACCGGCACCCCCGAATGCTGGCCGCCGTGGCCATCCACCCCAACGACGCCGCCCGCTCCGAAGCCAAGGGGACATTGCTGGCGGAGCTCGCGGAGATCGACCGGCTGGCCGAGGACCCCCGCGTCCGTGCCATCGGCGAAACCGGACTGGACTACTTCCGCACCGGCGAGGACGGACGCGACGCCCAACAGGCCTCCTTCCGAGCCCACCTCGCCATCGCCGCCCGTCGCGGCCTGCCGGTACAGATCCACGACCGTGACGCCCACGACGACGTCATCCGCATCCTCGACGAAGAGGGCTTCAGCGGCACCGTGGTCTTCCACTGCTTCTCCGGCGACGAAGACATGGCGGAGCTGGCGCATCAGCGCGGCTGGTACCTCTCCTTCGGAGGCACCTCCACCTTCAAGAACAACGACACACTGCGCGCGGCCTTGGGCCGCGTGGACCTCGACCACCTGCTCGTCGAGACCGATGCACCCTTTCTCACCGCGGTTCCCTACCGCGGCAGGCCCAACGCGCCCTACCTGATTCCGCTGGCCGTTCGGGCGCTCGCCGAGGAACTGGACGTGGACCTGGCCGCCTTCTGCGAGCGGATCCGGGCCAATACGCGCCGCGTGTACGGAGACTTCTGACGGGGGCGACTCAGAACCACGGGAATATGCCTCGAAAAGGTCACAAGTGCTTGGTGGGAGATAACGACGCGGTTACGATAGTGGGCAGCGCAAAACGCTCACTTTCCACTCGCGACCCCGAATTCCGGGGCCCAGCACGCTCCGCACGCACTAGAACTTGAGGCACAACGTGGCTATTTCCGGCAAACGCATCCTGACCAAGGGTGCGCAGGGACTCACCCTCGGCGCCCTCGTCGCCGGAACCGTGGCGTTCGTCGGTGCGGACAAGACCGTGGCGCTGACCGTGGACGGCCAGTCCCAGGACGTGCACACCTACGGGCGTACCGTGGCGGACGTGCTGCGTACCGCTGACGTGGACGTGGACTCCAACGACGAGGTCTCCGCACCGTTGGACTCCACCGTGCGCACCGGTTCCACGGTGCGAGTGAAGCTGGCCCGCAGCGTCACCGTGGACCTGGATGGCGAAAAGCGCACCGTGGACACCACGGCAGACACCGTGGGTGACCTGGCCCAGCAGCTGGGTGTCTCGGACGATGCCGAATTGTCCTTGAGCAAGGACGTCGCCCTTGCCTCCTCCACCTCGCAGCTCTCCGTCGTGACGCCCAAGCGCGTGACCCTGGATCTGGCGGGTCAGCGCTCCACCGTCTCCACCACCGCCACCGACGTGGCGGACCTTCTCAAGGAACAGGGCGTCAAGCCGGATTCCGACGACGTGGTCACGCCTGCACTCAACACCGTCCTCACCGATGGCGGCAGCGTGGCCTGGCAACGAGTCGAGACCAAGAAGAAGGCCACCACCTCCGACCTCGCAGCAGGCACCATCACCGTCAAGACCGACAACTTGGAGCAGGGCGAGACCAAGACCGTACGTCAAGCCACGGAGGGTAAGCGCACCACCGTGTCCAAGCTGCGTTACGTCAACGGCAAGGTGGTTTCCACCGAGGTGATCTCCTCCGAGATCACCACCAAACCCACTCCCAAGCTGGTGCAGGTGGGGACCAAGGCTCCGGAGAAGGAAAGCACCGCCAAGCACGCCGACGAGTCCGACTCCTCCTCGAAGAAGACCAGCTCCTCCTCCAAGGATTCCTCGTCCAAGGATTCCGAAACCAAGGATTCGGCTTCCTCTGCTTCGAAGGATTCCTCGACGTCGGCGTCCGGCCCCTCGGGATCGGTCGATGGCGTGTGGCAGAAGTTGGCCCAGTGCGAGTCCGGCGGGAACTGGTCCATCAACAGCGGCAACGGCTACTACGGCGGCCTGCAGTTCACGGCCTCCACCTGGGCGGCCCAGGGCGGGACCAAGTACGCCGCACTGCCGCACCAGGCCACCGCAGCGCAGCAGGTGGAGATCGCCAAGAAGCTGCAGGCCAAGGCCGGATGGGGCCAGTGGCCCGGCTGCACCGCCAAGCTCGGCCTGCGCTGATTCTTGACCGGGCGGTTTCGTGACCGCGCGGTTACCAGGCCGGGCGGTTTCTAGTAGGCGGCGCCGATACACTGGCATGGTGACCGAGCCGCACTCCACTTCATCGCAGACACCACCCTCGGATTCCGAGCCCACCGCGCCGGATTCCGGGCGTGCACTGCCCGAGTTGCTGGGTGCCGCTGATATCCGCAAGCTGGCCGAACTGGCCGGTGTTCGCCCCACCAAGCAGCGTGGGCAGAACTTCGTCATCGACCCCAACACCATCCGCCGGATCGTGGCGGCTGCGGGCCTCTCAGAGGACGAGCACGTCCTGGAGGTGGGACCCGGATTGGGGTCGCTGTCCCTGGGTATCTTGGATGCCGCCGACCGGCTGACCGCGGTGGAGATCGAGGATTCCTTCGCCGCTCAGCTTCCCTCCACCGTGGAGCACTACCGGCCAGGCGCCACCTCGCGACTCGACGTGGTGCACTCCGATGCCCTGAAGGTGCAGGCCGTCGAAGGTGAGCCCACGGCGCTGGTCGCCAACCTTCCCTACAACGTGGCGGTCCCCGTCCTGTTGCACCTGCTCGAGGTGGTTCCGTCCCTGCGTCACGGCCTGGTCATGGTGCAGGACGAGGTCGCCGATCGGCTCGTGGCCGGGCCGGGATCGCGCACGTACGGTGTGCCCAGTGTGAAACTCGCCTGGTGGTCAAGGGCCTCCAAGGCCGGGATCATCGGCAAGAACGTCTTCTGGCCTGCCCCTCAGATCCATTCCGGGCTGGTGCGCTTCGAGAAGCGCGAGGACCCCTGGCCGCTCGAGGAACGCCGTAACGTGTTCGCGGTGGTGGATGCGGCCTTCGCTCAGCGGCGCAAGACGCTGCGCGCCGCGCTGTCCGGTTGGGCAGGCGGCGGCCCCGCCGCCGAGGAAATCCTGGTGCGGGCAGGCGTGGATCCCAAGGCGCGTGGCGAGGCCCTGACCGTGGACGATTTCGTCGCCATTGCGGCGGCGCGAGCGGCGCTGTGAGGGCCACGGCCACTGCGGCCGCGCCGTCGCACATCGGTGTGGCTCAGCAGGTGGGCGCGCCGAACGCCGATGGGGATCGCGATATCGCGGCTCTGGTGCTCACCTGCGACCTGGAGGAGATCGTGGCCGCCCGGCACGGCGATCCGGGGGAGTGCATCGTGGAGATCTCCGACGCCTCCTCGATCGCGACCACGCCAGACGACGCTGCCGTGGGTGAGGACGATATGGCCGCGAAGGCAGCACGCCTGTTGACCTCCTACACCGGGCATCCGGGTGGGGTGCGGCTGTCCATCGCTCGCCACGTGCCGACGGCCGCCGGTCTCGGGGCCGGGGCGGCAGACGCCGCTGCAACTCTGGTCGCGTGCGATGCCCTGTGGGGGTTGGGGCTCTCACGCGGGGAATTGCAACGGCTGGCGATGAGACTCGGCGCCGACGTTGCCCTGGCGCTGGCCGGTGGTGCCGGCATCATCCTGGGGCAGGGTGAGGAGTTCTCCCCGCTACTGCACGTTGAACCTTCGCATTGGGTCCTGGTTCCGGCCAGTTATCCGGTACCCGCGCCGGACGTATACGCGCAGATGGACAAGCTGCGCGTCCAGGAGGAACTCAACGGGCGCGAGGACCCCGGTCAGGTCGGGGTGGACTCGGACCTGGTGGCCGCTCTGCGCGACGGTCGCATCGTGGACATCGCCACTCGCGTGTCCAACGACCTCGAGACCGCCGCGGTGATCCTGCGCGCTGAGGTGCAGGAGGTCATGGGTGCCGCCCGCCGAGCAGACGCCGTGGCGCAGGTGGTCTCCGGGACCGGACCCACCGTGGCCATGGCTGCCGAGGACCGGGACGCCGCGGAGCGGCTGGCCACGGTGGTGGCCGACGAACTGGACGTCCGCACCATCGTGGTGCAGGCCCCGGCGCGTGGCGCCCACCTGCTGCGCTGATGACCTCTGGTTCCGTCCCGCGGTGGGAATGCACGTCCTGCAATGACAATCAGACTATGCACGCCGCGGACGTCATTGAGCACCGGCGGACGTCGAAGCAACTTGTTCCCAGAAGGAGCGGAGGCTTGGAACCTAGAGTGGTTTACATGCGCATGAAGCTTCTTCCCGTGGTGGCTCTGGCTGCTGCGTCACTGGCGGTGTCCGTTTCCGGGTGTTCCTCCGATCCGTCGTTCGAGGACAGTTTGCGAGACGCAGCCTCCGATTCCTCCTTCACGTTGCCGTCCACAACGGCCGACGGGGCGTCATGGAGTCAGCTGGCGGTGCTTTGCCCCTACGGGGCAGTTCCCGGCTCGGCTTCCGAATCCATCCGTGAGGCGGCCGCCGATGTCGATACGGATGCCGACGACGGGCACCAGTGGCTCGTGTTCGACACCGATGATGGTGCCGAAACCGTGAAGCTCTCCCGTGAAAGCTGGGATTTCTGCAACACCGATGACGAGGAGCCGGTCTATGCGCCGGACCAGAAGTGGACCGCCTCCGAGGACAGCGGCGTCACCGTAGTGCGTCCAGTCGACTGATGCTGGCGCATCGACTCGTGTGGCACTGAGCCCGTGGGCTGGGGCCGCGTGCCCACGGTTCGGCAACTAGACTTGACCTCAGTTATGGCACATCTTCTCGGGGCCGAGGCCCTTCATCTGGAATACCCCACCAAGGTCGTCTTCGACTCCGTGTCCCTCGGGCTGGATGAGGGCGACCGCGTCGGCATCGTGGGCCGCAATGGCGACGGCAAGTCCTCCCTCATGGCGATGCTGGCCGGCCGCGTGGAACCCGATTCCGGTCGTGTCACCGTGCGCGGTGGCGTCACGGTCGGCGTGCTGGATCAGGCGGACACGCTGGATGACTCCCTGACGGTTGGACAGGCCGTGGTGGGCGACGTCCCCGATCACGTGTGGGCGTCCGACCCCAAGGTTCGCGACGTCATTTCCGGGCTCCTTCAGGACCTGGACTGGGATGCCTCGGTGAAGGGCCTGTCCGGCGGCCAGCGCCGCCGCGTCTCCCTGGCCCAGCTGCTCACCGGAGATTGGGATGTCCTGGCGCTGGATGAGCCAACCAACCACCTGGACGTCGAAGCCATCTCGTGGCTGGCCCAACACCTGAAGCAGCGCTGGTCCAAGAACTCCGGCGGGCTCATGGTCGTCACCCACGACCGTTGGTTCCTTGACGAGGTCTGTACCGACACCTGGGAGGTCCATGACCGCATCGTGGAACCGTTCGAGGGTGGTTACGCTGCCTACATCCTGCAGCGTGTGGAACGCGATCGGCAGGCCGCTGCCATCGAACAGCGCCGCCAGAACCTGGCGCGCAAGGAGCTGGCCTGGCTGCGCCGCGGCGCCCCGGCCCGCACGTCCAAGCCCAAGTTCCGTATCGAGGCGGCCAACACCCTGATCGAGGACGTCCCGGAGATCCGCAACAAGGTCTCCCTGCAGTCCCTGTCCGTGAATCGGCTCGGCAAGGACGTCGTGGACCTGCTGGACGCCGGGGTCTCCTACGGCGACAAGACCGTGCTGGACAAGGTCGAGTGGCGCCTGGCCCCCGGTGAGCGCACCGGCATCCTAGGCCCCAACGGTGCGGGCAAGTCCACCCTGCTCTCCCTGATCGCCGGAACGCTGCAGCCCACCACTGGTGTGGTCAAGCGCGGCAAGACGGTGCATGTGGCCACGCTGACGCAGCGTATGGATGAGCTGGATCAGTACCTCAACGACCCGGTACGCGTGGTGATCGGCGGACTGCGCACCTCCTACACGCTGGGCACCGGGTCCAAGGCTCAGGAGCTCACGCCGAGCCAGCTGCTGGAGCGCTTGGGGTTCTCCTCGGCACAGCTCTCCACGCCGGTGAAGGATCTCTCGGGTGGCCAGCAGCGGCGGCTGCAATTGCTGCTGATCCTGCTGGACCAGCCCAACGTGCTCATCCTCGACGAGCCCACCAACGACCTCGACACCGACATGCTCGCCGCTCTCGAGGACCTGCTGGATTCCTGGCCCGGCACCCTGATCGTGGTCTCCCACGACCGCTACTTCATCGAGCGCGTCACCGACCAGCAGTACGCCGTCCTGGACCATCACTTGCGCCACCTGCCCGGTGGCCTGGATGAGTATCTTCGCCGCCGTGCGGCGGGGGAGGGGGACGGCAAGTCACTGCCCGACGCCCGGTCCTCCAAGTCCGGTTCCGGCACCGGCGGTGCCGTCCCCGGGGGAAGTGGGCCCGCGTCGTCGGGCACGGACTCCGGTCTTTCCGGGCAGGAGGCCCGCGCCGCGCGCAAGGAGGTCTCCGCGCTGGAGCGGAAGATGGAGAAGGTCGGCACAGCGATGGAAAAGCTGGACGCCAAGATGGCCGCGCACGACGCCTCCGACTACACGGGCCTCGCCGAGCTGCAGGCCGAACGTGCGGCGCTGCAGGACGAAAACGACGGCTACGAGGAACGCTGGCTGGAACTCTCCGAAAAGCTGGGCTGAGCCGGCCCGGCCGGAGGCCAAGGTCATCTCAGGAGTCAGTTGTGCTCAGTGGTGGGGCCCTTAGCCGGCGTAATTGACTCCTGAGGCAACTGGACTGGCATAACTGACTCCTGAGACAACCGGATGAGCTCGGGAGTCGGTTGTGCTGGGTGCAGGCGGTTATACGCCGCGGAAGTGACTCCTGAATTACCGCCGGGTGTGGGGTGATCTCTGTTTCTTGGCTGCTTCGAAGCTCGGCCTGTGGATAACGCTGACGGCGATAGTGGTGTTCCTGCCAGGCTTGGGGGATGTCCAGACGTACTCCACTGCCAGCGGAACCTGGCACGGTGTTCGCGGTGCACGATGCCGTTGAAGCCGGAATCAGTCGTGCTGCCAGAGATCATCCGGCCTTCTTCCGCCCTTTTCGTGGGGCACGGATGCTGCCAGTGCAAGACCAAGGTCACGTAGCTGAGATCAAGCAGCGGATGCGTGCTTTGTTGGCAGTGGTGGCACCCGGGACGTTCTTCTACGGTCCAAGTGCTGCGGTCCTCTGGCGGATACCGCTGCCATACGGATTGCTGGATCAGTTGCACGTGGCCGTCATGTATCCGGCATCAGCGGTGCGCAGGGTAGGTGTGAAATCAACACGGATGAGGTCCCATCTTGCCGATGTCGTCGATGGGAATGAGTATCGGGCCTTGTCGGCTGCAGCGACTTGGGCTTCTCTGGCTCCATTCCTGGACGACGATGACCTGGTAGCGGCAGCGGACCACTTGATCTGTCCAGGAATTGACCCTGGCGGTCGGCACCCCGAACGTGTGACTCCGCCGATATGCACGTTGGAGGACTTACGCACTGTGTTGGGTCGTGGCCGCTGGCCTCACGCACCACGTCTCAGGCTCGCGCTTGAGCGAGCACGAGTAGGCAGCAAGTCGAGACCGGAAACGCAACTGCGGCTAGGACTCACTGCAGCCGGCCTGCCTGAACCCGAATTGAATCGGGACATCTGGGAAGGAGACCAGTGGTTGGCCTGCCCGGATCTGGTGTATCGGAAGTACAGAGTGTGCATCGAGTATCAGAGCGCTCATCACCGGACGGCCCAGCAATACGACGCTGACATAGATCGACGCCGGCGTCTTCAGTCTGCCGGGTGGATTGTGGTGGAGCTGACCTCTACTCACGTGCTGCGATCACCTCAAACGTCAGTGCGTAGGGTGGCTGAGGCTCTGCGGGAACGTGGCTGGGAAGGCTGAGGAATCGGATGTACTGGGTGCACGTGATTGAGGAGTCGGCTGTGCTGAGTACGCCCGATTGGGGAGTCAGTTGCGCTGAGTACGCCGCGTTGGGGAGTCACTTCCGCGGCGTTCGGCGGACAGCAGGCGGCGTAAATGACTCCTGTGTTTCGGGGCTGCGTTGGGGAGTCGGTTGCGCTGAGTGTCTCGGGTTGAGGAGTCACTTACGCAGTGATCGGCGGCTAGTAGGCGGCGGAAATGACTCCTGAGTTTCGGGTCTGCGTTGGGGAGTCGGTTGCGCTGAGTACGGCGGGTTGGGGAGTCACCTCCGCAGTGTCCGGCAGCCAGCAGGCGGCGCAAGTGACTCCCGAAGGCCTTGGACCGGCTGCAGGCCCAAGGAGTGATCCGCTGACCACTGGAAGCCGCAAGCCCTTCCCCTGACTCCAGCACCGGCCTAACGTGATCCACATCACAGAATCGGGTCGAGGAATGGGTATGAACACCACAGCACGCAAGCACCATGAGGATCACACGTACGACGTCGTGGTGGTGGGCTCCGGGGCGGCGGCCCTCACAACCGCACTGGGAGCCATCGATGAGGGGCTCAGCGTTCTCGTCCTGGAGAGCACGGACAAATTCGGCGGGAACACCGCGATGTCCGGCGGTGGACTGTGGCTGCCCAACAATCCACTGATGCGCCGCGAGAGAGTCAGCGACTCCCGCGATGAAGCCCTGACCTACCTCGAAGCCACCGTGGGTGAACCTGGCGACGCCTCGAACCGAGCCCGCAAGGAAGCCTTCGTGGATGGGATCGAGGACTACATCACCACCACGGAGCGCTACGGGTTCGAGTGGACCCGGGCCAAGAACTATCCCGATTACTACCCGGAGGCCCCGGGCGGAAAAATCGGTCGTTCGGTTGAACTGAAACCGGTGGACGCCAAGCCGCTCGGCGACCTCAGCAAGGATTCCCGCGCACTCTTGCCGTTCCCGATGATGAACGGGGACATGTACCTGCTGACCAGAGCCTTCGGCACCGTGGGAGGTTTCTTCCAGGGAGCCAAGCTGGTCTTCCGCACCCTCGGCGGCCTGCTCCGAGGACGGCGAGAACTGGGCATGGGCGGCGCACTCGCGGCAGCCCTCGCGAAGGCCGTGATCGTGGACGGCAAGGCGCCCCTCTGGCTCAACGCCAGGGCCACCAAGCTGATCACCGAGGACAACAGGATCACCGGAGTCGAGGTCGACAACAACGGCGCTCCAACCATCGTCAGGGCCCGTAAGGGAGTCCTCATGGGCACCGGGGGATTCGACCAGGACAAGGCCCGCCGCCTGGAGCTGCAGGGTGTGGAGGGCAACCCGGCCGGTTCTCCTGGAGCCCTGGGCCAAGGGATCGACATGGCCCGAGCGGTCGGGGCGGACATGGAGTACCTGGAGGATGCTTGGTGGGGTGCCACGGTCCAGCCCGTGGAGGGCGGCCTCTCCTCCTTCATCGTGGGGGAGCGGTCCATGCCGCACTCCATCATGGTGGACGCCCATGGCAAACGCTTCGCCAACGAGTCCGAGTCCTATGTGGATCTGGGCCACCACATGCTGGAGCACGACGACGCCTGAGTTCCTTCTCGGTTCGCGGCGCGTAGCACCGTGAACACCCA
>NZ_JALAGT010000026.1 GCF_022712295.1 Galactobacter sp.
CCTCCGGGGCGGACGCGGAACGGCGGGGACGCTGCGAGGAGGTTTCTGGGCGCGTGGTCATAGGGGGATCCGTTTCTTCTAGGGAAGAGTCCGTCCGGCGCGGGTATGCGCGGCCTTCGCCCCGTGAACGCCGTGATCGGCGAACAGCCTTCTTTGCCAGTGGGGGATGCCTGGACCCGGGGACGGATACAACCGGATCGTGTTTCAGTCTACGCGGGCGTCCCGGAGGGTGTCCCTAGCCGATGGCGGTGATCTGCACCATGCAAGCTGCTTCTGGGATCACTCGTTCTCGGAGCCGCGGTGGGCCTTGGCCCATGCCAGAACGTCTGCGGAACGGTAGCGCCGATGGGTTCCACGGTAGGTCACGGGGATGCTGCCTGCGTCGCTGAGGTTACGCAGATAGGTCTGTGAGATCCCCGCCAGCTTCGCGGCCTGGGCGGTGGTCAGCCACGCGTGGGCGGCGTGGATCTCGACCCCCTCGCCGTCCGCGAGCCGCCGGAGGAGTTCGATCACTGCGTCGCGGGCACCGTCTGGCAGCCGCAGGGACGTGCCGTCGACAAAGACCGAGACGTCTGCCTTGGCACTCAGAGCCTCTCCGAGGCGGGCCGCCTCTTGCGGGGGCAGCGCGGGATACGTGGATTGCCGCCCGACGGCGGTCACAGGTTGATTCATGGACACCATTGCACCGCGCGGGCTGCCAACATGCTGGGAGGCGGGGCGGAGTGGCCGTGGACTCAGGTCGGGCGAGATGCCTGCGGGTACCGTTGGGGTATGACAGAACGTAAAACATATTTGCTCGTCGATGGCGAGAATATTGATGCAACGCTGGGGAACTCCGTACTAGGCCGCCGCCCTCACTCCGATGAGCGTCCGCGGTGGAATGTGTTGCTTGAGCACTTCTCCGAGTCCTGGGGCCAGCCCGTGGTCCCGCTGTTCTTTCTGGCCGCCAACGGCGACCTCCCCATGACCTTCGTCCAGGCGCTCATCGCCATGGGGTACAAGCCCGTGCCGTTGAACGGCGAGGGCAAGGTCGTGGACATCGCCATCCAGCGCACCGCAGCGGCCCTGAAGGACCGTGAGGGCGATGTGGTCCTCGTCAGTCACGACCGTGATTTCGCCGAGCAGATGGCGGACCTGGCCGAGGACGAGGAGGAACGTCGCCTCGCCGCTGTGGGCTTCGGCGAGTTCATGGCGGGGGACCTGCGCAAGATCCCGGGCCTGGAGATCATCGACCTGGAGTACGACGTCCAGGCGTTCAAGAAGCCCCTGCCGCGCGTCCACATCATCGACATCGACGAGTTCGACCCGCTGGACTTCATCTGATCCGCTCGGAACGGTCGTTTGCACCTCCCGGCTCGGTCCGCGCCTGGACGTGTCTTCGGCGCGATACCTAGCTTCAGTCCAGTCGCCGTGATTGCGCTGAAGTCAGGTATCCAGCTGAAGTCAGGCGGGGCGGTGGTGGGAGAGAAACCTCGGCCGGAACACAAAGGTGCCCGACGGCGCGTACTCAGTACGCGCCGTCGGGCACCTTTGTGCGTGACAGAGGTCAGCCGGCGTGCTCCGCACGCCAGGCGGCGGCCTCCTGGTGTTCCTTGGCCACGATGGCGCGGTGCTCCGCACGGGCGGCCGCGTGGAAACGGCTGCGGCGCAGGAACAGGTAGCCGATCCCGAGCAGGATGAACCAGATCGGGGTAGCGATGAGGCCGGCCAGGGTGTCTGCGTCGAAGACGAAGGCCACCAACAGGAATACGAAGAACGCGAACACCACCCACGGCATCACGAGGCCACCAGGCATCTTGAACTTGGATTCGGCATGGGCCTGCGGGCGGCGCTTGCGGTGGACAAGGTAGCTCACCAGGATCAGCGTCCACACGAACATGAAGCACAGCGAGGAGATCGTGGTGACCACGGAGAAGCCCTTGGACTGGTCCAGGCCGAACACGAGCAGCACCACCGAGGCCAGCAGGAAGACACCGGAGAGGAACAGCGCGTTCTGTGGGACCTTGCGCTTGGACAGCTTGCCGAACTGTCGCGGCGCATCACCGTCGGTGGAGAGCCCGTAAAGCATGCGTGAAGTGGAATATATCCCGGAGTTGGCCGAGGAAAGGGCGGAGGTCAGCACCACCAGGTTGACCAGGTGGGCCGCGGCGCCGAGCCCGGCCAGGGAGAACAGCATGACGAAGGGCGATTCGTCGGCGCTGAACCGAGTCCAGGGGACCACGGACATCAGCACCACGAGGGAGCCGACGTAGAAGAGCAGGATGCGCACCGGGATGGCGTTGACGGCCTTGGGGAGGTTGTGCTCGGGATCCTTGGTCTCGGCCGCGGCGGTACCGACCAGTTCGATGCCGACGAACGCGAACACGGCGATCTGGAAGCCACCGACGAAGCCGATCCAGCCGCCGCCGAAGAACCCGCCGCCATGATTGAAGAGGTTCGCGAAGGAGGCTGTGGCGCCTGCGTGCTCAAATCCGGTGACGATCATGACAAGACCCACCACGATCAGTGCGGAGATCGCCACGATCTTGATCAGGGCGAACCAGAACTCGGTCTCGCCGAAGCCGCGCACCGACGGCAGGTTCAACGCCAACAGGATGCCGATCACCACCAAGGCGGTGACCCATACCGGGAAGCTGTCGGCCCAGAACTTCACGTACACGGAGGCGATCACGATGACGTCTGCAACGCCGGTGACGATCCAGCAGAACCAGTAGGTCCAGCCCACGAAGTATCCGGCCCAGGGGCCCAGGATGTCTGCTGCGAAGTCGGCGAAGTTGCGGTAGCCGCTCTTGGAGAGCAGAAGCTCCCCCATGGCTCGCATGACGAAGTAGAGCATGAAGCCGATGATCATGTAGACCAGGATCACGGCGGGACCCGCCACGGAGATGGTCTTGCCTGAGCCCATGAACAGGCCGGTGCCGATGGCGCCGCCGATCGCGATGAGCTGGATGTGGCGGTTGCTGAGGGCGCGCTCGAGCTTTGGGGCGTCGGCTGCTTCGTAGCCCGGTTCCTGACCTGGCTCGAAAGCGGGGGTGTTCTGCTGTTGACTCACGACTGCAGACCCTACTCAGTCTGTGTTTCGGCTGCGTCACTGGAGGCGATGGTGACGCGGATGAGATTCGGCACACACCGGTGTGACGTTTTCGGGAAGACCGTATATGCCGAATCTGGTATGAAAGGTCTGCGGGGAAGGTCCTGAACGCCGGTAGGCTGGACCCATGCCGTTCCGGAATCTTCGCGCCGCGTCCCTGCCTGCCAAGCTCTCCCGCTCGTGGTTGCTGGTCAACGCCCTCAAGCCGGAACTCTTCGGTCCGGCCCTGACCTCGGAGGCGGATTCCGTGGTCTTCGACATGGAGGCGCCGATCCCGCAGGACAAGAAGCAGGAGGCACGTGACAACGTGGTGAACGCGCTCTCGTCCGGCATGACCGGCTGGGTGCGCGTGAACCCGCCCACCTCCGAGCATTGGGCGGATGATCTGGCCGCTCTGAACAAGGTCCCTGGTGTGCGCGGCGTGATGCTCGCGGAGACGGAGAAGCCGGAACAGGTCACCTACACCGCCATGCGTCTGGCGGCAGGCACCCCCGTTCTCGCCCTGATCGAGAGCGCGGAGGGTATCGAGAACGCCACGGCGATCGCCTCGGCACCAGGCACGTTCCGTTTGGCCTTCGGCATCAACGATTTCCGCAAGGACACCGGTGTGGGGGACGATCCCATGGCGTTGGCCTACGCTCGCGGCCGCCTGGTGGTTGCCTCCCGCGTCGGGCGCCTGCCCGGTGCCATCGACGGCCCAAGCGCGGCCGGGGCCACGTCAGAGGACGTGAACCGAGACTGCCGCGTCACCGCGACCATGGGCATGACCGGGAAGCTGGTGCTGGACATGGGTTCTGTGGACGAAGTCAACAGGGGCCTGTCGCCGTCCACCGATGAGATGTCTTGGGCCCATGAGCTGTTGGACGCCCACGAACACGGTGCGGCCATGACAGATGGTTCCTACCTGCCGCGTCTGAAGCGTGCACAGAAGATCGCGGATCTCGCGGAGTCCTACGGCCTCTGGAACGCCTGACGTTTCAGCGCACCGGCCACCATGCGGGGAAGAGCGCCAGCATGCGGGACGCCCGCCCCTCGCTGTCCTCGTCGTCACTGTTCACCCAGTCAAGGCAGGTGCCGAGCAGAGCGCCTGCGATGAAGGCGCTGGCCTCTGCATACGGCTTCGGAACGTCCACCCCGTCCATACCCGCGAGGGTCTCCACCGCAAGCTGTGCGCGGTGATGCAGGTCCTCCTCCAGCTTGGCTAGGAGTGCTCCCTTCCACGGGGAGGCGAAGAGGGGCCGCAGGACCGGCCGCTTGCTACGAAGGTGGTCCATCAGTGCCACCGTCGCCTGCCGGTAGGCGTTGATGGCATCCGCGGTATCCACCTCCACGGTGGTGATGACATCGATGTCCTCAGCGAGGACATCGACCGCGAACTCTTCGAGGCTGTTGGCGTGGCCATAGAACGTGGTTCGGTGAACACCGGCCTCATTGCACAGCTGCGCAACGCTCACCGACGTGACTGCGTCATCCGCAGCGAGGCGGAGCAAGGCTGCTTTCAACGCCTGACGGGTACGGATCTGACGCGGATCATCTGCCACGGGGTCTCTCTTCCATTTCTGCGTTCGCGACGCAACCGATGGGAACAGCACTTCGCTGATCGCGAGCCACGAATTCTACTCGTTGTCGGGTTCTGCCACTTGCGTACTGCTGACGTTTCTATCAGACGTTCTCAGTTCATGGCGGCGCAAAACCTCATGACGACCGTTCAGTCCTGGCCGTCCTGGTCCGGTTCAGCGATATCACGCATGGTCCCGTCCTTCAGGTCATCTTGCCGGCAGAACTGCTTGATGGAATCCACCGCGGTCAACGCCTGGGCTGAACTGATGAACTCGTCGTCCAGCTCCCGCGACGTGTTCTGAATGACCCTGACCTGGTCCTCTTCACTCAGGCCCAGGTAATCACTGCATTTGGTGTCTGGCCCCAGGGCGGTCTTCGCGGTGGATGCTGACGTTGACGCGGCAGCCGGGTCGTCCTCGGATCCCGAGCACGCGGCGAGCGATGCCGTTGCGAGCAGCCCCGCGGTCAGCGCGGCGCCCAGTCGAGCGAGGTGGCGATTGCGTCGAGTGAGGCGCAGGCTCCGATGGGTGTCGAAATCGGTCATGTCAGCGGACCTCCGTGCGCTGGGAGCCGAGTCCCTCGATGGTGACCTCCACGACGTCGCCCGTCTTGAGCCAAGGATGCCGGCCGGCCTCATTGCGACGCCCTAGCGCCACACCCGCGGTGGTACCGGTCATGATGAGGTCGCCTGGCTCCAGCGTGATCATCGCGGAGAGGTACTCCACGAGATCCACTGGCGTGAAGACCAGGTCGGAGGTCGGAGCGTCCTGGACCACCTCACCGTTGACCGCCGTGGTCAGTCTGGCGCCGTCGGGGAATTCGTCTGGGGTCACCACCCATGGGCCCACGGGTGTGGAAGCCTCCCAGGCCTTGCCCTGCGTCCACTCCGAGGTTCGGCCCTGCCAGCCGCGCATGGAGACATCGTTGCCGATGGTGTACCCGCCGATCGCTGCCGCAGCAGCCTCGCCCCGCAGGCGTCGGCCGCCGGAGCCGATCACCACGGTCAGCTCGCCCTCGTAATCCAGCCGGTGGTCCTCGGGCGGCACCTCGATGGAATCGAACGGACCCGTCAGTGAGAGCGCGAACTTGGTGAAGACGGTGGGGTAGTCGGGAACCTTCTCCCCGGTCTCCTCGATGTGGCTGCGATAGTTCAGCCCGATGCAGAAGATCTTGGCCGGCCGCGTGACCACTGGCGCGTAGGCGCCGGGCTCGGGCGCTGGGAGGGTGATGCCCGACGCCACGTGCAGCGCCCCAGCGCGCGTCGCCTCCGGCTCCGCCAGGAACGTGGCAACGTCTGTGTATCCGTGCAGGGGGGAGACCGTTCCGTCCGGGTTCACCACCGCGGCGGTGGTGGCGGTGCCGGTGGTGGGATCGGTGAGACGCAGGGTGGTCAGTCGCATGCGCTCATCGAATCACATCGGGCCGGAGCTGCGCACGGGCGTTGAGCCGTGTGGCGCGGGCGCGGAAGGTGAGGTGCGCGCTGGGCCGGGGTCAGGACGTCGGGCGTTTGACGCGGGTGGCCGCGACGGCGGCTCCCGCACAGGCCACGGCCGCGACCACGTAGGCCAAGCGGCCGCCGGCGAAGACAGTGGCGGAGTGTGTGGTGTCGCCGCCGGCTCCGAGGGTCAGCGCGGCCGTCAGCACGGCGGTCCCCGTTGCTGCGGCCACCTGCTGCACGGTGTTGACGATGGCGGTCCCGTCCCCATGAAGCCGACCGGGGAGGGACGCCAACCCTGCGGTCATGAGTGCTGAGAAGATGCCGGACATGCCCAGACCGAACATGGTGGTGGCCGTGATCATCAGCCAGACCGGCATCGAGGGCCCCATGAAGCAGAGGATCAGGGCGGCGGCACATTGCAACAGCGTGGCGGGGATGGCGAGCGGGCGGGGACCGAGGGCATCGTAGATGCGTCCGAGGATGGGGGAAGCCACGACCTGGATCAGGCCCATGGGCAGCATGGCGCGC
>NZ_JALAGT010000027.1 GCF_022712295.1 Galactobacter sp.
CCCGAGGCAACCTGGACGCCTTTGCCCGCCGCAGGCTGGTCCCTTCGGTCACCGGCTCCGTCGCCGAGGCCTCCCTGCAGACCACGCTGTTGGGCAACAGCTATGACCTACCCGTCGGATTCGCGCCGGTGGGGTTGACCTCGCTGATGCGCACCGACGCTGAGTCAGCCGGCGCGGCGGCAGCAGCCGCCGCAGGTGTCCCGTTCGCACTGTCCACCATGGGCACCACCAGCATCGAGGACGTCGCCAAGGCCGCACCGACCGGCAGCAAGTGGTTCCAGCTCTACCTGAGCCGCGACCGCTCCACGTCGCTGAACCTGATCGAGCGCGCAGCCAAGGCCGGCTTCGAGGCGTTGGTCCTCACCGTAGACACCCACGTCCCCGGATTCCGACTGCGCGACGAACGCAACAAGCTCTCCATGCCCCCTCGCCTGACGGCCAGGACCGCCCTGCAGTCCGCCCGGCACCCTTCCTGGTTGAAGGACCTGCTCACGCACGACGCGCCGGCCATGAAGAACTTCGGCCCGCAGGACGGGGCCATCGCCGAAGTGGTGGGCAGCCTCTTCGACCCGGGTCTGTCCCTGGACGACCTCGCCTGGCTGCGCACCAAGTGGAACGGACCCATCATCGTCAAGGGCGTCCTCTCCCCCGCCGATGCCACCGCCTTCATGGACCACGGTGCAGACGGCATCTGGATCTCCAACCACGGTGGACGCCAACTGGACCGCGCGATCTCCCCGATCGACGTGGTCGGTGGGATCCGCGAGGCGGTGGGCCCCGACACCCCCGTCATCCTGGACTCCGGCATCCGCTCCGGTGTGGACGTCGTGACGGCCCTCGCCGCCGGAGCCGACTTCGCCTTCATGGGGCGCGCCTACATGTACGGCCTGATGGCCGGCGGGGAGGCCGGTGCCGCCCGCGTGCTGGAGCTCGTGGGACGCGAGGCCCTCAACGCCATGCAGCTACTGGGCGCAACCTCGGTGTCCCAGCTGCGTTCCCGCGGCGCCGAACTCATCACCGAACTCGCCACACCGGCGACGGCACGTAACTGACCTACCGCCGCGCGGCGCGCGCGGCACCACCCCGACACCAGCCGTCGGGCCTCGAACACCACGCGCATTCAATGACGAAGCAGGAGCGCCCCATGAGCACCACTGACAGCCCGGCACCGGGCTCCCAGACGACCCGCATGCCCAAGGCGGCGAAGCGGGCCGTCTGGGCCGGATTCTTCGGCACCCTCATCGAGTGGTACGACTACGCGCTCTATGGCGCGGCGGCCGGACTGATCATCGGCCCGCTCTTCTTCCCCGACGTCATCCCCGCCTCGGCCGCCCTGTTGTCCTTCGCGACCTTCGCGGTGGGTTTCGTGGTGCGTCCGCTCGGCGGGCTGGTGATCTCCCACCTGGGCGACCGTGTGGGGCGCAAACCCGCCATGATCCTGACCGTGGTGCTGATGGGCGTGGCCACCGTGGGCATGGGTGCGCTACCCACCGCTGCGAGCATCGGGCTGGCCGCTCCGATCCTGCTGGTGGTCTTCCGTTTCATTCAGGGCTTCGGGGCCGGCGCCGAGCTGGCCGGCGCGCTGACCCTGGTCTCCGAATACACGGACCACAAGCGCCGTGGACTCTACGTGGGCCTCGTGACCTGCGGCGCACCGGGTGGCGCCTTCCTTGCCACGCTCTCCTTCACCTTCGTGTCCATGCTGCCCGGTGACGTCCTGCTGGAGTGGGCGTGGCGCATCCCCTTCCTCGTCTCCGCGCTTCTGTTCTTCCTGGCCCTGTGGATCCGCAGGCACCTCGAGGAGACTCCGGAGTACCGCGACGTGGTGGTGGCCTCACGCGAACGCGATGAGACCCAGCGGGTGCCGCTGGCCGAGCTCTTCCGCCACAGCCCCCGCGAACTGGTGGCCGGCTTCTTCAGCGTGGCGGGGCACAACGTCACCAACTATGTGTTGAGCACGTTCTGCCTCAGCTACCTCACCCTCACGGTGGGTATGCCGCGTATGCAGGCACTGACCGCCGTTCTCATCTCCTCCGGGCTCGGAGCCATGGCGCCCACCCTGGGAGGTCTCGTGGTGGACAGGATCGGGGCCAAGAAGCTGCTGATCTTCGGCTGCTTCGTCGGCATCGTCATGACGTATCCACTGTTCCTGGCTTTGCAGTCGGGCAACGTGGTTTGGGCCACCTCGGCGATGACCCTGATGACGGTGGTGGGCGTGGGCTCCACCGCTGCTTCAACCGGAACCTATCTGACCAACCTCTTCCCCACGCGCTACCGCTTCACCGGTGTGGCCGCTGCCCGTGAACTCAACGGTGCCATCGTGGCCGGCCCCACGCCCTTGATCGCGACCGCCCTGATCTCAGCGGCCAACGGCGGCATCGGGCTCGTCGTGGCCTTCGTGATCCTGGCCTGCCTCGCATCCCTGGCCGCCGTCCTGTTCGGCACCAAGACCCTGGGAGACAGGCAGCCCGAAGAGGTTGCCGCCTGAGGCGTCCCTCGCCTCACTGCGGGAAGCCGTCGTTCAGGAACCGCGCGATCTCCGGCGACACGCCCTCAACCTGACCCAGCACCTCGTCGCGGGAGACGCGCCAGGAGACCGGGCCGTTCCAATCGCTGCGGACCAGCGCGTCCTCTGCCACCCAGTGCCGTCCGACCACCACGTCCTCCTGGAGTACCTCAAGACGCTCGGCTTCCACCTGGCGGCCGTCCACGTGGATCACGTCGGTGTCCGCGACGACGATCCGAGCCGGTCGCGACATCGTCGGGTCGGAATCCTGAAGCCGCACGTAGGTCTGCGTAGCCTCCCCGTACGATGCACCGGCCTCACGTTGACTGATCACGTCCAGCAGGAGCATGTACTCGCCGTAGCTTGGCAGGCTGTTCAGCGGCAGCCCGGCGGCGATCCGATCACAGTCCACGTCCACCCCTCCGGGATCCTGACGGAAGCGATAGCGCTGCCACCCTTCGCCGTCCGGCTGGAACCGGATCACCGACTGGGCCAGGTAGTTGGGCTGCTCCGGGTCCGTGCGGAAGCCGATTCGGGTGGTGAGCGTTGAGTCCACGAACTCACGCCACAGACCGCCCACGCGGTTCCCGTTGATGGCGACGATCTCCCAGCGTTGCATCGATCGAGACTACGCCGACCGCGCGTGGGCGACCAGCCCTCGTGCGGACCGTCGGAACGCGCCCTCACAGACACCTAGCACTGTCACTACTAGTATCAGCGCCGTCCGGGTTGCGGCTTGGTCCCCGACCACTACTAGTACCAGAATGATTGCCATGCCGATGCTTCGTTCACGCACAGTCACCCATGGCCGCAATATGGCGGGCGCCCGCGCACTCATGCGCGCCTCCGGCGTCGCCAACTCAGACATCGGGAAGCCGATCGTCGCCATCGCGAACTCCTTCACCGAGTTCGTCCCCGGCCACACTCACCTGGCCCCGGTAGGCCGCATCGTCTCCGAGGCCGTCCTGGCCGCAGGCGCCGTGCCGCGCGAATTCAACACCATCGCGGTGGACGACGGCATCGCGATGGGCCACTCCGGCATGCTCTACTCCCTGCCCTCCCGCGACCTGATCGCGGACTCGGTGGAGTACATGGTCAATGCCCACTGCGCCGATGCCCTGGTCTGCATCTCCAATTGCGACAAGATCACCCCGGGCATGCTGCTGGCAGCCATGCGCCTGAACATCCCCACCATCTTCGTCTCCGGCGGACCCATGGAGGCCGGACGGGCCACCTTGACGGACGGATCGATCAAGACCCTGGACCTCATCGACGCGATCTCCCAGTCCGCCGACGAGAACGTCTCCGACGAGGACATCGACCTGATCGAGAACGCCGCTTGCCCCACCTGCGGCTCCTGCTCCGGCATGTTCACCGCCAACTCCATGAACTGCCTCACCGAGGCCATCGGCCTGGCGCTGCCCGGCAACGGTTCCACCCTCGCCACGCACACCAAGCGCAAGGCACTCTACGAGCGTGCCGGTGAGACCATCGTCGAGCTGGCCCACCGTTACTACGCCGAAGACGACGAGTCTGTGCTTCCGCGCGCAATCGCGACCGAGGAGGCCTTCGACAACGCGATGGCCCTCGACATCGCCATGGGCGGGTCCACGAACACGATCCTGCACCTGCTCGCTGCCGCCCAGGAGGGCGGCGTGAACTACGGTCTCAACGAGATCGATCAGAAGTCCCGCAACGTCCCCTGCCTGGCCAAGGTGGCCCCCAACGTGGCCTACGGCAAGACCTATTACATGGAGGATGTCCACCGTGCAGGCGGCATCCCGGCACTGCTGGGCGAGCTCAACCGCGGCGGACTGCTGCACAAGAACGTGCATTCCGTGCATTCTCCGGACCTGCAGACCTTCCTTGACGACTGGGACATCCGAGGCGGCAAGGCCACTCAGGAGGCCCAGGACCTGTGGCACGCTGCCCCCGGCGGAAAGCGTTCTTCCACGGCCTTCTCCCAGTCCAACGAGTGGACCGAGCTTGACACCGATGCGACTCAGGGTTGCATCCACGATGTGGAGCACGCCTACTCCAAGGACGGTGGCTTGGGCGTGCTGCGCGGCAACATCGCCCTGGACGGCGCCGTGGTGAAGACCGCAGGAGTGGACGAGTCCATCTGGACGTTCCAGGGCCCTGCCGTGGTCTGCGAGTCCCAGGACGAGGCCGTCGAGAAGATCCTGAACAAGACCGTGAAGGAGGGCGACGTGGTGGTCATCCGCTACGAGGGCCCCAAGGGCGGTCCGGGCATGCAGGAAATGCTCTACCCCACCTCCTTCCTCAAGGGTCGTGGCCTCGGCAAGAAGTGCGCGCTGATCACGGACGGCCGCTTCTCCGGCGGCACCTCCGGCCTGTCGATCGGGCACATGTCTCCCGAGGCAGCCGGCGGCGGAGCCATCGCCCTGATCGAGGACGGGGACCAGATCCGCATCGATATCCCGAGCCGTTCCCTGGACCTGTTGGTCTCCGACGAGGAGCTGGCCGAGCGTCGCGCCAAGCTGGAGGCCACCACCGGCTACCGTCCGGCCGAGCGTGTCCGCAACGTTTCAGCGGCCCTGCGCGCCTACGCTGCCATGGCCACGAGCGCGGACAAGGGCGCCGTGCGCGACGTCGACTCCATCGCGGGACCGGTCGCCGCACCCCAGAACGCCTGATCACACGCCTTTCGGCGCCCTTGGGCGCCGCCTCTGCCCGCCGTCGTGGGGCGACTTGTAAACGCAGGTCGCCCCACGACGTTCGGCATTGGTCATGGATTACGCCGTACGCGCAGCAACTATGAAAGATTTCGCAACAGCGACGTGTCGCATCCGTGCACGCGTAGGGTAGACGACATGGATTCGCAGACTCAGACCCCGGACGTCGCTCTGAAGGAGCTCCTGCACCGGGCCTTCGACGAGCAGATCCCCAACTATGGCGGCTACAACCTCGTCTTCGCTTCGGGAGGGGCGGGTGCGGGCGGCAGCTATGTGGTCGGTTTCCGCGCGCAACCATTGGAACTCGTGGTGGCGCCGGTGGATCCGCGCAGCTACGAGGCCCTGGAGCCGGCCACCAGCGTGGACCTCACCAACCTGTCCCACCTGGCTCAGCTCCGCGATGCCGGGTACGAGGTGGCCATGTCCACCGGCCGCATGTTCCGCATCGATGTGGCCCCCGTTCCCGTGCTGCACCTGGACGATGCAGACGGTAGGCACACCGTGGAGTTGGAACAGATCGACGACTGCGCGGAATTCCATGACTTCATGGAGGCGTTCATGGACACCCTGGATTCCATCGACGCCGCCGGCCAGGAGGCAGAGGCCTGACCGAGCAGAGTTTTTCGTGGAGTGAGGCCAAGCACACCGGGCTCACTTCCCCGGTAATCCGCGGTTGTCGAGAGTTTAGCCCGATTTGCTTGATGTGGGTGGCCCGAGTAAAGTTGATCCAGTCGTGCGAGGCCGGGGAAACCTGGAGAACGGCGACGGTACGCGCCTCTAGCTCAATTGGCAGAGCAATTGACTCTTAATCAATGGGTTCCGGGTTCAAGTCCCGGGGGGCGCACCAAAGAAAGCAAAGGGCCGGTCCGACTGGACCGGCCCTTTCGCTTACGCGGGCGCCTATCCGGGAGCGACGCTGCCCGACGCCGCGGCGGCGGGCCCTACCGCGAGGAGACGTCGCCGAAGACGCGGGCCACAGGCGCCACGAAGGCAGGGCGAGCCAAGGCCCAGCCCGCGGCCATCACCACGAGGGCCACCACGAACGTGATGAAGCCGGCCCAGCCGCCGGCATCGGTCGCCGCGAAGACATGATTCAGGTTCCGCTTCATCCCGGTGGAGAGCACCAACCCCACGTGCACCACCACGAATCCCACGAAGTAGATCATCACCGGGAAGTGAACGCGCCTGGCCAGCTGCATCGGGATCACCCGGTCCAGGGAGTGTGGCCACACCGTGGACATCCGCCAACCAGACAGGGCGGCCAGCGGCGCGGCGATGAACACCGTGGCGAAGTAGGTCAGTTGCTGCAACCCGTTGTAGGCCACCCACCCGTTCTCCGTTGGCCAGTCCAGGCTCAGATACTGCACTCCGGCGGAGAGCGCGTTCGGGACGACGGCCCACTCGGTGGGAACCAGCCGCAGCCAGTGGCCGCTGACGAAGAGGAAGATCAGGAAAACTACTCCGTTGAGCAGCCACAGCAGGTCGATCGTCTGGTGCAGCCAGACCGTCAGACTGACCTTCCTGCCGCTCCTGCGTGACGTCCAGGTGGCGGGTGGCCTGGTCTCCCGCCTCACCCGCAGGCCGGTGGCGATGATCAGCACCATGAAGAAGGCGTTGAGGAAGTGCTGCCAGCCGAGCCATCCCGGTAGCCCCACCGGGGTGTGCTCCGGCTGGGGCGCCGCCCCCGGGTAGCGATGAACAAAGTCTTGGACGGGGGCCAGGGTCATCAGCAGACTCGCGGCAGCAACGGCCACCGCCACCACGATGACCGCGCCGACGAGCCATCCCGCCACCTTGGACGCAGCCGAACGCTGCGCCCGTGCGTGCGGCTTCTCAGCCGACGCCTCCGGAACCTCGTCCGGCGCCTGAACCCGGTCCGGCGCCTGAACCCGTTCCGGCGACGCGGACACCCGATCCTGCGGTTCGGGAACGGACACAACGCCCGACGGCGTGGCCCCCTTCTCGACCGGCGGCGCCTCCACGCTCGGAACTTCGGGCCTGCCGACACCGTCGTTGAAGTCATTGCTGCCGGCGCCGGCCTCCGCCACCGACTCCTCGGTTTCCTCGGCCGCTCCTGCATCCCCCAACGTGGGGATCTCCACCTTCTTGGCGGCCATGATGTCCTTGAGCCCCGGATTCCTGGCCTCCGGCACCTCGCCCTCATAGATCAGGGCCGCACCGGACGGTTCCATGGTGGACGTGGCGGCTGCGGCGGCAGCCGGACCCACGTCGTCGGGCAAAGAAACCGTCCCGGCGACGGCGTAGCCGTCCGGGAGGTGGTCTGGAGAACCGGCGAGAACCACGTCGCTGCCCAGGAGCTCCCGATGCAATTGCGTTTCGGGTGGCGCCAAGGCCGCTTCGCCGGCTCCGAGCGCAAGGCACTTGCGCAGAACCGCCTCGTCTGGCCCCACCACCCGAATCGATGGGCTCGCGGAAGCCAATGTATCGACGAGGCGAGGCAGGAGGTCGGCAGGGCCAAGCAGCGTGATTCGGGTGGAAGTGGTCATCGCGCCAAGCCTATCCGCCGCTACCCCCGAGGCCGGTACCTGGAGCGTAGGAAGGTGAGCAGAACCACCCTCCCCCGATTTCGCGATCTCGGCGCTCTGGGTGTAGGCTTGATTCGTTCGTGAAACGCCTTTGGGCGTTGAAGAGAACGGTATGCGCCTCTAGCTCAATTGGCAGAGCAATTGACTCTTAATCAATGGGTTCCGGGTTCAAGTCCCGGGGGGCGCACCAATCTTGTGGCAGGGCCGGTCCAGTCGGATCGGCCCTTTCGCGTTCTCGGCTCCGGACAGATTCCGGTGCGTCGACACACGCGTCGGTGTGAAGCCGGTGATCCACACCGACGCGTGTGCATGGACACCGCGATCCGTGCAGCGGGTCAGGCCTCGTCCGCCGAGATCATGCGCAGATACGAGCGCCGCGAACGCTCCGTCTTGTCGTCGCCGAGCCGACCGTGTGGATCCACCACCAGCACCCGATGCCCCTCCGCGTCCAGCTGTTGCAGGGCCTGCACCAGCATGCGGGCGCCCACCGCGAAGATGGTGGAGACCCCGGACAGGTCCACCACCACGTCGCCCTTTCCCGGTGCGATCCCCGCAAGGTGGCGCATCGCCAATTCGGTCGACGTGAAATCCAAGGCACCTTGGAGGGCCACGCGGGTCCGCCCCAAACGGGAGACCGACCGACGCCCGATCACATCCAGGGACGGTGGTGGCGTCATCATCAAGTGGAGATTCCACGCGGAACTGAGCTCTTGGAAGGCCTTCACACCCCGTACGGAGTTGCCGAACTCGTCCAACCGGGGAGAGAACGTCCCCAAGCCCAACTCCCCCGGCAACGCACCCAACAGTCCGCCCGCCACCCCGGACTTGGCTGGGATCCCCACGGCGGAGAGCCAATCCCCCGCGGCGTCGTACATCCCGCAGGTGGCCATGACGGAAAGCACCTGACGGGTCACGGGCGCGGACACCACGCGCCGCTTGGTCACCGGATTGACGCCACCGGAGGCCAACGTCATCGCCATCACCGCCAGATCCCGGGCGGACACCGTGACGGAGCACTGCCGGGTGTACCCACGTACGGCCTCGACCGGATCGGTGGAGATGATGCCGTTGGCCCGGACGAGGTTGGCCAGCGCCCGGTTGCGCCAGGCCTCCGACATCTCGGATTCCAGGACATCCTCGTCGACCTGCAGATCGCGGCCGGCGAAGGCGGAGAGCCCCTGAAGCACGACATCGCCTCGCTCCGCCTCACTGCATGAGGGTTCCCCCAGCAAGGTGTGCGGGGTGATGGCCCCGATGTTGATCATCGGATTCTCGGGGCGGCCCGTGTTCTCCTCCAGGGATATCTCATTGAAGGCGTCGCCGGACGGTTCCATCCCGACCTTGGCCGTGACGGCCTCAAGACCGTGCTGCTCGAGCGCCAGCGCATAGGCGAAGGGCTTGGAGATCGACTGGATGGAGAACTGCTGCGCATCATCCCCTGCCCCATAGAGCATCCCGTCCGGCATACACACTGCCGCACCCAACGGTTCGGGATCCGCGGCCGCAAGCTCAGGGATGTAATCCGCCACGGCTCCTGACGTGTTGGGTCGCACGCCCTCGAGGATGCGTTCCAGATCGGCCTGAATCGGTGAGGTCACGTCGCAAAAGCTCCTGAGATGACGAGGTCGTTAGGATCTTTGACGATACCGAATACGTCAACGCCTGAAAGAGAACACCATGTCTGAACGCCTCCCCGTAGGCTCCCCCGCCCCCGAGTTCACCCTGACCGCCGCGGATGGCTCCACCGTTTCCCTGGCCGAGTTGACCCAGCAGGGCAAGGTCATCGTCTACTTCTACCCGGCCGCATCCACGCCCGGCTGCACCAGGGAGGCCTGCGACTTCCGCGACAACCTGGCGTCCCTGGCCGGCGAGGGATACGCGGTGGTCGGCATCTCTCCCGATTCGCCCGCGAAGATCGCCAAGTTCGTGGAGAAGGAGGGTCTCACCTTCCCGCTGCTCTCCGATGAGGATCACGCGGTGGCCGAGGCCTACGGTGCCTGGGGCGAGAAGAAGAACTACGGCAAGGTCTACGAGGGGCTCATCCGCTCCACCTTCGTGGTGGGTCAGGACGGGAACCTGGAGCTGGCTCAGTACAACGTGCGTGCCACCGGCCACGTCGCCAAGTTGCGCCGGGACCTCGGGCTGGACTGATCCGATCCCCACGCCCGGTCCTCATGGCCGACGGCGCGTGCCCGACTCACGCCGCAGCCGCGCCATGGTGTAGGGATCGCTCCGGCGACGGTTAGACTGTCCAATGGTGCGCCTGGCTGCGGCGAGGCGCACGAGCGCGAGTGGCGGAATTGGTAGACGCGCTGGATTTAGGTTCCAGTGTCTTATGACGTAGGGGTTCAAGTCCCCTCTCGCGCACCGAAGAAACATGGTCCCTGGCTCGGAGTGTTGGACTCTTGGCCGGGGGCCATTTTCGCGTCATGTGCTCGCCGTTCACGGGGTCGTCGGAGGACGCGTTGGGCCAAGGGCTGCCGGAGTGGCATGATCCGCGTCACGTTGATCCCGCGGACCCCTGTCACGTATAAGCCGCCCACGCCCGCACGCGGTACCCTGAGGGGTGAAGCCTGGTGGCCCCGTCCGCTTGACGCGCGCCCCAGGAGACAAACACGTCCCAACCCAATGGAGTGACTGTGTCGCAAGCACCTGCCCTCTCACTGGATGTCGCCCTCGTCGGCGGCGGCATCATGAGCGCCACCCTCGGAACCTTCCTGCAGCAGGTGGAACCGTCCTGGAGCATCGGCCTCTTCGAGAATTTGGATCGAGCGGGCCTGGAGTCCTCCGATCCGTGGAACAACGCCGGTACGGGGCACTCCGCACTGTGCGAGCTGAACTACGCTCCCGCAGCCGCTGACGGCTCCGTGGACCCCAAGAAGTCGCTGGGTATCAACGAGCAGTTCCAGCTCTCCCGTCAGTTCTTCTCCTGGGCCGTCACCAACGGCCTGGTCAAGGATCCTCAGAGCTTCATCCACCCGCTGCCTCACATGAGCTTCGTGATCGGCGAGGACCACCAGCGTTACCTCAAGACTCGCTACGAGTCCCTCTCGGCCAACCCGCTCTTCGCTTCCATGGAATACACCGAGGACCGCGATCAGATCGGTGACTGGACCCCGTTGGTGGGCGAGGGCCGCACCCAGAAGACTGTGGCCGCCTCCCGCGTGAAGGACGGCACGGACGTGGACTTCGGTTCGCTCACCCGTCAGCTCGTGGACGGCCTCGGAGCCAAGGGCGCGGACATCCGCTTCCGTCACCGCGTCACCAACCTGACCAAGACCGCCAACGGCTGGCAGCTGGAGGTCAAGAACCAGGGCACCGGTGAGACCTTCGCCGTTGACGCCAAATTCGTCTTCGTCGGCGCAGGTGGCGGCGCACTGCCGCTGCTGCAGAAGTCCGGCATCGACGAGGCCAAGGGCTACGGCGGCTTCCCGGTTTCCGGCGAGTTCCTGCGTTGCACCAACAACGAGGTCATCGCCCGCCACGAGGCCAAGGTCTACGGTCAGGCCTCCGTTGGCGCCCCACCGATGTCCGTGCCTCACCTGGACACCCGCTACGTGGGCGGCAAGAAGGCCCTCATGTTCGGCCCCTACGGTGGTTTCTCCCCCAAGTTCCTGAAGACCGGCAAGCTCTGGGACCTGCCCGCCTCGGTGCGCGGGAACAACCTGCTGCCCATGCTGGCCGTGGCCAAGGACAACCTGGATCTGGTCAAGTACCTGGTCACCGAGTTGCTGAAGACCCGTAACCAGCAGATGAACGCCATGCGCGACTACTACCCGGCCGCCAACGCCGAGGACTGGGAGCTGATCACGGCCGGCCAGCGCGTCCAGGTCATCAAGAAGGACCCCAAGAAGAAGGGCGTTCTGCAGTTCGGTACCGAGGTCATCGCCGCCGGCGACGGCACCATCGCCGGCCTGCTCGGTGCCTCCCCGGGAGCCTCGACGGCCACCCCGATCATGCTCGGCCTACTGCAGCGTTGCTTCCCCTCGAAGTACGCCGGCTGGGAGGACACCCTGAAGGCCATGGTCCCGACCCTGGGGCACACGCTCAACGATGAACCCGATCTCTACGCTGAGACCAAGGCAGTGACGGACAAGGTCCTGAAGCTGGCCTGATCCGGCTGGAATTCCACGAGGCCCTTTCGGCAGGTGCGCACCTGCCGAAAGGGCCTCGTGCTTTTCTGCGGCGTGCAGGCGCCACCGCCGTCCCACGGTGAACATCACCGAGTCCACCTGGCAGACTGGGGTGCAACGTCGACCGATTCATTTGAGGAGCTCCCCCTCGTGTCGTTGCTTTCCCGTCTTGCCTTGCGCAACCGCGCCCTCATCGTGCTGCTCTGCATCTTCGTGGTGGTGTTCGGCAGCATCGGCATGACCAAGCTCAAACAGGAACTGATCCCCTCGGTCGAGTTCCCACAGATCACCGTCACCGCCTCCAACCAGGGGGCCTCGCCGGAGGTGATGGACAAGCAGGTGGCCCAGCCGCTGGAGTCCTCCCTGCAGGCCGTGGAAGGTCTCGACGAGTCCACGGCAACGTCGTCTGCCGGAACCACGACACTGAATCTCACCTTCGGCTACGGCACCGACCTGGATCGAGCCCGCAACCAGGTGGACCGAGCCATCTCCAACGTGACTCAGTCCCTGCCCGACGGCGTTGAACCGGTCTCCTTCGCCGGATCCGTGGACGATCTACCTGTCATCTACTACGCCGTGTCCGGTAAGGACTCGCTCGCCGCCACCGCCGCGTCGTTGAACGACGAGGTGGTCCCAGCACTGCGCAAGTTGGACGGCGTGCGTCAGGTGGACGTCACGGGTGCCGCCCAACAGCAGGTCGAAGTCCTCCCGGACACCAAGGCGCTGGCCGCCGCCGGCCTGAGTCCCAACGATCTCAAGACGGCCGTCGAAGAGGCGGGCGTCGCCATGTCCTTGGGAGACCTGGACGAGGACAAGCTGACCCTCCCCATCCAGACCTCCGGCGCCCCCGACTCCGTCAAGGACATCGAGGCCCTGCCCCTGGCCGCGAAGAACGGCTCCACCACCACGGTCGGCGACCTGGCCGAGGTCAAGGTAACGGATCAAGAGAGCTCGAGCATCACCCGCACCAATGGTGAACAGACCCTCGCACTGAGCGTCACCAAGACTCCGGAGGCGGACACGGTCCGGGTCTCCGATGCCGTGCAGGACGCACTGCCTGCCCTGGAAAAATCCACCGGCACCGCCTTCACCCTGGTCTTCGACCAGGCACCGGCCATCACGGATTCCATCCACGACCTGACCGTGGAGGGAGCGCTCGGCCTGGTCTTCGCGATCGTGGTCATCCTGCTCTTCCTGCTCTCCATCCCCTCCACCCTGGTCACCGCGGTCTCCATCCCGCTCTCCCTGCTGGTGGCTTTCATCGGCCTCTGGGCCGCCGGTCTATCGCTGAACATGCTGACGCTCGGCGCCCTGACCATCTCCATCGGCCGCGTGGTTGACGACTCCATCGTGGTCATCGAGAACATCAAACGTCACCTGACAGATCCGCTCCCCCGCGCACAATCCATCTTGGTGGCCGTGCGCGAGGTGGCCGGAGCCATCACCGCCTCCACCCTCACCACCGTGGCCGTCTTCCTGCCCATCGCCTTTGTCGGTGACCTGGCAGGGGAGCTCTTCCGGCCCTTCTCCCTGACCGTCACGATCGCGATGATCTCCTCGCTCTTCGTGGCGCTGACCATCGTCCCGGTCCTTGCCTACTGGTTCCTGCGTGCACCCAAGGTGATGCAGGCGCCCAAGGACATGACGCCGTCGAAGACGGCTGACGCCGGCGCGACCGCGGAGTCGGGCACGGAGACGTCGGGCACCAGAAAAAAGGGAAAGAAGCCGGCCACCGGAGAGAAGCTGCCTCTGCTGCAGCGGCTCTACCTGCCCATCCTCAACGGCACCCAGAAGCACCCGGTGCTGATCGTGGTCGCGTCGGTGATCATCCTGGCTGCCACCGTGGGCGCCACGCCACTGATGAAGACCAACCTGCTGGGCGGCATGGGGCAGGGATCGTTCTCGGGAACCCTCACCATGCCTGCCGGTTCGTCACTGGCGACCACGGACGAGGCCGCTACCAAGGTCGAGGACAAGCTCACCGGGCTGAAGGACGTCAAGGACGTCCAGGTCTCCATCGGTTCCGGCGAGGGCGCCATGGCGATGCTCATGGGCGGCGGTTCCGGTACCGCGCAGTTCACCGTGACCACCGACGACGACGCGGATCCCGCCGTCGTCGCACGCACGGCGCAGCGTGCAACGGCACGACTGGACACCGGAGGCGAGACCGAGTTCTCCGCGACGCAAGGCGGTGGCTTCAGCAACGACATCACGGTTGCCGTGAAGGCCTCGGATCCCGCCACGCTTGAGAAGGCAAACGCTGTCGTGGTCAAGGCCATGGAGGATGTGGATGGGGTGCGCGAGGTCACCTCGGACCTCACCACCACGAGCCCCCAGGTGCGGGTGACCGTGGACCGGAGACAAGCGGCGGAAGCAGGGTTGAGCCAGGCGCAGATCGCCGGACTCGTCAACGCGACGTTGAACCCGCTGGATGCCGGATCGGTGACGTTCGGGTTCACCACCTTGCCCGTGAAGATCGGAGAGGGGCAGTCACTGTCCGGGGTTTCCTCGCTGAAGGACCTGGAGATCACCACGGCACGCGGTGAGGTGGCGTTGTCCGACATCGCAACGATCAAGCGCGAGGACGCGGAGGCGAGCCTCTCGACGCAGAACACGGACCGGATCTCCACGGTGACCATCACCCCGCCCGAGGACGACCTGGGCACGGTGGCCGGCGCCGTCACCTCGAAACTGGATTCGTTGGACCTGCCCTCCGGCGCGTCAGTGACCTTGGGAGGCGCCGCGACCCAGCAGGAGGACGCCTTCTCCCAGCTGGGCCTGGCACTTCTGGCCGCGATCGCGATCGTGTACGTGATCATGGTGGCCACGTTCAAATCCCTGGTCCAGCCGCTGGTCCTGCTGGTGTCCATCCCCTTCGCCGCGACCGGTGCGTTGGCTGCCCTCTTGATCTCCGGAACCCCTTTGGGTCTGGCCTCCCTCATCGGTCTGCTGATGTTGGTCGGCATCGTCGTCACCAACGCCATCGTGCTGATCGACCTCATCAACCAGTACCGGCGGCCCGGACCCGGGCACGAGGCCATGCCGCTGGCCGAGGCCATCAAGTTCGGTGCGTTGCGGCGACTTCGTCCCATCCTGATGACGGCGGCCGCCACCATCTTCGCTATGGTTCCCATGGCTCTGGGTATCACCGGCTCCGGGGGCGTGATCTCCCAGCCGCTGGCCGTGGTGGTCATCGGCGGCCTGGTCTCCTCCACGCTGCTGACGCTGGTGCTTGTCCCGGTGCTCTACCGCCTGGTGGAGATCCGCAAGGAGCGGCGCAGGGTGGCTGAGGGTGAGCCTGCGGCCGAGGAGGTCGACTTCCCTGCCGATCTGGACGCCGTTGCCGTTCCCAGCACCGGCTCCGATACCGGTTCGGCCCCGTCGAAGGCTGGGCGCCACAGCGCTTGAGTCCGGCAAGGCGAAGGGACCGCCGATACTCAGCAGCAGCACCCAGTCGGTGCAGCGGCCGTGTATCGGCGGTCCCTTCGCTTGTGCGGTCCGCTCTGAGGTCGCGAATCCGCCTGGGTCGCGAATCCGTCTGGCCTGAGATCAGGCGGGGAGGTCAGCCACCAGCCCGGCGTAGGTGAAGCCACCGCCGAAGCCGAAGAGGAGCGTGCGACCACCGCGCGGCAGTTCTCCCGCGTGCCAGGCCTTGGACAGCGCCAGCGGCACGGAGGCCGCGGAGGTGTTACCGGAGACCTCGATGTCCTTGAGCACAATCTGGTCCTCGCGAGCCTTGAGGCCCTTGGCCAGGGGTTCGATGATGCGCAGGTTGGCCTGATGGAAGGCGTACACGTCGATGTCGTCTGCCTTGACCTCGGCCTGCGCCAGGATCTGCTTGGCGATCTTCACGGAGCCGGTCAGGGCCCAACGCATCACGCCGCGACCGTTCTGGGAGAACAGGCGGGGCTGGCCCTTCACCTCCACGGCCTCGGCGAGTTCGGGGACGGAACCCCAGACCACACCGGAGATGTGGTCCTCCTCGGAGGCGCCCACCACCGCGGCACCGGCACCGTCTGCCGTCAGCACACAGGTGGTGCGGTCGGTCCAGTCGGTGATGCGGGTCAATTCCTCGGATCCGATCACCAGAGCGCGTTCGGAGGCACCGGTGGAGATGGCCTGGTCCGCGAGGGCCAGTGCGTACTCGAACCCTGAGCAAGCGGTGTTCACGTCGATGACGCCCGGGCCGTCGAGTCCGAGTTCCACGGCGATCTTGGCCGCGTTGTTGGGGCTGAGGGTCTCGGTGGACACGGAGGTCACGATGACCAGGTCCACACTGTCCACGCCTGCGTCCTCGAGGGCCATGCGTGCGGCCGCGACACCCATGGAGACCACGTTGTCGTGGTCCTCCACGACGCGACGTTCCTTGATGCCGGTGCGCGTGACGATCCACTCGTCATTGGTGTCCACCAGCTTCTCGATGTCAGAGTTGGTGAGGACCTTTTCCGGTTGGTAGTGCCCCAGCCCGAGCAGGGCGGAACCACGGAGGACGCGTTTCTTCATGGTGTCAAGATACCTTTCCTGTGCCCTCAACACCCAGTTCGGGCGCAGCGGGTCGTTGTCTTGCAGCCAGGGCAGCCTGTGCCGAGCCGACCAGAACCAGCAGGATGCCTGCACCCAAAGTCACCCAGAGTGCTGCCGCATGCCCGTCCGCATCGGCCAACGCGCCGCTGATCCAGTTACCGATCGAGGTGCCCAGGGTGATGCCTGCGGCCAGCAGCGTCATGATCAACCCGAGCCTGCGCACGGGCGTGTGGTTGCCGGCGATCGCGAAGACGGTGACGAGGACCGGTCCGATGGGCGCGCCCACCAGGAGGAACAGGATGGAGAGCTGCCATGGCTGCTCGGGAAGCCAGAGCAGGCAGAGCACGGCGACCAGGACCACCGAGCACACCATCCAGCGCCTCGAATGGCTGAACTTCGGCGACCACCGTGAGACCGACAACGCGGCCAAACCGGAGGTGAGTCCCATGGTCGCGTAGACCAGTCCCCCGGAGCCGCTGTGCCCGGTCTCGTCGGCGAAGGCGGTGGACACGGTGGCCAGCGAGCCGAACACGATGCCGATGCTGAGCATGCCGAGCAGCAACGCAGAGATGAGGCCGAGCGGCATCCGCTCCGGTACCACGACGTGGGGCTGGGATCCGGTGTCGGAGTCCACCGGTTGTGCCCCGAGTTCTTGGGGAACCGCGGCTGCGGCGGTGGGGTGCAGCGCGAACCACGGGACCACCACGAGCGCCAGGATCAGTGCGGTCCACAGCGGCACCACCGGCGTGGTTGCGGCTGCCAAGAGGCCGACGATGGCGGGTCCGAACACGAAGGACATCTCGTCCATGGTGGATTCGTAGGACTGTGCTGCATCAAGGGCGGAGGCTTCCACCGGTCCGCGGCCGCCCAGTCGTCGGATCCAGCGCACCCGCGTCATGGGCCCGGCCTGAGGAGCGGTCAGACCGGCCGCGAAGGCCGCACACGAGAGCATGGCTCCCGCGTCCTGCGCGGACCCTGCCACGAGGACCCAGACCAGTGCGGCGGAGTAGGCGATGGAACACAGCAACAGCGTGGGCCTCTGACCCCAACGGTCCGAGGCGGAGCCGAGGATCGGAGCTCCGACAGCGACGCCGATCCCGGCGATGGCCGCGACCGCTCCACCCACGGCAACGCCGGAGACGCTGGAGACGAAGGTGAGGATGCCGATGCTCAGCATGGACAGCGGCAGGCGGGCCAGGGCCGAGACGGGGAAGTACGAGGGACCCGCGATGGAAGCCAAGCTGGGACGCTTCGGCCTCGCCGAACCGCGCGCCGCCGGAGCAGGCGATGAAGTGGACACGAGGGCACGACTTTCTTGTGCGTGCGTAACGTCCCTGCCTCCCGTTACGCCGAACCCATGTCAGACGGATCCATTCTAGGCGTTTGGCTCAGCTTCCGGGCAGGGTCGTCGACGTGGCCGTCACCACGTCCAACGTGGAGCCCTCCCGCGTCTTGGTCACCCGGATCTGGGTGGGGATGCGTTCCGCGAGTTCCGCAACGTGGGACACGATCCCGACGAGGCGGCCGCCTTCCCGGAGCCGGTCCAGCCCGTCCAGGACCTCATCAAGCGTTTGCTGGTCCAGCGTCCCGAAGCCTTCGTCCACGAAGAGTGTCTCCACGTCCACCCCACCGGATTCCTCTTGCACCACATCCGCCAGGCCCAGTGCCAGGGCCAGTGACACCATGAAGGTCTCCCCTCCGGAGAGGGTTTCGGGCGCCCGCTTGGCACCGGTCCAGAGGTCCTCCACCTCCAGCCCGAGTCCGGAGTGCCTGTTGCCCTGTTTGCCGTCCTGATGCAGCAGTCGGTAGCGCCCCTCCCCCATGGCGGCCAGTCGCTGGGTGGCGGCCTCTGCGACCGTCTCCAATCGTGCGGCCAGCACGTAGGTAGGCAGCGACATGCTCTTCAGGTTTTCCCCGTTGCCCGCCATCAGTTCCGCCACCGACTTGGCCGTGGCGGCCTGCTCCAGCAGCGGTCCGAGTTCTCGCTCCGCAGCCTGCACCCGCTCGTGAGCACGGGTGATGTCTTGCCCCACCGCCCGGGCGGCACCGACCGCCTGTTCTGCCTTCGCGAGTGTCTCCTCGGCTTCCCGGGTGGCCTGACCCAGTTTTTCCACGGTCTCCTGGTCCGGCACCGCGGCGCCGGCCTCGCAGGCCGCTTGTGCCCGACGGATCGGTTCGGAGTTCCCGAGTTCCTGCAGTTTGGCGCGTTCGGCCTCGATGGTGGCCAGCTCCGTGCGCAGTGCCTGTGCCTGTGTTGCCTCAAGGAGGTGTTCACGCACGGTGGCGCGCTGATGGCCGGTCTCGGTCAGGACGTTCTCCGCCCTGGCCCGCGCCTCGTCCCGGCGCTCCACGGCGCCTGCCAGATCGGTGAGGGCCTGGGTGACGCGAGCCAGAGCGATGCGGCCGCCACGTGCCGCATCCAGCTGTGCCTGAGCATCGGCGTGCCCACCGAGGGCTTGCCTCGCCTTCGCCTCTGACTCCTCGGCAGCAGCCAGGGCCTGTTGAGCGGCTCCGTCCGCTGCCTCGAGGGCCTCGACGCTCACCTTCACGATGTTCTGGGACGCGGCCAGGTCACGTTGGGCTGCTGCGAGTCGTTCCGCTGCGGTCCGATGGGCTGTCCACGCTGCCGCGATGTCTCGGCGAGCCTTGTCGGCAGCCTCGGCGGCCTCCGAGGCCGCCGCGACACGGAGGCCCTTGGCCGCGATGGCGGCCGCGTCGTGTCGTTGTTCCGTCTCTGTCAACGCCGTCTGCGCGCGTTCCTCGGCTTTGCGAGTACGTTCCACCAGCGCCGCTGCGGCATCCAGCGCCGCCTGGCTCAGGTCGGTGATTCCCGTTTCCGATGAGCCCGTGGTGGTTGTGGTTGCGGGATCTCCGGCCGGATCGGGATGTTCGGTGGAACCGCACACGGCACAGGGTGCACCGTCTCGGAGGTCCTGTGCCAGGGCTGCGGCCATCGCTTGGCTGCGAGCCGTGAACAACTCGACCTGGGCCCGGTAGGCCGCCCTTTCCTCGGACCGTGCTGCGTCACGCTGCTGCTTGGCGTTGGCCACCGAAGCAGCGAGATCGGCCGACTGCTTGGCGGCCTCCAACACCTTGATCGCCTCCGCGTGTTCGGCGCCGGCGCGTTCTTCGTCGCGGTCGGGAGCCGGGACCTGTTCGTCGACGCGCAGCTCGAGGACCCGCTCGGCCTCGCCCTGCACATCGCGAGCCTTGTCCAGGCGTTGGGCGGCCTGTTCCTTACTCATGACCGCGGATTGCGCGTTCTTTCGCGCAGCCTTGGCACCGGCCTCCACGGCGAGCGCGATCGCCGCCCGTTCCTCCTCGGCTTGGGCAAGGTCGGTGAACTCCTGAGCTTGGCTCGCCACGGCCCGTACCTGGGCTGCCGTGTCCTGGCCCTGGTTTTGCACGTTCGAGGCCAGAGTCTCCAGCTCGTCGAGGTCGGTCTGCCACGCCGCCCACGCGTGCGCGTCGCTGTGAGCGGAACGTCGCAGGCTCTTGACGGAGTCCCGTGGCCCGATCATCGCCTGTGCGGCGTCCAGGACCTGGGTCCCCGCCCGGCGTTCTGCGTCGAGGAACGGCATCACCTTGCCGGCTCGTTCGTGGGCATCCAGACGGGCGCGCTGTTGCGCCTCGTCTCGCGCCCGCTCGCTCAGGGCGGAGGTGCGTTGCTGGTACTCGTCCAGAGCGGTCTGGTCCCGGATCGCCGACCGAGCCGATTCCACGGCATCACGGGCTCGTTTGGCCCTGGCGTTGGCCTGGGTGCGGTCCACATCGGCGCGCTCGAAACGCACTGTGGACTCGTCTTTCACCGCCGCGAACCATTCAGGGGCACCGGCCTCGTATGGCACCGGATCCGGGATGACCGTCTCCGATGTCCGGTCACCGTCGGCGACCGAGTGGGACGCCACGCCGCAAGGCAGGGAGGTCTCCAAGGCTTCCGGCGTCACCGCACTCGCCAGTGCGTCCTCGCCCCAACGCGCCTCGAGGCCGGAAACGAGTTCGGCGACGGTGGCGTCGCGGCGGGTGAGATGCTGACCGGCGGCGTTGCGCAGGTCGTCGTGCCTGAGCTTCGCGATCTCCACCGCGCGGTCGAACAGGGTGGTGTCGAAGAGTCGACGCAACAGCTTGCCGCGTTCATCCGAGGTGGAGTGAAGGAATTTCGCGAAGTCGCCCTGAGGCAGCATGGCGACGCGGGTGAACTGTTCCTTGTCCATGCCGAGCAGCGGTTTGAGGGCCTCTCCCACATCCTGCGGCTTGGAGCCGCGCACCACCCACGTGCCACCATCGTCCTCCTGCAGGGTGGCGGTCGCATTGGCGCGGACCGTGCCGCTGCCGCGCTTCTTGGGACGGAACCACACCGGAGTACGTTCCACCTTGAAGCGTCGCCCACGGATGGAGAACTCCAGTTCCACCCGCGGCTCCACGGCGTCTGCGGCGTGATCCGAGCGCAGGTGGTCCTTGCCACCGGAGCGGGCTCCGGGAAGGTCGCCGTAGAGCGCAAAGCAGATCGCATCGAGGACCGAGGTTTTCCCCGCACCCGTGTCGCCGCGCAGCAGGAAGAATCCACCCTCGGCCGCGATCGCGTCGAAGTCCACGACCTCCGTGCCGGCATAGGGCCCGAAGGCGCTCAGTTGGAGCCGGTGCAGCCTCATGCCGAGACCTCCGTCGTCGAAGCCTGTGCCACGACAGTGCGGATCAAGGCTTCCTCTGAGTCACTGGCTCGGCGTTCTCTGACGTGATCCACGAAGCCCAACGTCACCGTGGCCGGGTCCTCGTCTCGGCGGACGCGCTGCCGGTAGGTGCGGGTGTCGTGTTCGCGCCCCTCGGGTTGGAACAGCAGTTCCAGCGCATACGGGAAGCGTTGTTTGAGCCGTTCCATGGGGGTGGCGGGTCGCTCGGGATCGGTCAGGGTGATCTGGCACCACGCATCCTCCGCGTGAGCGAATTCGTCGTTGGCGAGGAGATCCTCGATGCGCCCGCTCAACCGCGCCAGTGCCCGCGGGGGCGGCCAGGCGATGGAGGTGACCTTCGCAGGCTGCCCCGGCTCCAGGTCCACGACCAGCCCCGCCTTGTCCTGTTCCGCCTCGGAGAAGGAATAGGGCAGCGGTGATCCCGAGTAGCGGACGGTCTCCGTGGGGGCCTGGGCGCCGTGCAGATGGCCCAGCGCCGTGTAGTCGAAGCCTTGGAACACGGACACCGGGACCTGCCCCAGCTGTCCCACCACGAGCGGTCGCTCCGAGTCGGTTTCCGCGCCTCCTGCGGCAAAGAGATGGGCCAGCACCACGGTCCGGACCTGTTTGTCGAGGTGCGCCCGTGCATACTCCTGCGCGTGTTCACGGATCCGAGCGGTCGCGGCCGCCGTGGCCCCTGGGTGCCCTGCCGAGCGGTCCACCCCCAGTGCCTGCGCGGTCAGCCCCGGGTCCAGGTAGGGGATGCCGTAGACCAACACGTCCTGGCCGGGCTCACTGAACACCACGGGGTCGGTCAACGCCGCCACATCCGTGCGCAGGTGAACGCCGGCGGCCGCCATCAGCGACCCACCGAAGCCCAGCCGTACGGCGGAGTCGTGATTCCCGGAGGTGATGACCACCTTGACGTGGGCCTTCACGAGTCGTTCCAACGTGTCATTGAGCAGTGCCACCACATCGGTCCCCGGCAGTGCTCGGTCGTAGACGTCCCCCGGAATCAGCACGGCATCGACCTTGTGCTCCACCGCCGCCTCCACGACGCGATCCATCGCTGCGCGCTGCTGCTGAAGGAGGTCCGTTCCGTGGAAACTTCGACCCAGATGCCAGTCCGAGGTGTGCAGGAATCTCATGGTGTTCACTGTAGGTGCAGGGTCCGACACTATGATCATTGACCGTGACTTCTTCCTCGCAGCCCGTGCCGTCCCAGACCTCCGATCTCTCCCGTGTGCTCGGGACCTTTGCGGGTACCCGCGCCGCGTCCCGGGCGGAGTCCTGGCAACAGCTGTACGTCCTTGACGGGATCCTGGAGGCCGCGGAGTGGGCCGCCCAAGGGGTGGGAGCGGACGACGTCGCCTGTGCCTGGTTGGGTGCCCTGCGTTGGGTCCGCGCGATGGACGGCCAGCTGCCCGACGGCGCCCCCGAGCCTCCCTCACGTGAGTTCGCTTCCGCTTGCGCGGAGTCCGCTCGCGCGGCCGGTCCGGGCGATCAGCAGAATCTCATCGGCCTGCGCTCGCCCGAGATGTCCCAGCCGCGCAGACCCTTCAACCGCCCGGCCGCGACCGTTCCGGAGCTGGCTTCCACCGACGGCACCGGCGTGCTGGCGCGTGCAGCGGCGATCGGCTTGCTGGCGCACGCACACGAGGAGGACGTGCGGCGCTTGGCCTCATGGACGGCCGCCTTCTCCCACGGCTCGCCTGCCGCGCACGAGGCCGCCGCAGACGCCGCTTCCTTGCTCTACTTGCTCACGCGTTCGGGCGCACTGCCCGACGACGCGGTCCGGTTGCTCGAGTCCGTCGCCGGTGCGGCGACGGACTCGCCGGAGCCGCGCTCCGCCGTCGGGCCCTTCGAGACGGCCCGTGAGGGTCTCACCGCGGCGCTCCACGCCGCCCGCCCTGTGCTCACCGGAGCCTTCGGCACGGAGGACTGGGCCGGTATCGAGGCGTTGGCCCGGCGAGACGGTGGGGCGGGCGCCTATGCGGGGGCGCTGGTGGGTGCCGTCCTCGGCGCTGAACGGCTGGCCGAGGTCTCCGGGCAGCCGACGGCGGACGTGTTGGGCGATCCGACGGTGAGGCTGGCCGAGGCCTTCACGGCCGCCACCCTCGGCTGATCATGCAGTCCCTGTGACACGGGCCGGGCGCTCGTGAGAAGGAACCCGAATCGGGTTCCTTCTCACGAGAACCGGGTCCCAGAAGCCGAGGGTCAGAGGGTGGCGGGCCAAGCGCCGCCCACCCGCTGCAGGAACTCGGCTTCAGACACGATTTCCACGCGCCGCCCCTGCTCCTGAAGAGCCAGCACATGCCGCGCCTTGCGGGTGAGCCGGCCGGTGGTGATGTCCTCGGCCACGAAGCCGTCCCCCACCACCAGCACGGTCGTGGCCCGCGTGACGCGGTCCGCGGTGCGGGCACCCACCGCCGCTGCCCTGCGTTTGGCCTCGGGACGCGAGATGCCGAGGTCTCCTGTGAAGACGACCGTCTCCCCGAACAGGGGGTTGGACGGGTCGGCATCCGCGGCGGGTTCCAGGTTCTTCCCCTCCGTGGGCCACGGTGTACCCGGCTGCTTCGGCAACGTATGTCCGGAGACCCTCCACCCCTCGGCGTCGCGGACCTCCCTGCACCAGGGGTCCCCGGGATTCCACGAGTTCAGGTGCCCCTTCTCCACGCCCAAAGCCTCCGCTGCGACCAGGATGGAGGAGTCACCCGAGCGCGCAGTCACATCGATGCCGATATGGGCGCAGGCCAGCGCATCCGCCAGCGGATCGTGATGATCCTCCAGATCGAATCCGGCCGCAGCGGCCGCGAACGGCAGCGAGTACGACGCCAACGTGTAGGTCTTCCGCGCCAGTTTCACCGTGCACACGGAATCCACCGCGGACACCGAGGCCCCGGACACCTGTAGCCCGGCCTGGATCACGCCGGTGTCGAAGGCGGCGTTGTGCGCCACGAACACGTCGTCTCCCAGGAACGCCTGCAACTGCGGGTAGACCTCCGCGAAGCGCGGGGCCGCCTCCACATCCTCAGGATGGATCCCGTGGATCTGCACGTTGCGTGCATCGAAGTGGTCATACCCTTGCGGCGGCTTGATGAGCCAGCGAGCCGTCTCCGCGACGGCGCCATCCCGCACGCGGACCAGCCCAACGGCACATGCTGAGCCACGGAATCCGTTGGCGGTCTCGAAATCGACCGCGGTGAAATCGATGCCCACGTGGCTCAGAGCCGCCCGGCGAGAACCCGTGTCAGTTCGGGTAGCAGCGCGCGCATGGCCTGCCCGCGGTGACTGATCGCGTTCTTCTCTTCCGGCTCCAGCTCGGCGCAGCTGCGGCTCTCCCCTGCGGGAACCAGGATCGGGTCGTAGCCGAAGCCGTTGACGCCACGCGGCTCGAAGGCCAAGGTCCCGGCCAGCCGGCCGAAGCGCACCAGCTCCTCACCGCCGCTAGGCAGCTCGCCGGGCACGGCGAGCGCGGCAGCGCACACGAACGCCGCACCGCGGTGTTCCGGCGCCTCGACGTCGGCCAGCTGTGCAAGCAGCAGGTCCAGGTTGGCCCGGTCGTCGCCGTGGCGGCCACACCAGCGTGCGGAGAGGAATCCGGGTGCGCCGCCCAGGACATCCACGGCGAGGCCGGAGTCGTCCGCCACTGCCACGAGGCCGGTGGCCGCCGCGACCGCGCGCGCCTTCAGCAGCGCGTTCTCCTCGAACGTCACGCCGGTCTCACGCACGTCCGGGGCGGAAACCTCGGCGGCGGAGACCACCTGCGTGTCCACGTCCAGGCCGGTCACGGCACCACGCAGAAGGTCCCGCAGTTCCCGTACCTTGCCCTGGTTGTGGGTGGCGAGCACCAGAACGGGATCACTCATCAGAGGTCCTCGGCCAAGGTGGCGGCCTGCAGCGAGGCCAGCTCGGCGTTGCCTGCCACCGCGAGGTCCAACAGCGAGTCCAGCTCGGAGCGGTCGAACGGGGCGCCCTCGGCCGTGCCCTGGACCTCCACGAAGCCGCCGGAGCCGGTGACCACCACGTTCATGTCCGTCTCGGCCCGGGAGTCCTCCTCGTAGGGCAGATCCAGCATCGGCGTGCCGTCGACGATGCCGACGGAGATCGCGGACACGGAGTCTGTGAGCACCTTCTTGGTCTTGGGGATGATGCGCTGCTCCTTGGCCCAGGAGATGGCGTCGGCGAGTGCCACGTAGGCACCGGTGATGGACGCTGTACGGGTTCCGCCGTCGGCCTGGATGACGTCGCAATCGAGCACGATGGTGTTCTCGCCGAGGGCCGAGGTGTCGATGATGGCGCGCAGCGAACGGCCGATCAGTCGGGAGATCTCATGCGTGCGCCCGCCGAGCTTGCCCTTCACGGACTCTCGGGTGTTACGGGTGTTGGTGGCGCGCGGGAGCATCGAGTACTCGGCGGTGACCCAGCCGGTGCCCTGCCCCTTCAGCCAGCGCGGCACACCTTCGGTGAAGGATGCAGTGCACAGCACGCGGGTGTTGCCGAACTCGATCAGCGCGGACCCTTCCGCCTGCTTGGACCACCCCCGCTTGATACTCACGGGACGAAGTTGGTTCAGGGCACGCCCGTCTGCACGGGTTGAAGGGTTGGTCATGCCCCCATGGTATCCGTGCGCCGCGGTTCCACGGACGCTCCCGACTCCTTCAACGCCTTGGCGAGGGACTCAGGTATACGGATCATGGTGTCGGTGCTCGGACCGGAGAGGCGTCGTCCCGAGGAGACGCCGTAGGTGACACCGGAAACGGCCACCGCGGTCTCTCCCTCGTATTCTTCCTTGGCCTCTGCGAGGACGATCTCGGCATCCGTCCAGACGGGCAGGTGCGTGAGCAGCAGCCTCATGACCCCGGCCTCTCTGGCCGCATGACCTGCACGCTTGCCGGTGAGGTGAACGCCTTCGATGGCGTCATCTCGACCCTCCTGGTTCGCGGCCTCGCACAGGAACAGGTCAGCACCGGTGGCCGCTTCGACCAGTCCGGGGCAGGAATCCGTGTCACCGGAGTAGGTGAGGACCGACGTCTCGGGCTCGCCGTCGATCACTTCGGTGGCCGCCACCCGCAGGGCGTAGGCCTCCTTGACGGGGTGCCTCACCGGGTAGGGCGTCACGGTGAACGGACCCACCTTGATGGGGCTGCCGACCACGAGGTCGCGGAAGTCGAAGTCCTCGTGCATCCCCGGATCTCGGGGCAGCTCGTAGGCATCCGCCATGCGGTTCGCGGTGTCGGTCGGTCCATAGACCAGCACCCGTTCCCGGCCCCAGCCGTAGGGATCCCAATGCACCGCGACGTGGAGGCCGCACAGGTCCATGCAGTGGTCCGGGTGTAGATGCGAGATGAAGATCGCGTCGATGTCCTTCAGGTCCATGTAGCGCTGCAGCACGCCGAGCGACCCCGAGCCGAGATCCAACAGCACACGCCACGGACGCGTCCCGTCGTGAGCGGTGAGCAGGTAACAGGATGCGGGCGCCCCCGGCCCCGGGAAGGAGCCTGTGGCGCCGATGACGGTGAGTTTCACTCGATCTCTCCGGTGGACGACAACTGTTGTGAGGATACTGCGTCATCGCCCACCTCGCCGCGACTGTGTCCAACCCCACGCATCACGGCGTTCGGTTCCCACCCGTCGATGCCCCTGCTGAATGCCCCTCCCTGGCCCGCCGCAGCATCTCCTCAGTGATCTTGGCCATGACTCCTGTGGGGTATTGCTGCGCAATCGAGTCCACGTGTTCCACCTGCCGAACCTCGGGCCCCAGGAACCGCCGCGCCAGCTTCCCGAAGTCCTCGGCATCCCCAGTGGCCATGAAGTGATGGTCCCCGTCCTCGACCGAAGGCGTCTCCAACCCGGACCTGGCCAGCGAACGGTAGACGTCCTTGGCTGTCTCCTCGGCGGAGGACACCAGCGTGACTCCCTCGCCCATGACCAGCGAGAGCACACCGGTCAGCAACGGATAGTGGGTGCATCCGAGCACCAGCGTGTCCACCCCGGCCGCCTTCAACGGAGCCAAGTACTCCTCGGCCGTGGCGATCAACTCCGGACCTGACGTGATGCCCCGCTCCACGAATTCCACGAATCGTGGGCAGGCGGCAGACGTGAGTTGAAGTTGAGGCGCGGCTGCGAAGGCGTCGTCGTAGGCCCTGGAGCCCACCGTTGCCTGCGTCCCGATCACCCCGATCCGACCATTGCGTGTGGCGGCGACGGCGCGGCGCACGGCCGGCTGGATCACCTCAACCACCGGAATCCCGTACCGGGTGGTGTAGCGCTCGCGGGCGTCATGCAACACGGCCGCCGAGGCGGAATTGCACGCGATCACCAGCAGCTTGACTCCGGCATCGACGAGTTCGTCCATGATGCCCAAGGCATTGGCCCTGACCGTGGCCAGTGGCAAGGGCCCGTACGGGCCACGACCGGTGTCGCCGACGTACTGCGTGGACTCGTGAGGCAACTGATCTATCACGGCCCGGGCCACGGTGAGGCCACCCACACCGGAGTCGAAGATCCCGATCGGCGCGGTGTTGACGGGGCGCTCGACGTGCCCTCGGAAGCAAGTCATCAGCGCCTCTTCAACAATGCGGTCATCAGCGACTCCTGGAGCCACGACACGAACGAGTACAACATCGCCATGAAATGCTCCACATCATCGACGTCCCGGTTCTTGGACGGCCTCGCTTCGGCCAGCCGAGCCACGCGTTCCGAATCCGCCTCGTCCTCGATCCCCAAGCGCTGGGACAGGACCAATCGGATATCGTTCAGCGCCGCACCGAAACGGTGTGCGTCCGCCTCCGGTACACGCAGGGGATGATGCCGCAACAATTCGATGGCCTCCTGCAGCGCGGCACGTTTCGACGCCACCACCTGCGGCTCCAACATCGCCCTCAAGCGCGCCTCGTCCTCGGGATCCTGCTCGCTGACGGGTGGCAACAAACGCGCCAGAGCCGGATCCTCCGGTGGTTCCAACGACTCCACCCCCGGCGCGGCCTCGGGGTCGCTGAGTCCCAGTTCCTCCCACCACGAGGTGGCGGAGTCATCGTCTTGTGCCGCGTCGCGGGGCGTTTCGGAGGAACCCTCACCCGAACGAGTCTCCAGCAGATGGAGAACATCACGCGCCAGCGTGATCACGAGCCGTGCCTCGTCCTCCTCGAGCTGCGCAACATAGGCGCCCCCGATGTGTTTGAAAGCCCGGGCCATTCAGGACTCCTGCCGCAAGGTGGCCTGCAAACCGTAGCCGTGCATGGCCACCAGATCCGCCTCGATCCGCTCACGCGACCCCGAAGCCACCACGGCCTTGCCCTCGTGGTGCACCTGCAGCATCAACTCCTCCGCACGCGGCGCGGAGTATCCGAAATAACTGCGGAAGATGTAGGCCACGTAGCTCATGAGATTGACCGGGTCGTCCCACACCAACAGCTCATAGGGGCGATCCAGTCTGGTCTCCAGCGCCGTGTCCTCTACCGGAGACTCCACCGGTGCGGCCACCGGCGCCATGTTCACGGTGGTCATACGCTCCAGTCTAGAACGCCTCCCCGTCCCGTGCAGACATTCATGCTGGTCTCGCTGCCCCCGGCCGCCGCGTAGTCTTGACCCCGGGAAACCACGTGTCTCCCCATCACCGGATCCGTCGTGAACCTCATCAGGAGTGCCACGTGTCGCCTGCGACCTCACTGCTCACCGACCACTACGAGTTGACCATGGTGGAGGCCGCGCTTGCCGCAGGCACTGCCCATCGTCGCAGCGTGTTCGAACTCTTCGCGCGTCGTCTGCCTGCAGGCCGGCGCTATGGATTGGTCGGCGGAACCGGAAGGATTCTCGAAGGCCTGGCCGACTTCCGGTTCGGCTCCGACGAGATCGACTACCTGGCCAGCCGTGAGGTCGTGAACGAGGCGACCTTGGAGTGGCTGTCTGACTTCCGCTTCTCCGGGTCCATCACCGGATACGCCGAGGGCGAGGTCTACTTCCCCGGTTCACCGCTGCTGCAGGTGGAATCAACCTTTGCCGAAGCCGTGGTTCTGGAGACCTATCTGCTCTCCGTGCTCAACTTCGACTCGGCCGTGGCTTCAGCAGCATCACGCATGGTGGCCTCGGCGGAGGGACGCCCCTGCATCGAGATGGGGTCACGCCGGACCCATGAGGAGGGTGCCGTGGCCGCGGCCCGCGCCGCGATCATCGCAGGCTTCGCCTCCACCTCCAACCTCGAGGCCGGCCGCCGTTACGGACTCGCCACCGGTGGTACTGCCGCGCATTCCTTCACCTTGCTACACGATTCGGAACGTGAGGCCTTCCAGGCGCAGGTGGACACTCTGGGGGCAGACACCACCTTGCTGGTGGACACCTACGACGTGGAACGGGGCGTGCGCACCGCCGTGGACGTGGCCGGCCCCGGCCTCGGAGCCGTCCGCATCGATTCCGGCGACCTCGTTGACCAGGCCCGCTGGGTCCGCCGCCTCCTGGACGACCTCGGCAATACCGACACCGGCATCGTGGTGACCTCCGACCTGGACGAATACGCCATCGCCTCATTGCGTTCGGCCCCCGTGGACACCTACGGCGTCGGTACCAAGCTCGTCACCGGGTCCGGCCACCCCACGGCAGGCATGGTCTACAAGCTCGTGGCCCGGGAGGGGGCCGACGGCGGGTGGAAGGACGTCGCCAAACGCGCCCCAGGGAAGGGCAGCGTCGGAGGCCGCAAGGCGGCCTTCCGACGACTCAATGAGCGCGGCCGCGCCACGGCCGAACTGATCGGTGTGGACGGTTCCCGGCCCCCCGCCGGAGTGGAGGCCCGCGACCTGCTTGTACCGCTCGTCGTGGACGGCGACGTGCAGCCTGGCTTCACCGGCGTCGAGGGCGTGACACGGGCGATTGCCCGGCGTGAGGCCTCCATCGGCGAACTCCCCGGTTCCGGCAAGCAGATGCTCGCAGGAGATCCCGTCATCCCCACCGAGTACCTCTGAGGAGCACCTTCATGGCAGGCGCACTGATCATCGTCGACGTCCAGAACGACTTCTGCGAGGGAGGCGCCATGGGCGTCTCCGGCGGCGCAGCCGTTGCCGGCGCGGTGGCGGATCTCGTCACGGACGGGGCCACCTTCGACCTGGTGTTGGCCACGCAGGACTGGCACATCGACCCGGGGACGCACTTCTCCGAGACACCGGACTTCGTCGATTCCTGGCCGGTGCACTGCGTGGCAGGCACCTCGGGTGCCCAGCTGCACCCAGCCTTGACCCCGGCGTCCGAACGCATCGACGCCTACGTACGCAAGGGTCGCTACGAGGCCGCGTACTCGGGGTTCGAGGGTCGCGTCATCTCGGGTGACGAGGCCTCGGCACCCGAACCCGGCCCGTCGGACACCGTACCCGGTACGCCGCTTGCGGCGTGGCTGCGCGAACGCGGCGTCACCGACGTGACCGTGGTGGGCATCGCGACGGATTTCTGTGTCCGAGCGACCGCCCTCGATGCCGTGAGGGAGGGCTTCGACACCACAGCGCTGCGAGAGCTCACTGCCGCGGTCCATCCGGAGAACACGCCGGCCGTGCTTGAAGAACTGGCTGCCGCCGGCGTTCGGATCGCCTGAATCAGGAGCGGCCCACGAACCAGTCCTGCAGCTTGTCGATCCGCCGCTTCAACTGATCGGCGCTGGCCTGGGCCACCGCGGGTCCGCCACAGACCGAGCGCAACTTGGTGTGGATCTGGCCGTGCGGCGTGCCGGTACGCGCGGCCCATGCAGACACGGACTTGGACAATTGGGTGCGCAGATCCATGAGCTGCCGGTGGTCCACGGCGTTCACCGGTTCGGGCGCGGAGGCCGCGCTGGCGGCGGAGTTGCGGCGGGAGACCTGTTGCGCCTGGCGCTGCCGCAACAACACACCCACTTGATCCGCGTCCAGCAGGCCGGGGATCCCCAGGAAGTCCTGTTCGTCCTCGGAACCCACCACGCCGCCGATGCCGTACTCACCGCCGTCGAAGAGCACCCGGTCGAAGTTCGCATCCGATTCCAGCGCCTCGAACGTGCCTTGGGCCAAGGAATCCGAGGCCTTCTCCTCGCGGTTGGCCGCCGCGAGTTCGGCCTCCTCCTGGTCGGCACCGAATTCCTCCGTGAGATGGTTCACGGGGCGGTCCAGGGCATGGTCCCGCTCCACCTCCATCTCATTGGCGAGCGTCGTCAGGATCGGTACGGAGGGCAAGAACACGGAGGCCACCTCGCCGCGTTTCCTTGAACGCACGAAGCGGCCCACGGCCTGGGCGAAGAAGAGCGGCGTTGACGTGGAGGTGGCGTACACGCCCACGGCCAGGCGCGGGACGTCAACACCCTCGGACACCATGCGCACGGCGACCATCCAGCGCTGCTCCCCCTGCGCGAACTCCTCGATACGCTTGGAGGCCTTGGCGTCGTCGGAGAGCACCACGGTAGGGGCCTGACCCGTGATGGAGCGCAGCAGGCCGGCATAGGCCTTCGCGGACTCGTGGTCGGTCGCGATCACCAGGCCACCGGCGTCCGGAATGCTGCGGCGCACCTCGGTGAGGCGCCGATCCGCGGCCGCCAGCACGGACGGGATCCACTCCCCTTCCGGGTTCAACGCGGTGCGCCAGGCGTGCGCGGTGATGTCCTTGGTCGCCGCACCGCCCAGCTGCGCCTCCATCTCCTCACCGGAGGAGGTGCGCCAGCGCATGTTGCCGGAATAGGCCATGAAGAGCACCGGACGCACCACGTGGTCCTTCAGCGCCTCGCCGTAACCGTAGGTGTAGTCCGCCTTGGAACGTCGGATCCCCTCCGCGTCCTCGACGTAGTCCACGAACGGGATCTGCGCGGTGTCGGAACGAAACGGTGTACCGGTCAGTGAAAGCCGTTTGATGGCCGGCTCGAAGGCCTCACGAATACCGTCACCCCAGGTGAGGGCGTCGCCGGCGTGGTGGACCTCGTCGAGGATCACCAGCGTGCGGCCCGCCTCGGTCCTAGCGCGATGCAGCAGCGGCTTGTTGGCCACCTGCGAGTACGTGAGCACCACGCCGATGTACTCTCGCCCGTGATGTCCGTCCGAGTTCTTGAAGTTGGGGTCGATGGACAAGCCGATCCTCGCGGCGGCGTCGGCCCACTGCGTCTTCAGGTGATCGGTCGGAGCCACGACCGTGATGCGGTTGATCCTGCCGGAATCCACCAGCGTCTTCGCGACCCTCAACGCGAACGTCGTCTTACCCGCGCCCGGCGTTGCGACCGCCAGGAAGTCCTTGGCCGTTGAGGAGAAGAAACCCTCCATGGCCTCCTGCTGCCACTGACGCAGTTTGGTGGCCGTGCCCCAGGCCGCCTTGGCCGGGTATGCGGGTGGCATGTCCTCGCCGGCGGCTCCCGTGCCTGGCAGGGAGAACAAGGCGTCGGACATGGGTGAGGGCTCCTTCGTGAGGGTCGGTGACGGGGTCGAGGGCGCGGCTGTGCCCGACGGCGGGGCTCACCCCACCTGCGATGGCGCCCTGGCGGGCGCGCCGCAATTACTTCTTCTTGTCCTTGGGTGCCTTGAGGCCGTCGTAGATGGCCTTGCACTCGGGGCAGACGGGGAACTTCTCCGGGTCACGGCCGGGTACCCACACCTTGCCGCAGAGGGCGATCACGGGCTCACCGGTGATCGCGGACTCGGTGATCTTCTCCTTACGCACGTAGTGCGCAAAGCGCTCGTGGTCTCCGGGTTCCACCTCCTGGAGCTGACGTTCACGCTCCAGGACGGTGGTCCCCCCGGAGGAGGGGTCGTTGGGATCAAGGAAGGGATCTGGGGGCAGGCTCATGAGATGAACTCCTGGGACGAATCGAAACTACAAGGTCGGGTTTGGTGCTCGAGGCGGATCAGAACAGGGCGGAGGCGAGGCGCGGACGCGCCTTCACGACCCTTGGATCGTGGTTGCCGACCACCGCGAAGAGGTCCACGAGATGGATGCGGGCGGCGTCCTTGTCCTCGCCCTGCTGACGGGCCACGAAGTTCGTGAGCCGTCTGAAGGCGTCCTCCACATGCCCTCCGACGACATCCAGGTCGGCAACGTCGAGCTGAGCCTGGAGGTCGTCCGGGGCCTCGGCGGCTCGGCTGCGCACCGTTGCGGCGTCGAAACCGTGAACACGGCGGAGCAGTTCAACGCGGTGGCCGCCGGTGGCGGCCTCGTCGTCCACAGGGTTCTCGTGCAGAGCCATCCGGGAGATGGGGGCAGCGGCGTCGAAATACTCCGCGGCCAGCGCGGCCTCGGACTCGGCGAAAAGCGACG